>JBLNDI010000018.1:0-74969 GCA_050261495.1 Bacillota bacterium
CTTCTATGGGGCTTGCCCCTATAGTCGTTAATGATATATTTAAAGCACTTAAAAAAGTAAATGAACAGGGCATGTCAATTCTGCTGGTAGAACAAAGCGCGTGGCTTGGATTAAAAGCCGCAAAGCGCGCTTATGTACTTGAGACGGGAGATGTTGTTATTGCTGATACTGTTGAAGCTCTCTCAAATAACTCGGAAGTAAAAAAATCGTATCTTGGTTTATAGAAGAATTATTGACTGTTGAGGATTCAAAATGAAAGAGAAAAACCATGTTATAAAAAACAAATCTCAGCTTCTTAAAGGGAAGTTCATCCATATGAGAAGCGATGCGATTTCAATAATTGAGAGCGGTATATTGAAGGCTATCCCGACCGAAGCTATTTTTGAAATAATGAAACTGGAAGGTAATAAGCTGAGAATTAAGGATAATATCTTTGACTTATCACAGATTGAAAATATATACGTTATCGGAGCCGGTAAAGCCACAATTCCGATTATGGAAGCTATTGACGGCATATTGGGAGATAAAATAACTAAAGGGTTTGCTGCGGTAAAGGAAGAGCATCCTCGAAAGCTTGCGCATATTGACTTATTTACATCTTCACATCCTAATCCGGATGAACGAAGCGTATTGGCGGCGGAAAGAATTGAGCGGATATTAATGGGTGCTAAAGAAAATGATTTAATTCTTGCGGCCATAACCGGAGGAGCTTCATCGCTGGTGGTTCTCCCGCCTGAAGGTATATCGCTTACTGAGATACAAGAATTAAACGACGCGCTGCTTAAGTCAGGGGGAACAATTGCTGAGATGAATATTGTACGCAGACATTTATGCAAATTAAAAGGCGGCAATATGGTAAGAATCTCCCAACCGGCACATATAGTTACATTTTCCCTGAACACAGGCACTCAAGGTTTGCCGTGGCCTGATATGTGCCTAACAGACCCGACAACATTTGAAGACGCAATCGATGTGCTGAAAAGATACGATTTATGGAATACCGCGCCCGAAGGCATTAAAAACCATTTTACGAAAGGTGTCCTTTCCAAAGAAAACGAAACAGTCAAAAGTTTCGATACAATGAAGCAAACTATGATTTATATAGCCGATCCATCTGAAGCTTGCAAAAAAATGGCTGATAGGGCTGAAGAACTTGGGTACAGTCCACATATTCTGGCAGTTTCAATGGATGGTGAAGCCAAAGATGTTGGCATTGTGCTTGGAAGTATCGCAAATGAGATAGTAAAAAATAATTCTCCGTTTATACCCCCGTGTGCACTGATAACCGGCGGGGAGACGACGGTTACTTTTTGTGGGAAAGGTCCGTTTGGAGAGGGAGGACCTAATCAGGAAACGGTTCTGGGCTTTGCCCTGCAACTTGAAAAGGATTTTCCTGCGGTTTGCATTAGTGTTGATAGCGATGGTACAGATGGTCCAACTGCTATTGCGGGAGGCATTTCAGATGGAGAAACAAAGCAAAGGATAGAGCAAGAGGGTATTTCGCTTAAAGAATGTCTCAGAAAACATGACGCATCAAGTATTTTGCTCAAACTTAAAGATGAAGTAATAACCGGACATACAGGAACAAATATAATGAATCTTCGTGTTGTCTTGATTAACAAAAAGATGGGGTGGAAAGATGGACAGAATTAAAGCAGTACGGGCAAGAGAGATATTAAATGCAAAAGGTAAACCTACGGTTGAAGTTGAACTTACAACTGAAAACGGTATTGTAACGGCTGCATCTTCTCCGAGTGGTACGTCAACAGGGGCGGATGAGGCCTTTGAACTATATGACAATGATTTTAGATATCAAGGCTTTGGTGTGAGAAAAGCAGTTGAAAACGTAAATAAAATAATAGCACCTGCATTAGTCGGAAAAGACGTTATTAATCAAACGGAAATAGACGCCATAATGAAAGAATTGGACGGAACTTCAAACAAGCGGAATTTAGGCGGAAACGCAATCCTCGCCGTTTCTGTTGCTGCAGCCAAGGCGGGTGCAAAAAGCGTTGGATTACCAGTATACAAATATCTTGCTCCAGGAAGCACAGCATTTAAGATGCCAGGGCTTGTTGCAACCGTTATCGCCGGGGGAAACTTTTCTGCTTCCGGTCTGGAATTTGAAGATTATATGTATGTTCTAAAAACAGAATCACTGTTTGCCGATACACTTGAAAAACTTTCATCACTGAGGTATAAGCTTGGCACATTAACCAATGAAAAGTTTGGCTATGTACCGGTGGAAGGCGGTTCACTAGCTCCTCCTTTGACTGATTCTGACAGCGTATTTCAATTTATGCTGGAAGCTGCGGAACAATTAGGATATGGCAGAGAAATAACATTAGGGGTTGATGTTGTCGCAGGTAATTTTTATGATAAAGATACCAAAAAATATAATTTTGGTTTTGGACCTCTTGATGAAAAGGAAACCATAGAATATTATAAAAAATTATGTAATAAATTTCCTGTAACATATTGGGAAGATGCTTTTGAGGAAAATTGCTTTCACAGCTTTGCAAACCTCAAAAAAGAGCTGCCGTATATTCAAATCGTTGGAGATGACCTTTTTGTAACGAGTACTTCCCGCCTAAAAAAAGGAATTGAAGCCGGCAGCGCAAATGGCATCCTCGTTAAAATCAATCAGGCAGGAACAGTCAGCGAGACTTTAGAAGCATGCAAACTGGCGAAAGATAATGGTATGGATCTTATTATATCCATGCGTTCAGGTGAGACTGCGGACGATTTTATCGCCGATCTTGCGGTTGCTTTGGGTGCTAAACAAGTAAAACTTGGTTCGCCGGTTGTATTGGAGAGAAACATAAAATATAACCGATTGCTTAAAATTGAGCAGGAATTAATTACAGGCTAAACGATACTTGAAGGGAAGTTTGACGATGAAAAAGGTACTTATACCACAAAAAATAATGGAGTTTGGCGAACAATACTTAAAAGAAAGAGGGTATGAGGTTATTCGCGGAAGTGCCGATGACGAGGATACTATTTCTAAAGAAGCCAGAGATTGTGAAGCTATTTTAATCCGCATGGCGCCGATTACACCAAAAATCATAGATGCGGCTCCGAAATTGAAAGTAATTGCAAGACATGGAGTAGGCGTTGACCATATAGATATTAATTATGCCGCACAAAAAGGAATATGGGTAGTAAACGCACCAACATCTAATTTTAACGCCGTAGCGGAGCAGGTTATGTTGTTTATTCTTGGATGTGCAAAAAAATCAAGGGCTATTGATATTTGTTTCAGAGAGCGGGGAGCAAATGAAGCAGGAAAAATATTAGGGGAGGAAGTTTATAGTAAAACGCTTGGTATATTAGGTCTGGGGAGAATAGGAATGCAGCTTGCAAAAAAAGCGTATCACGGTTTTGAAATGAGAGTGATTGGTTATGACCCTTATATACCAAAAGAGAATTTGCCTGAATATATAGAGCTGAAAGAGGATATTAATGATATATTCAGGGAAGCGGATTTTGTTTCAATTCATATGCCGCTTAACAATTTCACAAGAGGTTTGGTTAGCGAAGACAAAATAAAAATTATGAAACCATCTGCATATCTTATTAACACTGCACGGGGTGAGATAGTTGATGAAAAAGCGCTGATTTCGGCTATTCAGAATAAAGTTATTGCAGGGGGAGCTTTTGATGTGTTAAATGAGACACCAATCCAACTTACGCATCCTTTGCTTAAACATGATAATGTTATTATCACACCGCATACTGCGGCAGTTACCTATGAGGCGATGAAAAAAATGGGCTTATACGCAGCTCAGGGGATAGATGAGGTTCTAAGTGGGAAAAAGCCTTCTTGGCCTGTAAATAATCCGGTGTTCCGGTAGCTGAAGGTGGAGAAGGAACGGTGGATAGTTTCTCGGAGGAACAAAAGATGGTTTGGGCAAAAGCGGATGGAAGAGCTTTTAGAAGGGAATACCCTATCAGGCCGAATTATAATGAAACCCTATGGCGTTATGGCGCACTATTTTATTTTTTATAAAACGCTTCGACGTTTTCCTTTGTTACAATGCTGACTCCCGTATCCACATACGGGGGCAGCGCGGCTATCCCTTTTTCTTTCCAGCCGTCAATCGGGTTTATCAGGTTGTGTTTCAAATGATACAGGAAGTTCATTGACTGGTAGCCCATAATATATGTCCCCTGGACTATTGATGCGGAAATTATGCCCGATTTTATGGCATCCAGCGTCCCTTTCTCGGTATCGAAGCTTACAATCTTGACCTGTCCGATCTTGCCCGCCTCCCTGACGGCGGCAGCTGCCCCGACACCGCTTGTTGCGTCGGTGCAGAACACTCCTTTCAAATCCGGATTTGCCTGGAGCAGTCCTGCCAAAACCTTTGCGGCCTCAGTCTGGTCGCTCTTTCCGTTGCCTACGCCAACCAGCTTCAAGTTGGTGTACTTTGTCTCCAACGCCTTCTTAAACCCGGCTGCTCTCTGTTCATGGTTGAGCTGCGCAGGAAGCGTAATCATGACAACGTCGCCGCCTTCCTGGCCGATCTGCTCTGCCAATGCCTGGGCGGCAACCTCCCCCGCATATTCGTTTCCCGTAGCCAGGAACGAATACCTCCCGCTGTTTGGCGAATCGGCATCAAAAGTTACAACCGGAATTCCCATGCCTATTGCCTTTTTTATCGGGGCGACAAATGCATCCGGGTTTATGCATGTCACGGCTATGCCTGCAGGCCTTTTCGCAATGACCTGTTCAAGCGCCGTTACTTCCTGGTTTACATCATACTGCGTAGCCCCGGTGTAAACCGTTTTGACTCCGTAAAGTTTTCCAGCGTCCTCGAACCCCCTGTAGCAGTCTTTCCAGTATTCCATCCCCGACAGAAAGGTAACCATGTAATATTCCTCGTTCTCGTCACCAATCAAAGGACTTGCGGATGAACTGCCTGTCCCCGGTTCTTTTTGCGCGACACAGCCCGGCAACCCTGACACCAGCATGCATATGACAGCCAGCATCACTGCAGACGTCCTCTTTAATATCGGCATTTATATCCCTCCTCATATCCGGATTTGGAAGAGTTATTTTACTGCTTTTAATTTGTTGACCTCGTTTTGGTGGCTTAAATGATCCAATGTTACCGCAAATATAAGTATGACGCCATTTATCAGTTCCTGCCAGAAAACAGGCACATTAATTAAAATAAGGCCGTTGTTGATAAGATTAAGAAGTATTACCCCCAAAACGGCGCCGAATACCGTCCCCTCTCCACCGCTCAAACTGGCGCCGCCAATAACTGCGGCGGATATGCTTCTCATTTCCGAACCCATGCCGGCGGTAGGCGTTGCTACGGTAAACCTTGCCAAGCTGAGTATTCCGGCAAGGCTTGCAAGCGTTGCGGTGAGCAGGTATACGCCGGTTTTTACCCGGGCGGTGTTAATGCCCGACAAAATGGCTGCCTTTTCATTGCTCCCGGTGTAGAAAACTTTTCTTAAAGGTTCGGATCTCCTCATCATGAAATCACCGAATACGGCAATGATTACAAGCAGTATAACCGCGAATGGAATGCCAAGGACCTTCCCTTCCCCAATGAAAGCGAAAGATGCGGACACACCTGTTATTGAAACCGGAGAACCCTGAGTCTCCACATACGCCGCGCCCCTTGCTATTCCCGCGATTCCCAGCGTCGCAATAAAAGGGTTGAGGCCTATCTTTCCGATAAAAAAACCGTTTAAAAGCCCGCACAGCATTCCCGCAAGAAGACCAGCCACACAAGCGAGCCATATGTCTACTCCGCTCAGGTAAAGCACTCCGGCCGTGACGCCGCTCAAGCCCATGACTGAGCCAACCGAAAGGTCAAATCCTCCGCATACGAGGGCAACGGTCATACCTACCGCAATTATCCCATCGGCTGACATGCCGATTGCGGTGGACAAAAGATTGTCTACCGTTAGAAAATGGTATGAAAGCAATGATAGTGCAAGACTTACTGCAATTATAAGAAATATCAGGTTTGCTTCCCGTAAAGATGTGACTTTTCTCCAAATAATAAAAATCTTGTGCCAGGTTTTCCGTGCTCTAATAAGGAAAGGCGAAACCATTTAAGCAATCCTCCCTGAATTTTCTTTATGCGCTTTTCCCGTAAATATGGCGCATTATCCTATCTTCACTGATTTCATCTTTTTCTACAATACCCGCTATTTTTCCTTCGCGCATAACCGCGACCCTGTCACACATACCTGCAATTTCAGATAGATCCGATGATATTAGTATAACACTTAAACCATTATTTGCAAGCTGTCTTGTTAATTTGTAAATTTCTGACCTGGCTCCTACATCCATTCCCCTTGTAGGTTCATCCATGATAAGTATCGCAGGATTGTTCGAGAGCGCCCTTGCAAGCATTACTTTCTGCTGATTCCCTCCGCTTAAACTGTCTGCCTTCAGCCTGAGGCTTGCCGTTTTTATGCCGAGAATCCTGAGATATTGTTCGCATATTCCTTTTTCCAGGCGGCGGTTTATCAGAAGCTTGTTCTTTATCCTGTTAAGACACGCGGCCGACATATTGCTCAAAACACTCATATTCAGAAAAATTCCCTGTGCGACTCTATCTTCGGGCATATAGCATATTCCCATCTTCATTGCCTGGTAATAACTTTTGATTTCCACTTTCTTTCCACGAAGATATATCTGTCCGCAGTCTTTTTTGTCAATGCCGCATATAGCCCTCATCAATCCGGTCCTTCCGGAACCTGTCAGTCCGGCAAACCCCAGAATTTCACCCATGAAGAGGGAGAAACTCGCATCAACGAATATTTTCCCTGAAGTAAAGCCCTCCACCCGGATGACTTCTTCCTTCAAACTTCCGCCTTTTAAAGGGAATTGGCTGTCCATGGCTTTTCCTGTCATCATTTGCATTAGCGTTTCCCTGCTCGCATCCCGAACGTTAATACTTCCTGCAAGGCATCCGTCTCTTAGCACGCTTACCCTGTCGCAGATTTCAAAAACTTCATCCATCCTGTGAGTGATATAAAGTATTCCGACGCCTTTTTCTTTTAACTTGCGGATTATATCAAACAATATGCGTGTCTCGGCACGGTTCAGGGATGAAGTAGGCTCATCCAGCACAAGCAATTTACAGCTTGAAGTTACGGCTTTTGCTATTTCAACCGTCTGAAGCTGCGCCAGGCTTAAGCCTCCCACCTTCTGCCAAGGCTCCAAATCCGTCCTGAAAGCAGCCAGTACATTTTTACAGCGTTCATTCAGCCTTTTGTAGTCCACCAAAAAGCCCGCCCCGGTCTTTGGCAGCCGGCTGGCAAATACATTTTCCGCAATGCTCAGGTGCGGACAAAGCGCAGGTTCTTGACGGACGAAACTAATTCCCGCGTTTCTCGACTGCTTCGGGCCGGCAAAATTGACTTCTTCCCCTTCAAGGAAAATCCTGCCTGAATCATGCCTTATAACGCCCGTTATTATATTTACCAGCGTAGATTTGCCTGCCCCGTTTTCCCCCATCAATGCATGCACTTCTCCGTATCCTACCGTGAGGCTGACTTCAGACAGCGCCCTGGTTCCGGGGAATGATTTTGTTATTCCTTCAACCTTAAGCAACGGGAGATTTCCCGGTTTCAACATTGTTTCCATTATCGCTCCTTAAACGTGATTATACGATTCAAGGCGAGAAGGACCGTATTTATACAGGAGGCTTCCGTCCTTTCCCGACAATGCCGCTCAATTTTACGAAGGAGATAATGCCGAGCATTATTATTGGAACAATCATTGCAAGAAACGACACGGTAAGCCTCAACTTTATGCTGCGGACCTTTCGGGATAAAAACTTTTTCGATAGGCGAACTACGGTATTCAGCAAGGCATCCTCCTGTCACAACCGGGTCAGGATTTTGATTTGGTAAAAGTATCAAATGCCACGGCCAGCAGCAGCACCAGTCCTTTTATCGCCTGCTGCCAGTCGATGCCGACGCCCAGCATTGACATGCCGTTGTTCATGATACCCATGACAAGTCCGCCTATGATAGCGCCTATAACGGCGCCTATTCCCCCAGAAGTCGACGCGCCGCCTATGAAGCAAGCTGCGATGGCGTCAAGCTCGAAGTTGACTCCGGCTTTGGGAACGGCGGCGTTGAGCCTTGCGGCATATACGAGCCCGGAAAGCGCGGACAAAACACCCATGTTGACGAACACCCAGAAAACGATGCTCTGCGTTTTGACTCCCGACAGCCTCGCGGCTTTCTCATTTCCGCCAAGGGCATAAATGTGGCGGCCAACTACCGTTTTGTTGGTTATGAACGTATAACCGGCAATGAGGATGACTAAAAGCACAAGAATGTTCGGAATGCCTTTGTAGGCGGCCAGCGAGTAGGTGAAAGCATTTATGGCTGCAGAAATCAGAACAATTTTCGCTATCAGGAACCCCATTGGTATGACTTCGAAATTGTATTTTCTCAAGCCGCGCCTCTTTATGATTTCATAAATGATATACACCGCCGTGAAGACCACTCCGACGACAATTGTTGTTATGTGAAGATTTTTTCCGTTGAAGAAATCCGGGATGAAACCCGTACTTATACTCTGAAATTCCACCGGATACGGTCCTATGGAATAACCGCCCAAAGTGCCCATTGTCGCGCCTCTGAATATTAGCATGCCACCGAGAGTTACAATAAAAGCGGGTATTTTGGCGTAAGCTATCCACCATCCATGCCACGCTCCCACAATTGCGCCTACAAGAAGCGATAAAATAATGGTCGGTATGTAATGCATCTTCATATTGACTATCAAAATGCCTGAGACAGCCGAAATGAATGCTGCCACCGAACCTACCGACAAATCAATGTGAAACGCGACTATTACAAGCAGCATGCCTATTGCAAGAATGAGAATGTAGCTGTTCTGAAGTATCAGGTTGGTAACGTTGAGAGGCATCAGCAAAATGCCCTTTGACAGAATCTGGAACAGCAGCGTGATTGTTATGAGCACTATCAGCATGCCAAACTGCCTTATGTTGTTTTTCAGCATTTGCTTTAAGGTTTCCATTATTGTACCCCCTGCCCGTTATGATTGTTGTTAACTATGACATATTTCATGATTTTTTCCTGGGACGCCTCTTCACGGTTCAGATGACCGGTAATTTTACCCTCGCTCATGACATATATCCTGTCGCACATGCCGAGTATTTCAGGAAGTTCGGAAGAGATCAGCAAAATTGCCTTTCCTTCGCCGGCCAGCCGGTTGATTATTGAATATATTTCATATTTGGCGCCTACGTCTATTCCGCGTGTGGGTTCGTCCAGGATTAAAATTTCAGGTTCCGCAAATATCCACTTGCTCAAAACCACTTTTTGCTGGTTTCCACCGCTTAAATTCATTGTTTTCTGCAATATGCTCGAACACTTTATATTAAGCTTTCTTCGGCTGTTTTCCGCCGCCAGTATCTCACGGTTCTCATTTACAATGGACCGTTTTGAAACCTTCTTAAGATTTGCGAGCGTCGTATTCCTTTTCACGTCATCAATCAAAATCAGCCCATAATTCTTCCTGTCCTCGGTCATATAAGCGATCCCGTTTTCTATAGCCTTGCTTATGTTGGAAAGGTTCAATTCCCTACCGTTTTTGAAAACTTTGCCGCTTATCTTCTTCCCGTAAGACCTTCCGAAAATGCTCATCGCAAGTTCCGTCCTGCCTGCGCCCATCAGGCCCGCAATCCCGACGACCTCTCCTCTTCGGATGTGGAAACTGACGTTGTCGATAATTTTCCTGTCTTCATGCAACGGGTGGTATACGTTCCAGTTTTTAACCTCAAAGATTACATCGCCTATTTCAGCCTGCCTTTTTGGGAAACGGTGCACGAGATCCCTTCCGACCATTCCTTTGATGATCCTGTCCTCGGTGACATCTTCTTTTTCAATGCTGAGTGTTTCAATAGTTGCCCCGTCGCGCAGAATCGTGATTGAATCGGCAACCTTTGATACCTCGTTCAGCTTGTGGGAAATAAGGATGGAGGTTATGCCCTGTTTTTTAAAATCCCTCAGCAAGTTCAGCAGGTTTTCACTGTCGTTTTCATTCAGGGCTGATGTCGGCTCATCAAGAATAAGAAGCTGCACTTTTTTCGATAGGGCTTTCGCAATTTCCACAAGCTGCTGCTTTCCTACTCCTATGTCCGTCACAAGTGTTGTCGGGGATTCATCCAGTCCGACCTTCGAAAGCAGTTCCTTTGTTTGCAGAATTGTTTCGTTCCAGTTGATAATGCCCTTTTTCGCCCGTTCATTTCCCAGAAATATGTTTTCCGCGATGGACATGTACGGTATCAAAGCCAATTCCTGGTGAATTATGACAATACCTTCGTGTTCGCTTTGCTTTATGTTTCTGAACTGGCATATCCGGCCGTTGTAGAAGATATCTCCGGAATATTCGCCGAAAGGATATACGCCGCTCAAAACCTTCATCAAGGTGGATTTTCCTGCGCCGTTTTCTCCGACCAGGGCGTGGATTTCCCCTCTTTTTACCCTGAGATTGACGTTGTCCAGCGCCTTGACGCCGGGGAAAACTTTTGTTATGTTTCTCATTTCCAGAATGGTATCAGTTATGACCTCCGCCATATCAATCTCCAACTCCCTTGATTATAAGTAAAAATGAATCTCGGGGGCAAAAGCCCCCTAGATTCCGCCAATACTGCATGCGTTCCTTATTTCAGCTGGTCTTCGGTAATATAGCCGGAGTCGATAAGGACTTCCTTATAGTTTGTAATATCGACAGCCACCGGCTCTTCCTGGTATGTTGGAATAATCGTCCCGTCACTGCTCTTGTATGTCTTTTCATCGTTGACTTCCGGCTTTTCGCCCTTGAAGATCGCGTCAACCATCTTGACGGCACGCTTAGCCAGAATTCTGGTATCCTTGAATACTGTCGATGTTTGCTCACCGGCTATAATTGATTTGACGGAGGCAACTTCGGCATCCTGTCCGGTAACTATGGGCATTTTCTGATCCCCGGTTCCGTACCCTACCGCCTTGAGCGAAGATATGATGCCCCGGCTCAGGCCGTCATACGGTGAAAGCACGGCGTCGACTTTTTCCGTTGTATAGTATTTGCTAAGAAGGTTGTCCATCCTGGCCTGCGCTACTCCACCATCCCATCTCAGCGTCGAGCAAACCTTCATATCCATTTGTCCGCTCCTTACCACCAGCTGCCCGTTATCTATGTATGGCTTAAGCACGGACATTGCGCCGTCAAAGAAGAAGAACGCATTGGTATCGTCGGGGGACCCGCCGAACAGCTCGATATTATAGGGACCTTTGCCTTCCTTTAGTCCCAGTCTTTTTTCAATATCGGTCGCCTGCAGGACACCAACTTTGAAGTTGTCAAACGTAGCATAATAGGCGCAAGTCGGAGTTGCCAGTATTGACCGGTCATAGGCGATTACCGGTATGTTTTTGTCTTTTGCTGCCTGCATGATTTTACCTATTGCCGATCCGTCAATGGGGGCAATAACCAAAGCATCCACGCCTTTGGTAATCATGTTCTCAAGCTGTGCGATCTGGTTGTCAATTATGTCCTCGCCGAACTGAAGATCAGCCTTGTAGCCGAGTGCTTCAAATTCCTTAACCATGCTGTTTCCGTCAATGACCCATCTTTCGGACGACTTTGTGGGCATCGAAATGCCTACTGTCTTTACCTTGGCTTCCGATCCGCCGCTTTTCGGGGCATCGGCGGCCTGGGTTCCGGTAGCCTTTTCCCCTGCGCCGCTGCACGCTGCAAGGGCTGCCACCATTGCAAACACAACTAATAATGCCAGTAATTTTTTCATCCTACCTTCTCCTTTCGATATTGAAATTTATGATGTTCGAATAGTTTCGAAATCAATCACATTCTATCATATTCGAAACATGATTTCAATATATATTTTTCATTTTTTTCCAAAGCAATCATTAATTCAACAAACATTGTAATATCCAGTTCGCTCATGTATAATGAAATTAGCCAGCCAGGAAGGCAAGACAGCTTGCAGGAGGATCATATGTTTGCGCCTGAACGAGTGAGAATAATAAAGAGCATTTTGCTTGATAAAAAACACATTAATGTTTCGGATCTGAGCTCAATGCTGAATGTATCCGAAGTTACCATTAGGCGCGACCTGGAAAAATTGGAGAAAGAGAAGTTTCTTACCCGGACCCACGGCGGGGCGATATTGAACGATAGCCCCGAAGTCATGGAAGACTCGGCGAATGATATCCTCGACGACCCATTCAAATCCGAGAGGCTTGAAATCAGTGAAATCGCGTTTCATATGATCGACGACAACGATATCATCATGTTGACCCCCGGATTGACAAACCTCTGCATCGCAAAAAAAATATTGAACAAGAGGTATGTCACCGTACTGACAAACGATTTGAAAATTGCCGACGAGTTGTCGGCCAATCCGGGCATCAAGGTAATTATTCCGGGCGGGGATCTTGAGCCTGCGTCAATGGTTCTGTACGGAAAGCTGACCGAAGAAAATATCAGGAATTTTTTTGTTAACAAAGCCTTTATAGACGTCGAGGGGGCAAGCTTCAAAAGGGGATTTACTGTCCAAAGCATCGAAAAAGCGTCTCTGCTCAGGGAAACACTTGCAATAACCCACGAACGAATTATCGTATGCCCGTCTCCGATGTTTGAGAGGATCGCATTCTTCCAGGTCGGCCCTTTGGATATTGCGAACAAGGTTCTAACAAATCCGAATGTGCCCGACCAGTATAAAACTTATTTTTTTGACAACAATGTTCAGCTTTTTACCGTTTTTAACGCCTACAAAGGTGGTATTTGAATGTCACAGGCTTTGCTGAGGATGGTCAACATCAATAAAAAGATTTCGGATTATTTTTCTCTGAAAAATATCAATCTTTCGCTGTTGGAAGGCGAGGTCCATATTTTGGCCGGCGAGAACGGATCAGGGAAAACAAGCCTTATGAAAGTGCTCCTGGGAGCATACCCCAAGGACAAGGGAGAAATAATCATTGACGGCAGAGCCGTTCAGATCAATTCGCCAACTGATGCCAAAAAGTGCGGCATAGCCATGATTCACCAGGAGTCGTCGCTTTTTGAGCACTTTTCGGTGGCCGAAAACATATACATGGACAGCAAGCCTTTGCTGAACAAGTTCTTCAGGATTATCGACTGGTCTAAAATGCACCAGCAGTGCCAGGCGTTATTTGAGAAGCTGAATCTGGATATTGACAGCAAAGCGCTGGTAAAGCACCTTGGCGTCGCCACGAAGCAGATGGTGGAGATCGCGAAAGCCTATATATCAAATGCAAGGATAATAATTATGGACGAACCAACTTCCGCACTGACAGAGAATGAGCTCTCGCTCCTTTTTAAAATCATCAGGGAACTGAAGAATTCGGGAGTGTCGATTTTCTATATTTCCCACCGTCTGGAAGAGATTGAGGAAATAGGTGACAGGATAACTGTCATAAGGGATGGGGAAATTGTCGGAACACAGGACGTCAAAGACATGGACGCCGGCGATATCATCCATATGATGGCCGGCATGGAGCTGACCGAGAAATACCCGAAGTTGAAGGTCAGGGCCGGCAGGGAAAAATTGCGGGTAACCAATTTATATTCCGGTGACATTTTAAAAGGGATAACATTCTCACTAAGAGAAAGAGAGATTATTGGCATTACCGGTTTAATGGGTTCCGGCAGGACCAAAATCGCTAAAACGCTTTTCGGAATCGACAGCTACGACAGCGGGGAAATTGCAATCGACAGGGTTCCGGTGCGTTTTAATTCGCCGATTGATGCGATCAGGGCGGGATTGGGGTATGTTACCGAAGACAAGTACGCCGACGGGCTGTTCATGTGCCTGGGAATACCGCAGAATATCACGTCTACGAGTGTGGTAAGCGTTTTTAAGAATTTTATTGTAAATCTTTCCCGTGAAAGGGAAATTGCATCCGAATATATCTACAAACTAGGTATAAAAACCGGTTCCGTCACGGAGAAAGCGGCCTATTTAAGCGGCGGAAACCAGCAGAAAGTCGTTCTTGCAAAATGGATGCTTACGAATGCGAAAATATTCATACTGGATGAGCCGACAAAAGGAATAGACATAGCCTCAAAGGTTGATGTCTATAATCTCATGAACGAAATGGTGAGAAAAGGGGCCTCCATAATTTTCATATCCTCCGATATCGACGAGATTATCGGCATGTGCGACAGGGTTCTTGTCCTGTACGGCGGGCGTATTGTGGCCGACATTCCCAGGTCAGAAGCCACCACGAAAAAAATCATGTTCTATGCTACCGGAGGCAGAGATTAAGGCCCGCTCAATAAAGGAATCTTCCACTGTCATTTGAATTTTTTCCAAATGTATCGCATAGAATTTTGTTTAAATGTCTATAATCTCACTTAAAGGGATTTTATGGCAATTGATTTGACAAATAGAAAAGGTTGGAATAAAATAACTTCACAATCCCTTATATTCTTTTAGGAGGGTTTTTTGTTGTTGCCTCTAATTAAAAATATAAAAAGGTTTTTATCACGAAAAAAGTATTTTCTGATCGTGATAATTGCCGCCGGATTGTCCGCAGCCGCAGGATGCGGAGTATTTGCCCTGCTTGCCAAAGATGTGGTGATCAACGACAACGGCAAATTAATAAGCTTAATGACAATGAGAAATACCTTTAAGGAAGTATTTGAGCAAAACGGCATTGTTGTACAACCGTATGATTATATAAGCGTTCCGCTTGACAGCAGGCTTGACACGGCAAATCCGAATGAGATACTGATAAAACGCGCCGTGCCGGTTTACATTACGGCCGACGGAAAGCAAACCATGGTAATGACATACAAGGATACCGTGGGGGAAATGCTTGAGGACAGCCCTGTAAAACCGGAGGGAAAAGACAAGCTTGTAGGGGCGGACATGTCCAGTAAAATCAGCGAAGGTATGGAGCTTAGAATTGTACGCGTCAGCGAAAGCTTTGTCAGGGAAACGGAAAGTATTCCATTTGAAGTGCAGAAAAAGGCAAATACAAAGCTGGATAAGGGCCTGGAAAGGGTCGCTCAGCCGGGAGAAGAAGGCATTCTTGAAAAACTGTATAGGGTTGTCAGGGAAGACGGAATAGAAGTTACGAGACAATTACTGGACGAAGTTGTACTTAAAGATCCGGTAACCATGATAATGGAATACGGAACGGTGATGAAACACAAAACAGCAAGGGGAGATTTTATCCGGTACAACAAGGTGCTTGAGGTAAAGGCGACCGCATACACGGCCTCGCTGAAAGATACGGGCAAGGCGCCCGGTCACCCGCTGTTCGGAATAACGGCTACCGGCATCAAAGCCAAGAAAGGCGTTATAGCGGTTGATCCCAAGGTAATCCCTCTTTACACCAGGGTATATGTTGAAATACTTGGAAGCACGCCGGATTACGGCTACGCTATCGCCGCGGATGTCGGCGGGGCAATCAAGGGCAATAAAATCGATTTATATTATGACGACCAGGAATATGTGGACAGGTTCGGCGTTAAAAAAGCGAGGGTCTATATCCTGGAAGATTAACAATAACAGTCAAGAGGGATGCGGCAGGACATGGGAATGGAAGCCGATATAAGACATACTCTTCGAAAATTCAACCTTAGGCCGGTGAAATCTCTTGGACAGAACTTTGTGACCGACCGGGACGTTCTTGAAAAAATGGCGGAGGCCGTCGGCCTTGACAAGGAAGATATCGTGCTGGAAATAGGTCCGGGAACCGGTAGCCTGACATCCGTGCTTGCCGAAAAAGCGGGCAAGGTTGTGGCGGTGGAAATCGACAGGCGCCTTATTCCCGTACTTCATGAAAATCTGAAAGAATACTCTAATGTCCATGTAATAAATGCCGATATACTTAAGCTTGATATTGGCAATATGCTTGTGCCTTACCTGGATAAAGGGCGTCGCCTCAAGATAGCGGCAAATCTACCTTACTATATTACGACGCCGGTAATCATGAAGCTGCTCGAGCATGACACAGGAGCAAAAACGATGGTATTCATGGTGCAAAAGGAAGTGGCCTGCAGGATGAAAGCAAAACCCGGCGGCAAGGATTACAGCGCCCTGTCGATTGCGGTTCAGTATTATTCGAGGCCCACGGTCGTCTTCGATGTTCCCCCGCAGGCCTTCATACCCCGGCCGGATGTATATTCTTCCGTAATAAAGCTTGAGATATTTGACCGGCCGCCGGTGGAAGTACGGGACGAGGCATTATTCTTCCGCCTGGTAAAGGCAGCATTCGCGCAGAGAAGGAAAACCCTTGCGAATGCGCTGATCAATTCGGGGTATTTCGGCCTGGACAGGGAGAAAACCGGGGCAATGCTTTCCGAATTGGGCATAGGGAAGAAGCAAAGGGGCGAAACGCTGACAATCGAACAATTCGCACAGCTTGCAAATTATCTTTCGTCATGACCTTTATTATTCTCCATGCAATAAAACAAACAAAAATATGCCGCAAGCCGGCGGGGAGGTTGGTTCTGTTGATCGAAAAATATGGTTTTATTAATAAAAAATGCAGCGCCCTGCTGCACGGAGGAGACTACAACCCGGATCAATGGATTGATACTCCGGGGATTTGGGACGAGGACATGAGATTGATGAAACTGGCTGAATGCAATGCTATGACGGTGGGTGTTTTTTCATGGTCGATGCTTGAGCCGGAAGAGGGGAAATTCAGGTTTGACTGGCTGGATACGATAATGGACAAGCTTGCCGCAAACGGGATATACGCCGTGCTCGCGACGCCGTCCGGCGCAAGGCCGGCATGGATGTCGCAGAAGTACCCGGAGGTGCTCAGGGTGCAGGCGGACCGCCGGAGGATACTCCACGGGACACGGCACAACCATTGCCCCACATCGCCCGTGTACAGGGAAAAAACCGCGATCATAAACCGAAAACTGGCGGAGCGGTACGGGAACCACCCGGCGCTGCTTGTATGGCACGTTTCCAACGAGTACGGCGGGGAATGTCATTGTGAGCTCTGCCAGGAAGCATTCCGCAAATGGCTTCGCAAGAAGTACCATGATGATATCGAAGAATTGAACCGGGCATGGTGGACCGGCTTCTGGAGCCACCGCTTCAATGATTGGTCCCAGATAGAATCCCCGGCGCCGCACGGTGAACACATGGTGCATGGACACAACCTGGACTGGAAACGTTTCGTGACGGATCAGACAGTAGATTTTTTCCTGAACGAGATTAAGCCGTTGAAAGAGTTGACGCCCGACATACCCGTAACTACGAACTTCATGGGCACATATCCCGGGCTTAATTACTGGAAATTTGCCGACAAGCTGGATGTGGCATCCTGGGACAGCTATCCTTCATGGCACAACAACTGTGAAAAGACATGGGAAGTGGCTTCGGATACGGCTTTTGCGCATGATATCTGCCGTTCGCTGAAGGGCGGCAAGCCTTTCATGCTTATGGAAAGCACGCCAAGCCTTGTCAACTGGAATTCCGTCAACAAGCTGAAAAGGCCGGGAATGCATTTTTTGTCCTCACTGCAGGCTGTCGCTCACGGTTCGGACACGGTGCAGTACTTCCAGTGGAGGAAAGGCCGGGGGTCGTCGGAAAAATTCCACGGGGCGGTTGTCGACCACTGCGGACATGAGCATACGCGTGTGTTCAGGGATGTGGCCTCGGTCGGCAAAGCGCTGAAGAAGCTGGCTTGCATAGCAGGAACCACGGTATGCCCGGAAGTCGCGGTAATATACGACTGGGAAAACAGGTGGGCGATAGATGACGCCCAGGGCTTCTCCAGGGACAGGAAAGATTACGAGAAGACATGCAAAAACCATTACAGGGCATTTTGGAACAAGGGCGTACCTATAGATGTAATCGATATGGATTGCGATTTTTCGAAATATAAACTGTTGATTGCGCCAATGTTATATATGGTTAGGCCGGGAGTTGCGCGGAGGATAGAGGAATTTGTCAAAAGCGGCGGGACTTTTGTTACCACTTATGCCACCGGATACGTGGATGAGAACGACCTGTGCTTCTTGGGCGGATTCCCGGGGCCGCTGCGCAAGGTTACCGGTATATGGGCCGAGGAAATCGACAGCCTTTACGAAGGAGAATCCAATGGCATCAGGCTTGTTGAAGGCGCCATGCCGGGACTTGAAGGGGAATTTCCGGCAAATGATTTCTGCGAGCTTGTGCATGCGGAAACAGCACAAGTCCTGGGTGTTTATACAAATGATTTTTACGCGGGCATGCCTGCGCTGACCGTGAACAATTATGGCGGGGGAAAAGCCTATTATATGGCGTCGAGGTTTGATCAAATGTTTATCGAAAGCTTTTATTCGCATCTGATTGACCATTTGAACCTCAAGCGCGCGCTTTATGCCGAGCTTCCGGCCGGCGTCACGGCACAGTTGAGATCCGACGGAGAAAATGAATATATTTTCCTGATGAATTTCTCGGAGGAACAAAGGACCGTTGATATTGGAGATACGCGGATAGAAGAGCTTTTAGGAGGGGATGTCCTGTCAGGCCGGATTATATTGAAACCATACGGCGTCATGGTTTTAAAAAACAGGAGAAGTTGGTAACAAGTCTGAAGCTTTTCCATGTACCGAGAATTCATGGATTCCGGCAGTATCGCTTCCGTCCTGCTCTGCCTTGACGACCAGGAATACGTGGACAGATTCGGCGTTAAGCCGGATCGATTGCAATTGACGATGTTGCATTGTCCGGCAGGCTATGCGGTTAAAATATTGCCTTATATAGTCCCAAGGCAAACAGTACGCTTGTTAAAGTACCAATTAAGTAATATTCCGCAAAACTCTGGTCTTTTGCAATTCTATCATACCGCGCTATAGATTTCGCCGTGAGAATCAGGCCGACTGCCGAGTATTGTTCTATACTTATGAAAAATGATATTAGCATTCTTTCAAGGAATCCTATTACGGCTCCGGCTTTCCTTTCAGTTTTAATCCCGGCGTCTTCCGAATTAATCAGTTTTTCCGAAATATCCGGCCTGTAATTTGCAAAGAGCTTAATAAACGTAATATTTGACGGTTTATAAATGCATAGAATCAGGAGAAACCACTTTAACGCAATAAACTGATCTGAATCCTTCAAGAAATAAACTAACACGGGTATTTCACGTATTAACGAGGAAGAGTTTTTGAAAATAAAATTAACTGCGATTATTGAAATAACATGAAGTGCCTGATCCGCCAGATAGATTGACCAGTCCTTTATTTTATATTTATTGAATAATTTTCTGTAAAAGCCGGACTTATAAAAGGTAAATTTGATAAAGTCAATAATGAGATGAAGCACGCATATTGGTATAAAAACAAATCCGAGTTGCGGAGAAAAACCGAAAACAAGAAAAATTAAGGCAAACGGCAAGGAATAAATGAGCGCATGACAGACCAGGCTGAGAAATCTATCGTTTTTATTGTTCGCACATCTTTCGGATTGCAAGTAGTAGTCGCCCAGTATATGGCCGGTAAAGCAAAGGATCATGATATTATTCAGCAGTTTTGGCACCCCATTTCTCCATAAGAATATTATTTATAATTTTCCGGGCATGGATATAATCGTAGTATCCGGCATTTTTAAACCGGCGCTGAACGCTTGACTGGGAAATACCAAACCTGGCGGCTATTTCCCGCTGGCTTCTATTTGATAAAATGCTGTCTTCGATAAGCAAGCGCTGCTTCTTTGTCCACTTGCTTTCAATAAATGAACACAGGCAAAGGTTGCTGTTGATAAGTTCAAGTACTGAAGGATCCAAATCACCGCTTATCTTAATGTCCGTGCTGGTGCTCATTTTCCCTCTCTCACCGGCCTTTATCCCGCTAATCATTTTCCTGGCAAGATGATATGCCGGTCCGTCGGCGCCTATGGCCATTTCTCTTATAATTTCCGTTTCTATGCTGCCC
Organism: Bacillota bacterium; assembly: GCA_050261495.1. GTDB lineage: Bacteria > Bacillota > Clostridia > Acetivibrionales > DTU013 > JBMNKL01. The sequence goes on from JBLNDI010000018.1 coordinate 19,922, forward strand.
CCGCCTATGCCAAATCTTACCCTTACAGGGTATAATCCGAATTTGATCCGTTCAATGATATTAAGTATGTATTGCGGAGATGCCAGCAATCCTTGAAATTCGTCGCCGATTGTAATAATAAAATTAGCGGCGATTGTACTCGCGTAATCGGTATTTATCTTAACAAGCAATTCGCCGAGTTTTTTCTGAAATCCGGCACGATCCTTGATTTTTTTAGAATCTTTAATATCCCCGATAATGGCAAAATACATATTGACACCTCATGTTAATGATATCATGTTAGTAAGGTAAAATCAATACCTTGATGCATGTATAACTGCATCATTTTATATTATGCAGTTATACATGCATCATGCGGCGTGATGCATATATAACTGCATGATTAACATATTGCAGCCGCAGTCATAGCAGGCATTAATTTTTACGTCGCGGGAAAAATCAAACCCGGGCCTGTACTGCATGCAGACGCCGGGAAGATGGAACCAACACTTTGATGCATCTATAACTGTGATAAAAAAGGAGCCTTTGCTTGAAAAGGCTCCTTTTTCAAATTGCTTTTATTGCTGTTGTTCACATTATGCAGGGAATCTTTTGCATATCCGAACTTCCGGTTCGTATACACGCCGTTATCCGCGCAGCCTCTTTTCCAGCGCGTCGAGCTGCTCATGCAGTTCTTTTGGGAGCTTTTCGCCATATCCGGCGTAATGCTGCCTGATTGATTCTACTTCCATGAGCCATTCGTCCCTGTTGACCTTGAGCAGTTCCTGTATATCTTCCGCGCTTACGTCAAGGCCGTCGGTATCGATTCCATCGGGAGTCGGCATGTAGCCTATGGGAGTCTTGACTGCCTTGCCCTCTCCGGATACCCTTTCAAAGATCCATTTCAGGACCCTGCTGTTTTCGCCGAACCCGGGCCACAGCCATTTGCCGTTTGCATCCTTCCGGAACCAGTTCACGTAAAAGATCTTGGGCAGCTTGTCAGGCGTGGTCATCTTGCCGATTTCAAGCCAATGCCTCAGGTAATCGCCTACGTGGTAACCCATGAACGGAAGCATGGCGAATGGATCGCGCCGTACTTTTCCTATTTTATCCGAGATGATGGCCGCCGTGATTTCCGAACCCATGATGGAACCCAGGAATACGCCGTGATTCCAATCAAAGCTTTCATGGACAAGGGGAACCGTACTTGTACGGCGTCCGCCTACCAAAATCGCGGAAATCGGCACACCATTGGGGTCTTCCCATTCGGGGGCGATAACCGGGCACTGTCTTGCAGGCGCGGTAAACCTGGCATTAGGATGCGCGGCCGGTTCACCCGAGCCTGGCGACCAGTCTCTTCCCTTCCAGTCGATAAGATGGCTGGGAGCTTCTTTCCCGATGCCTTCCCACCACACGTCGCCGTCATCCGTCAATGCAACGTTCGTGAATATCGTGTTTTTCTCTATGCTGCGCATCGCGTTGTAGTTCGATTGATATGAAGTGCCGGGAGCGACGCCGAAGAATCCCGCCTCGGGATTGATAGCATAAAGACGCCCGTCCTTCCCGAATTTCATCCATGCGATATCGTCGCCGATTGTCTCGACTTTCCACCCGGGAATAGTCGGTATAAGCATTGCAAGGTTTGTTTTTCCGCAAGCACTTGGAAATGCTCCTGTGATGTATTTCGTATTGCCCTTGGGATCGGTGATGCGGAGAATAAGCATGTGCTCCGCCATCCAGCCCTCATCTCTCGCCAGGACGGAGGCAATGCGCAGCGCGAAGCACTTCTTCCCCAGCAGCGCGTTTCCGCCATAGCCCGAACCGTACGACCAGATCGTCCTTTCTTCGGGGAAATGGCTGATGTATTTTTTCTCCATCGGCGCGCACGGCCATGATGAATCCGCTTGTCCTTCAGCCAGCGGAGCGCCGACCGAATGCAGGCAGGGTACGAATTCGCCGTCGCCGAGGACACTAAGAACCTCTTTGCCCATGCGCGTCATGATACGCATGTTTACGACAACGTACGGGCTGTCCGTCAACTGGATCCCTATCTTTGATATCGGAGAACCGATAGGTCCCATTGAGAACGGGATGACATACATGGTCCTTCCCTTCATGCAGCCCCTGTACAAGCCTTCCATGGTTGCCTTGAGTTCCACAGGGTCAATCCAGTTGTTGGTCGGACCTGCGTCTTCCTTGGTTTTGGAGGCGATAAAGGTCCTGTCCTCAACGCGTGCCACGTCGGAAGGGTGGCTCCTGAACAGGTAGCAGCCGGGACGTTTTTCAGGATTCAGCCGTGTGGCCATCCCGCTGTTTACCATCTGCTGGAGCAACCGGTCGTTTTCCTCCTGCGAACCGTCACACCAGTAAATATTGTCAGGCTGGCACAAGTCAGCCATCTGTTTAACCCAATCTTGCAATTTCTTGTTTGCAATCATTTAAAACTCCTCCTTTATGATAATACGTTCAGCTGTAAGGCCGAATCCATCAGTCAATGATAATTTCAGCTTTCTAATGAAAACATAATGCTCCTGGTTAAATAATTAACTAAAATCATAACATATAAAAATGAAATATTCAATAAAATGATATGCAAATTTCACAGAGTTCGCGGCAAGGCAATTTTTTCCCCGGAGCTGCCGGTAAAAAAGTTGATAATGCCGGATATCGTTATTATGGTTTATTTTATTATGTCTCACATATACATAGAATAAAAGCATTTTAAACTGCAGCCGTAACGAATGCTTATCAGGCTGCCGCGGGGCGTGAAGGACCCGGCCGGCGGCATTTATGCGGGAGTGGTATGAATGAGTTTCGTCAATTCAAAAAAAGTATTCTCGAGGAAGTTCTTGATATTTGCCAATGAAGACGCGGGGTATGAAGCCGGGTGCAAACCGTCCGGGTATGTGAAGCTGGAGGTCCGCGACGGAAAGGGGATGCTGCGTTCGGTTATACATAACATAAGGCCTGGAAACGGTGCGTTTGAATACGTATTGTACCTGGTCAGCCCGCGCTTGGGCGGGCAGCCCGCCTTCGGGCTTAAAGCCGGCACATACAGGGTGGAAAGCGGGAAAGCGGAGCTTGAATGGTCTTTTGACCCGTTCAGCGTTGGGAAAAGCGGCTATGAAATTGACAAATTCGACGTCTTTGCGGTTATTGTCGAATACGTGGATAGGCCGTACCAGAGCAGGCATGATGCGCGCAAAACTTCATCCGGCGTTATATGTCCTCTCGCCGCATATACCGGCAGCCCCGGGGACTGGAGGGAATCTTTCAAAGCGGGAATGCAGGACGCGTTGGCGGGACGCCAGGATGCAGCTGAAGGAGTGCGGGATTTCGTGCAGGAGCAAAGCTCACGCCGGCAATTGGATATGCCGCCCGGACCGGGCGACATGGAGCAAAACCGGGGGGATGCGCAGACAAAGCCGCTGCATGCGGGACCGGGGCGGCAGGATGCAAGGCAGGGAAAGGATAAAGAAGCCGAGCGGTACGAAAAACAGCCGGAGCAGCAGGATGCCCGCACGGTGAAACACTTCCCGGACCAGGCACAGCCAGGAGCGCCGGAGGTTGTCCAACCCGGCGGGCAACCGGCGGGCGGTCCGAATAAAACCAGCCCGGGCTGCGCCTATTTCAGCGGCAATCTTTGCGGCGCCCTTGCCAATAGCAGGACCGGGGATGATCCGTGCGGCAGCTGCATGTTTAAAGACGGGGAAAGGGCTGCAGAAACTCAATCGCAAGGAGATATCTCCGGGCTGAAAAGCGATCTTGACAAGCACTTCGAAATAAGCGACCCGTTCCATAGCAGAAGAAGCGATTACATATGGTGGAAAGTGACCGATCCTGTCAGCCTCAACAACATCCTGTACAGAAACGGAATCCGGACGCCATTGATGTTCAATCCAGCGGTAATGATGTCATATTACAGGTACAGGCACCTTATTGTAGGCATATTTACCCACAGGACAGGGCAGAGCTTTGTAGTGTGCGGCGCGCCGGGCATGCACATGGTGGACGGAAAACCGTTCGGTGAAATGGGCAGATGGGTCCAGGCCGAAGGCAGCAAGCCGAGATATGGCTCGTTCGGCTACTGGCTGGCATACATAGATCCCACGGACGGAAGAATTCTCGAAGTCTAGCCGGCGCCGACGCATAAAGGCGGCAAGGGAAAGCGCGCAAGGAAAAAAGGAATTATCAAATATAACTTAATTATATGTTTTTTTGGCGAAATATAGTATAATGAGAAAAGATATAGCCGATGATGTCAACTTATGAAAAACATGGCGATGCCGAAAGGATGCTGATGGCGTTGACAGCTAAAAACAGGGTGGAGTTGAGAATAGCGGGCAAAGATTATACCATTGTCGGTACGGAACCGGAGGAATATATCCAGCGGGTGGGACTCTATGTCGATAAAAAAATGTCGGAGGTAATGAGGAACAACAATAAGCTCAGTACGTCGCTGGCAGCCGTCCTTACAGCTATTAATATCGGCGATGATTATTTCAAGAGCCGTGAGAGTGAATTGAACGCAAAAAAAGAACTGAAAAGGGCGCTCGAGGAACTTGAAAAATACAAGGAAGAAAGGCACCGCCTGTTGCAGGAAAATGCAGCTTTAAACAACACCAATACAAATCTCAAGCTGGAACTGGCAAAGAGGGAAGCCGAACTGAATGAAGTCAGAAATGCGCTTGAGGCTGAGAGAGCGAGGGAATAAACCAAAGCTTTATAATGAAGAACATAATCAACGTTTATATAAAGCCCGAAGGAGAGGGCAGAATCCCGCAGTATGCGTCAATGCACGCGGCGGGCTGTGATTTGTATGCTACCCGGGATATGGCGATCAGACCGGGTGAGACGAAAATCATGCCGCTGGATTTTACCATGGCCATTGACGACGAGTTTGAAGCCCAAATAAGGCCCAGGAGCGGCCTTTCGCTGAAAACCGAACTGCGCATTCCAAACGGGCCCGGCACGATTGACAGCGATTACCGCGACACTGTGGGGGTCATATTGCAAAACACATACAACATTGCCAATCTTCCTTATCAGATCGCCGCAAACCCGCAGATCCTGGAAGACATTTGCGCCAACTACAGGGAAGTGAGCTTGTCGGAATACCTGGACGGCCAGGGTCGCCGTATGTCACCGGAAGCGGCGGCGCTGCATGTTGTCGGGGAAAAAATCTACATAGATGCAAACGGCAATCCGTACGGAACAATATATATAAAAAAGGGCGAAAGAATCGCTCAAATGGTTTTTTGCAAGTATCAGCGCGCGAATTTCATACTTCATCCAAACCCGCGGGAAATAGGCGCGGACAGGGGCGGCGGCTTCGGTCACACAGGCAATGGCTAGAACCAGTTTCTGTACCTGTTATAGCTCCTGTTGGCATATCTCCTGGCGCCATCGGGAATTGAAACGATTTTTTCCAGCATCTCTTTGTCGGAAACCTTCTTGAACGCAAGCTTCATTAACGATTGGAAACTGTCCCCGTCTTTCGGGTATGTCACGTATACCGGGTATATGTATCGGCTGGTGTCCAGGTTGATTTTTTTAAATTCCGGTTCGGTCTGTGTTATTATTTTTTCGCAGACAAGCCTGGCCCCGTTTTCATCGGTGCAGGGAAGCACTATGATTATATCCCTGTCGCGGTTAATGGCTATCGTGTCGGTAGACCGGAGCGCCTCACTCGCTTTTTTAGCCATGATGGAGAAAATTAAGGCCCTGTTCTCGTCGGCTGCTTGCCGGCCGGAATCGGCGCCCGTATTCAATTGCAGCATTGTTATCAGGATAATGGACATCGGCGCCTTGGTCCGCCTTGAATAATTTATTTCCCTTTCGACATAATCGTCAAATGACATGCTGATACTGTTAATTCCGCTTGTATCAAAACGGAATTCTTTTTCAGCCTGTACCAGGCTCCTGATCGAGCTCTCCATCCTCCTTGCCTGGTAGGGCTTCAAAATATAGTCATTGACGGAATACTTGAGGGTTTCCGCCTTCAGATCCGGCCTGTCGGTTTGCGCAAGAAGGATCATGGGGACATTTGCAGGCCCGGTAGAACGTATTTTTGCCAATACGTTGAAACCGTCCGTTTCGGTAGGAAAATCGACGTCCATGATAATTAATTTTAAATCAGGGAAATCCAGGCGCAAAAACTTGAACTGGTTATAGTCTCCAACCTCGATAATATTGAAACGGCCGATTTTTTCCGCGATATAGCGGATCTTCTGCCGCTCGTATGCAGAGTAATCCATGATAATAATTGTGCCTTCCATGGCGCTTTCTCCTTTAAACCATCCGAATAACCCTGATAATATTTTATCGTCAATTCCGGGGCAAAAATTTATAATTTAAAGCAAAAGGCCCGCTGTTCCGCAGCGGAAATCATGCAGCCCTTTTTTTGCTCCTTTGGATATGAGCCAGGGTATGTTATAATCAATTCTGATACTTAATGCTTAATGAAAAACTGCATGAAAAATACGGAGGAAAACTGTATGAGAAAAAATGTCCTGGTTGCCCAGTCCGGGGGACCTTCACCGGTTATAAACGCATCGCTGCAGGGAGTCATAGAAGTTTGCCTTTCTTATCCCGACCACATGAAAAATGTTTATGCCGCATGGCATGGAATAGAAGGCGTCCTTAAAGAGGAAATTATTGATATGAGCAGCCAGCCCGCGGAAGAACTGAAGCGGCTAAAAAATACACCGGCGGCGGGCGCTATCGGCACATGCCGGTACAAGCTGGGCGAGAACCAGGAAAATGACTTCAACAGGATCATTGACGTAATGCGTGCGCACAATATAGGGTACTTTTTCTATATCGGCGGCAATGATTCAATGGATACCGCCGACAAGATATCAAGGCTTGCGCGTGAAAAAGGCCTTGAACTGGTTGTTGTCGGGGTGCCTAAAACTATTGACAATGATCTTGGCGACGACAAGTTCACAATTATCGACCATACTCCCGGGTACGGAAGCGCTGCGAGATACTGGGCGCACCATATACAGAACGTAAACGAGGAAAACAGGGGAATGTGCGGTTCCGAGGCAGTTGCAGTACTCCAGGCCATGGGCAGGAAGTCCGGCTATATAACGGCTGCAGCGAGGCTTGCGGATCCTCAGAGAGAGATTCCGCTGCAGCTTTACATGGCGGAGTCGGGACATAACCTTGAGACGCTGGCGGAAAATGTCAACAGGGAGTTGTTGCGTTCCGGCCGCGTAATTGTAGTGGTAAACGAGGGGTTCAACGTCGGAAGCCTGGGAGAGGCGCGCGATGCTTTCGGTCATATAGAATACGGGGCAAGCAAAACCTCCGCGTCCCAGGTGGTGGTCAATTACCTGAACGAGCACGGCATCAAGGCCAGGGGACAGGCAACAGGCCAGCTCCCGGGCGTTCTTCAGCGTTCGGCGTCCATGCATATGTCGCCCGTTGACCGGCAGGAAGCTTACGAGGTGGGAATGAAGGCAGTCCGGATTGCGATTGAGGACGGCACGGGCTGGATGGCTACCATATTGCGTGCACCCGGCAGTGAATACCGGGTTTATTACGATAAAGTCAGGCTTGACGTAGTAGCGAACTCGGAACGGTTTTTGCCCAGGGAGTGGCTTTCCGGGGATGGCATTGACGTAACCGATGATTTTATAAATTACGCTATGCCGCTGATCCAGGGCGGCTGGCCGGAAATTGAACTGGAGAACGGGCTGCAGCGGTTTGCAAGGATTGACATAAGGTTTATCGAAAAGAAGCTGCCCGATTATATCCCCCAGAACTTTCAAAGGGCAAAATAAATTGCGATCATCCGCATTGCGGCGCGACCGGTTCTGCCGGCATGGCAAGACCTGCATGATCAACAAGGAGGTTCGCAATATTGAAGCAGGTTTTTTTCAGGGTTAAATCATGGTTTAATAAAATTTTTGAAGACAGGACAGATATAATTGTAGCGGTAGCCGCGCTGCTATATATATTGGCGAGCGCGTTCAAAATATCGTTATTCAACCATGTCATTATCCCGCACGCTGACAAATGGGTATTCCGCTTTAAATTCCTCACGACATCGCTGGTTGTTATCATTGTTTATCCCGTTTTGTTTTGGCTAAGGCGGCGGTTTTTGTTCATAACTTTTTACGTTGCCCAAATCCTTTACATCATCATCAGCATGTCGTATTTTATGTACTTTCACAACTACCTGCACTTTGACGTGTTTGCCGCCAATTTCTTCGAGGGATTGGTCGCGGTGCTTGTCGAATCAACGCCTAAAAGCCCGCTGCTGCTGATTGCATTTATCGATTTCCCGGTTTTCGCTTATCTTGCGATAAAATACCGGCGGGCAAACCGCCTGAGGGAAAAGCTCAGGGTCCCGGTCAGCGTAATTGTGGCAATAGCGTTGGCCATAACGGCATACTCCCAATACGGGCATTACAAGGAAAATAAATTCATAACGCAGATAGCAAAGAGTATGCGCATCGGAGAATCCTATATCGTGCAAAGGTACGGGACGCTTGCAAACAGTGTTGTTGCCATGCTCAAGTACAGGACCATGCAGGATTACATAGAAAGCATACAATACGGCAGGCCTCTCGCCAGGCAAACGGAAACCGGGGACAAGCCCGATATTTTCATAATCCAGGTTGAATCCATGGAATCGTCGATTGTGCGGCAGGTACACGACGGAACCCCTGTAATGCCCTATTTGTATTCTCTGACCGGGAAAAGCGTATATTATCCCTACATGCTTGCCTACCATTTCGGAGGAGGCACTTCCGACTGCGAGTTTTCGGCAATCAACAGCGTGGAGCCCCTTGTCGAGTATCCCGCTATAAAGCTTTCCTCGTACAAGGCTCCCAACTCCTTTGTAAAGCAGCTGGCGGGGTCGTCTTACAAGGCGTATGCGTTCCACGGAAACATAGGAAGGTATTACAACCGCGACATTGCGTTCCGGAATTTCGGATTTGAGGTGTTTTACGACATTGACAAAATGAAATTGAAAAACGTAGGCTGGGGGGCTCCCGACGAAAAGGTCTACGAATTTGCGCTGAACAGGGTAAAGGAGTCCGAAAGGCCCGTGCTTTCCTACGTGATTACGATGTCAAGCCACGGTCCGTTTACAAATGTGTCCAACTACTATAACAACGGCATGTTTGACAACATCGGCGACAAAAAACTGAGAAACTATTACAACTCAATGAACTATGTCGACAAATGCATAGAAGATTATATCCGGGCAATAAGGGAACATTTTGAAAACGCCTATATTTTTATCTTCGGAGACCACGCGCCGCAGGTCAATAATGAATCGTTCAGGGAGTCGTATATTATGATCGACGACAAGAGGTACGAATTTGTCCCGATGTTTATCCTGACGCCGGACAACAGGGCATACCGCGAGGAACAAATCGTTGCGTCACTACTTGATATATCGCCGACCATTCTGAATCTTTCAGGCGTAAGGTATGATATCCTGTCCGACGGGATCGATTTGCTGGACCCGGGAAAAACAGCGCCCGGCAAAATCCCGTACAGGGGCCTGAATTGGGACAGGAAGAAGCTGTTCAGGCATATTTCGAGTGAAATGGGACAGGGGTATTGAATGATGGAAAATATCATTTTAGCCTGTATATAAGTTGAATAAAATCTGCATTTGGGGTATCATAATAATATAATAATGGAAATGCCAATGTATTTCCAGGGTGAAAGGAAGGGACCCTAATATGTTAGTCAGAAACTGCGCAGGAGGGTTAGTCTTCTGCGGCAACAAGGTATTTCTCCTCAAGAACGAGAAAAGCGAGTGGGTATTCCCGAAAGGCGTCGTGCGAAACGGGGAATTGCCAAATGAGGTAGCGCTAAGGAGAGTTAAGGAAGAAGCCGATATTGCGTCGGAGATCATTTCCACAGCAGGACGTACAAGTTATGAGTTCTATTCGGTAACACGTCAGAAACCTGTCTGCAATAAAATTACCTGGTATATCATGAAATCAAACAATTTATATTATAAAATCAATGATTCGGATAAATTTAAGGATGCGGGGTATTTTGATATAGAAGAAGCCATGAAACTCGTTACATACAGCCAGGACAAGGCTCTTTTGAACCTGTCGTACAGAAGGTACAAGGAAATTGCCTCTGTAGCCGTTTAGCATAAATTGCGGAAATTATACTTAATTTATAGTAAAATAAATGACAGCGGGATATTCCGCGGTCATTTATTTTTGCGCCGGAACCGGGATTGGCCCCGGGAATGCCGGCCTGGCGAAAGCCGGAGGATCTATGCGAAAGGAATACCTGACTATCCCGGGCGATGCGGAAGCCGAGCTGGAAGAGAAGAAGTCGCGGTTCATAGCGACCGTAAAGCCGGTAACAAGTGAAAAGGAAGCGCAGGATTTTATCGCCGGGCTTAAGGCTAAATACTGGAAAGCTACGCATAATGTTTACGCGTATTATATCTATGGCGACAGCATGCTGCAAAAATTCAGCGATGACGGCGAACCGCCGGGAACCGCGGGACTGCCCGTGCTTGAGGCTGTCAAAAAGCTGGGCGTCCAGGATGTGGCCGTGGTTGTCACCCGTTACTTTGGCGGCACTCTCCTGGGCGCCGCGGGGTTGGCACGGGCATACGGAAAAGCTGCGGTCATGGGCATTGAAGCCGCCGGAATCGTAAAAATGCGGCTTTGTGTTGAAACGGTCATAAAAATGGACTATTCATTGCTGGGAAAGGTTCAATCGATCGTATGTTCAAAAGGCTGCAAGGTTAGAGATACGGTATATGCGGGAGACGTCAATATGTACCTGCATATCCCGGTGGATGAATACGACGCTTTCGCCGCGGCTGTAACGGAAGCGACCAATGCAAAAGCGTCCGTTTCAGCGGGCGGAAAAACGTACGTAATGTTTAAAGCTTGACCGGGCGGTTAATGGGCAAATGCACAAAGAAAAATTCCGAACGCTCATGTTGGGATGGAACGGATAGCCGAGAATTCCATCTTTGCCGCATCGATTATCCTGCCGTCCTGTCCGCCGGCTTCGATTTCCCCGGCGGCATCAGGATGACTGACTGGCAGTTCTATTATAAACTCCGAACCGCAGCCGGCCTTGCTGACTACCTTTATGTCGCCCTTGTGAAGGTCGACGAAAGATTTGACTATGGAAAGCCCGAGCCCGGTGCCCTCGTGTTCCGACGCTTTGCCGCGCCTTACCTGCTTATAGCGGTTGAATATCGTGTCAAGGCTGTCTTCGGGTATGCCGACGCCGGTATCCTTCACCGAGATAACCGCCCTGTCCCCCGACAGGCAGGAGGAAACGCAAATGGCGCCTCCAGGGTTTGTAAACTTGATTGCATTGGATATAAGGTTCAGCATTACCCTTTCGATTTTTTCCATATCCACGGCTGCCGTGATTTCCCCGGAAGAACCGGTATAGCTTAAATCAAGTTGTTTTTGAAGGGCATACGGCCTGACCGTCCGGACGATTTCTTCAAGAAGGGAGTCCAGCCTGCAATTTACCGGTTTCAGCACCTGGCAGCCCGCCTCAAACCTTGCCAGGTCCAGGAGATTGCCTGTAAGCCGTATAAGCCTGCGGCAATTGATTTTTATGATTTCCAGGTTTTTATCCTTCGCTTTTGTTTCCATTAGTTGGACCGCTCCCATGATAACACTCAGCGGGGTCTTCATTTCGTGAACCATCTCTGCAAAAAATTCCGTTTTCCCGTTGATTGTATCGAGCGCTGCACGCAGCTTTTCCCTGAGCAGCTTTGAATCAAGCGCGGATCTTTTCCGCGATATGATTAAAATAATGCATAGGGCAACAAGCAATAGAAACTGTATGGCGGCAATAACGAATAAAAGCTTGTTATCCATGGTCCACCCTTTATATTTTGAATGGTATATGTTATCATATATGTGCCAAATTTATAGTTGCCTTGATAGGTAAAAGCAACCATAAATTGCCATAATTAATTTTATATAAATTGCATACTGGTGTAAATTATTTTCCAATTCCTTCGGAAATAAGTTTTTCATTGGAGGTATGTTACATGTCAGGCCATTCAAAGTGGGCGAATATAAGGATCAGAAAAGGCAAGGAAGATGCCCGCAGGGGAAAGATATTTACAAAATTGGGCAGGGAAATCGCAATAGCAGTCAGGCAGGGAGGGGCAAATCCCGAAGCGAATGCCAGGCTGAGGGACGTAATCGCCAAGGCCAAGGCGGCAAATATGCCCAATGACAGCATAATGAGGAGCATCAGGAAAGCCGCCGGGGAAGAAGAAGGCAGCAATTACGAGGAGATCACGTATGAGGGCTACGGCCCGGGAGGCGTTGCGGTGATTGTTGAAGCGGCTACGGACAACCGCAACAGGACGGCCGGCGACATAAGGCATTATTTCGATAAATTCGGCGGAAATCTCGGGCAAACCGGGAGCGTTTCCTTCATGTTCAGTAAAAAAGGTGTAATAATTATAGAAAAGGGCGGTAAAATAGACGAGGACACCCTTATGATGGACGCCCTTGACGCGGGAGCCGACGACTTCAAATCGGAAGACGAGTACTACGAAATAACCACCTCACCCGGCAATTTTTCAAAAGTCAGGGAAGAGCTGGAGAAAAAAGGTTATGAATTCGTAGAGGCGGAAGTGTCAATGGTGCCTTCAGTAACTACCAGGCTTTCCGACGCAAAGCAGATAGAGCTTATGGAAAAGCTCATCGATAACCTCGAGGACATGGACGACGTCCAGAACGTTTGGCACAACTGGGAGCAGGAATAGGACGCGGCACATATTATAAACCGGTGAATAAGTATTGCATTTAAATATGTCAGGTTTTGAGCAAGGGAGGAAATATGGAATCGACAGCTTTTAAATCGATGTTCAGAGAATATGATGTCAGGGGCAGGGTAAGCGAAGACGAACTGAACGAAAACAGCGTATCGCTGATTACGAAGGCTTTTGCAGCATTTCTCGCGAAAAGGAATATTAACAAGGTGGTCGTGGGCTACGACAACAGGAAGTGCTCGCCGTCATTCGCGGAAGCGGCAATCGAGAGCTTCCTGGACAGCGGTTTTGACGTTTATGATATCGGTCTTGCGCTTAGCCCGGTGCTGTATTTTGCGCAATACCATTTTGGCTGTGAAGGAGCCATGATGATAACGGCAAGCCACAATCCCGACGGATGGTCCGGGTTCAAGCTTGCCCACGGATATTCAATGACGCTGGGCACGCAAGAGATAAAGGAACTGTACGGCATATTGACGCGCCGGGAGTTTATAAGCGGCAAACGGGGGGAAAGGCGGAAGTACAATATCAAGGACGCGTATGTCGAATCGGTTGTAAGCAGGATAAAGATGAATCCCGATAGAAAACCGAGGCTGGTGATCGACGCCGGAAACGGCGGAGCGGGAGTATTCGCGTATGAAATCTTCCATAGGCTTGGCTGCACTACATTCCAGCTGAATTGCGACCCCGATGCGAGCTATCCTCATTACTTTCCAAACCCGTCGGACTTGAAAGCGCGGCAGAAATTGAGGGAGATGGTCCTCCACTCGTATATCAGGGCCGATATCGGCATAGGGTTTGACGGAGACGGGGACAGGATAGGCGTCATTGACGAAAAAGGCGAGAACGTATGGAGCGATAAAATACTGATAATCCTGGCAAAACAGCTCCTTGAAAAGAAAAAGAACGCGAAAATCGTATTTGACGTGAAATGCACCCAGGCCCTGCCGCAAGTTATAGAGGAAAACGGCGGTATACCGGTCATGTGGAAGACGGGCCATTCCCACATCAAGTCCAAGATGAAAGATGAAAAAGCGGACCTGGCTGGTGAAAGAAGCGGGCATATATTCATAGGCGGGGATGACTACTATGGTTTCGACGACGCGTTATTCGTGGCGGCAAAACTTGTCGAGTACATGTCCCATACCGATCAAACGCTGACCGAAATATTGGGGCAGTTCCCGCAATATATAACTTCTCCCGAAATCAAGGCGCACTGCGCCGATGATAAAAAATACGGCGTTGTCGAACAGTTGGTAAAAGAATTCAAGCAGGAATATGGCGACAGGGTGGTTGATATAAACGGCGCGAGGGTGATATTTGACGACGGTTGGGGCCTGGTAAGGGCTTCGTCGAATTTGCCCGAGCTTGTTATCATCTTTGAGGCGAAAACTGAAAAAAGGCTTAAAGAGATACGCGAGATTTTCAGGGAGAAGATCCTGAAGTACGACGAAGTTTCGAAAGAATGGGAAAATGACATTTAGTGCCGTTCAGCGGCAAAAAGTTTACAGGTCCCTGGAGCAGGAATCAAGTTTAATCTTGGTACGGACGGCGATGAGCCGGTCCAGGTCTTTTAGGTTTTCAATGCCGTATTTTTTGCAGCATTTGCGGCAGACAGACCGGTTTCCGCCGTAACCGGGGCTTATCCCCACCGCTTTGTGGATTTTGAAAAACGGCCTGAATTTTTTTGCACGGCAGCAGGAGCACAATGGGAATAATTCCGGTATGTATAACAGGAACAAAACCAGTATAAGTATGGCCAGGTATATATAAATTTGCATAAAAATCACCCCCGGATAATCGTATTTAGACGGGGGAGATTTTATGCAGACAATTTGAAAAGGCAAGAGTTGAAAACGCAAGGGCTGCCGGTTATCGACAGCCCTTGTGATTTAAACTGTGCTGTAAATTCACGCCCATTACTTGTAAGAGTTGCCGGTGTAAGCTTCGAAAACTCTCTTAACTATATTACCGCCGATTCTACCGGCATCCCTGGAAGCAAGGTCGCCATTGTAACCCTGTTTCAGGTTAACACCTACCTGGTTGGCTATTTCATACTTCATATTCTCAAATGATGTTTTGCTCCTGTTGTTCGCCATGGTAGTACCTCCTCGTTTTTTTATATTCACCGGTGCCTGCACTTCGGTGTATTCTTATGATTTGTAAAACAAGCTCGATTTATTACGGTAAATAGTTCAGCGAAAGTCATTCCCTGGCATTTGCAGGACTTTCCCTGAATAACAGGGTTATCGAGTATAAACCTGCTAAGCCCACGAGAGTGAAAATAATCCTGCTGAATAGCGATATATCGCCGCGGAACAGGTTACCGCCGAAAATAGCTGTTACGATATCATAATCGGCAATTCCGACGATAAGCCAATTCACGGCGCCAATGATAACCAAAATAAGCGCAAGCCTGTCAAGTGGTGTTCTATTCATTGCAACATCTCCTTCTATATTTTATTGTTAATATTATTGCCGCAGAAACTCTATAATAATTCATTCGGAGGCTTACAGTTATAGCCATGTTTGTTTTTATCGGTTCTTTCTTCAAAATAAACACAATCCGTTACGTTTGATATTGTTTCGGAAATTGCATTTTCCAGCGTGCACCTGCCGTCATGCTGGTGTTTGCAGTTTGAAGCGCAATTTATGGTTGTCATAACAGATCCTCCTTGTTTTATTATTATTTCAAAAAATCCTTGGAAAAATGCATGGCATGGGAATTCAAGACCAGCAAAAAGACCGGGAGCAAATGCTGCCCGGCCTTTTATTTAAATAACCGCCGCAAGCCGCGGCATGCGGCAGTTAGTACTGTATTTCTTCCCCGTTTTGCAAGATGAATTAATGTAGGGTTGCCCTTTTATATTATGTTACAATCGGTGGGATTGTGTCATGTAAAATTATTGTTGCAACGCTTTTTTTCACGGTAACAAATGCCTGCGCTGCGATTGTCCGGGTCAGTAACTAACTCTTCATTTCCTCATATAATATATTGACAAGGAATATGGGATATTTTGCATATATCTCATGCTGCATACAACATTTTTCAAAGACATATACTAGCACGGGAAGGGATGTGAAGTTGATGCAGTTTCTTTGCATTGGAGTCAACGGAAGCGCTGATGCGGTTATGCAGCACATTAAAAATGAACTCCGGCAATTGAAAAATAAAAAGATAAACTACTCCATCAACGAGGTAAATACCGAAGGGTCGACTTCCATTATTTGCACCGTTAATGACGGCAGGTTCTATCGCGAGAGGTCCATGGAATCCTACAAGATATTAAAAGCATATATATCAAACGCGTTGGCGGATTATATCATCAGGCAGTACGAAGAACGCCTTTTATCGCGGATTATCAACAGCAACTTCTGCTACTTCAACGCAATTGAAAAAAAAGAAATCCTGTCCAGGGCGCTTAATATAATCAGGAATGAAGATAAGACTTTTATCAACAGCCTTTTTCAAATCAGGAGGAGAAATGTCATAGTAAAGCGGCTGATGGATTACTTTGACAATTCGAACAATATAATTCTCGACGGTTTTGTAAACTTCAGGCTTAAAGAGTATATAAAAGACCTGGAAGAAATAGCCGACAAGGCTGTGGATGATTTCCTGACGGACAGGGAATACAAGGAATTTATCAGGCTGCTCAGGTATTTTGTCGATATACAGGAACCCAAGATTGATACCGTCCATGTGATGGCGGGCTTTGACAACAAGTACATGCTGCTTGACGGCGGAAAAAAGGAAATAACCAATGAATGTATACAGGAATACGTAAATGAAATAAGCGAAGGCGAGATAAATTACGACGATTTGCTGGTAAGCTCGCTGATTACGTTTGCTCCCAGGAAAATCATAATACACGGTTCCGGACGTTTTAGAAACAAGGAGTTGATGGAAACCATCAAGAATGTCTTTTCCGGGCGGGTTGTCGTGTGCCAGGGCTGCGACCTGTGCGCGGTCAAATTGGTAAAAAGCGAAACGAAGAAATAACAGGCGGAAGGATGAGACGTAATAAGACCTAAACCCGGAATATTCTACAAAATATTTTATATAGATATTGACAAGTTATTCTGAGATGATAAAATATACATGTAATACAATATCATGTATAAGTTGTTTTATACCAGCACATAATATAGTTGCTGGACAATTTTAAGTTCTCTTACAAATGATAAAAGTTCAAAGCAACAGAAGAAAAAATATGCAAATGCACAAATGAAGAAGATCCGGGAAAAGAAAAGAGAGTTGCGAAAACTCTCTTTTCACTTTCTATGGGAATTGTTTAAGTGTCTCGGCATACATTTTTCCACATGATGTCCCAATTTGCACTATACCCGCTCGTCCCCTTGATTACCCAAGGCGTTGCGGGTTCGCTTTTCTTTTGATAATATATGTATTAAAAATATGCCGGGAGAGCGTAAGTTGAAGACGTACGGTTTTGTCGGACCCAGTGGCACAGGTAAAAGCCACAGGGCTTCATGGGTCGCAAAAGAAAGAGGAATAGAGTATATAATAGACGATGGGCTTTTAATAAAAGAAAACCAGGTTATAGCGGGCACTTCGGCCAAAAAGGAAAAAACAAGGGTCGGGTCGATAAAGCGCGCGCTGTTTTGCGATGATTTGCATGCCAACGAGGTAATTGAAGCAATTAAAAGGCATAATCCGAGCGCAAGACTGATACTGGGAACATCCGACGGCATGGTGGACAAAATAGCCGAGAGGCTCCAGCTGCCCGAGCCCTGTGAAAAGATGCATATTGAAGATGTCGCGGATGAGTTTGAAATAAAGCAGGCGCTCGCTACAAGGCGCGAACAGGGGAAACATGTCATCCCGGTTCCCACATTCGAAATAAAAAAGGATTTTTCAGGGTATTTTCTTGATCCCTTGCAGATTTTTCGCCGCAAGGGCAAAATCAATTTCCAGCTGGATGGAGAAAAATCTGTAGTCAGGCCTACCTTCAGCTATCTTGGCAGCTACACGATATCGGATTATACCATTTACCAGATTGTGGAGTATGTCGTCCTCAACATCAAGGGTGTGAGCAAAATATCGAGGTTCAGGGTTGATAACAGGCCGGAGGGCGCCTACATGGAAATGGACCTGGCGCTGGTATACGGTTATAAAATACGGGAGCTTATCAAGGAAATACAGCAAAAAATAGTCGAAGAAGTCGAAAGGCTTACCGCGCTTAACATACAGCAAATCAATATTACGGTAAAAAGCCTGGTTGTAAACTAGGGTAGTTCCATCCATCCGTGTAACCTTTGATTTCACATCAAAATATAATATATCGAAATATCAAAGTGCGGCGCGAAAGGGGTCTCGAAGTGTTTCGCTATTATCCGTATTTCAGGCAGGCTTTGCCGCAACCCGTGCAGCCATGCTCGTACATAAGGCTGCTTCATGCCTCGCCCGGCACGCCTGTGGCAGATGTTTACATAAACAACGGTCCGGCGGCTTCATACCTTGCCTTTAAAAGCTTTACGGAGTATATGCGCATTTCTCCGGGCGTGCATAATATTAAAGTTTTTCCGGCCGGCAACAGGGATAAAGCATTGCTTGACACCGACTTGACAATTCCTGTCCGGTCCATTTTAACATGCGCAATTATTGGTCTGTCGCCTGATATCGGTATAAAGACGTTTTTTGAAACGGTGGTGCGGATTGAGCCGGGCAAATTGCGATTGCGCTTTTCGAATCTCGTGCCCGGCAGCCCGGATTTGGACCTGGTATTACGTGGAGGCCAAACGCTGTTTGAAGAGGTTTCATACGGGAAAGCCACTAATTATGCCTTGGTTCCAAGCGGGACATATACTTTCTATCTCCAGCAAAGCGGCACGGACAGAAGCCTTTTGTATGTGCCCAATATCAGGCTGACTGAAGGAAGGTTTTACACTATCTACGCGGTAGGCCAAACCGGAGGAGAAATACCGCTCCAGGTGCTTATACCGGTCGACGGGAATTCATATATCCAGGCGGGATGAATGCATGGGGCTGCTTTATTTGAAAGCGCAGTAGCTTTTGAGTTTTTGTATGCTGCGGGGCAAAGCGTCTTTCGAATTGCCCCAGGGAGCGTCGTTGTTTCGATAGTCGAATTTTTTCGTGAACCACTCAAGCTCCCGTTCTATTCTCTCCATATTTTCAATCTGCCTGACGATCAGCCGGCTTATAAACCTGCCGCCCTCATCGGCAGAAAGGTATTTGCCCGCGGCGATAATCAGCTGTTTTAAGTGTACGAGGCAAAAACCCTTTTTCTCTTCGAATACCGCCCGGAATTTCTCTTCTTTCGACCAGAGGTACATAATTACATCCAGGTACCTGTCCATCGTATACTCCATCCTGCTGCAAATCGTGCAACTTTCTTCGATTTCGTCAAGCATCCTTACAAAGGCGCTTGCGGCGTCCGTTCCGGCAGGATTCCTGTGAAACAGCCAGTCTTTCAAAGATAGCTTTTTAACATTTCTACGGGCCTCGGGGTTAAACTCCGCCTCAATAAAAGGCTTGCCGGTTTCCCTCATTCTTTCGATCAGTTCCCTCATGTGGGTATCAGTCACAAGTCCCAATCCCAAGCGGTTTTCCTGCCTGTTGTACATCAACTCGAAGTGCCTGCGGCAAAACCCCTTCCTGTTCGTGTCTATCCTGCAGTCAGGCTCCATTAGTGCGGGACCAAGGTAGTATTCGGTATAATCACATTCAAGTTTGCTCTCAAGCAGGCACAACGGGCATTCCGAATCCTGCGCGAATGCTTCCGTAACGGGGATTGTATATATTTTCTCTTTCATTTGTCATTCTCCCTTGATATTATTATTTAACGGGCAATAATCCGCCTTCAGGGCGCGAACCCCGGGCGTGCCGGTTCTACGGCCGCGCGGTTGTTTGCCCGGCGACGGTGGCGCTTGAGATTTTTAATATGTTAAAATGATTATATCACACGGTTTTGAAAAAAACAGCCGCGTATGGCAGAGTCATACGGCGGAGCCATATGACAGAATTATGGGATGCAATTGTGGAAAGGCAGGAATTTATGCTATACAGGGGTTATGATGTAGAAAGCGATATATGTGTTGTGAACAGCCGCGGGAAGCCTGCCGCGGTTAAACGCGTGTTGGTGCGCGGGATTCGTGATTTTGACCCCGTGCATATTTTCGAGTGCGGGCAATGCTTCAGGTGGAGCAAGGAGCCGGATGGCAGCTATACGGGAGTAGTGCGCGGGAAAGTGGCCAACGTATCATACGCGCCGGGCATGCTTGTAATTAACAACGCGACAATGGAAGATTTTAAAGATACCTGGTTTGATTATTTCGACCTGGGAAGGGACTACGGCATGATCAAGAAGGCCGTGATTACCGATGAAATAATGGAAAAAGCCGTCGAATTCGGCAGCGGCATTCGTCTGCTGCGGCAGGAGCCGTGGGAGGTACTGGTATCATTCATAATCTCGGCGAATAACAGGATATCGAGAATAAAAAGGAATATCCATGATATTTCCAGGCTTTTCGGCGAGGAAAAGGAGTATGGAGGCAAAAAATACTACTGTTTTCCGGATGCGGAAAAACTGGCGTCGCTGAGCCTTGAGCAGGTAATGGAATGCAGGGCCGGCTACCGGTGCGAATATATTATCGATACGGCAAGAGCGGCGGCAGCCGGTGAATTTGACCCGGAGAAGCTTGGGAAACTTGATGCGGATGAGGCAAGGAAAGCTTTGAAACACTTTAAGGGAGTAGGAGACAAGGTTGCCGACTGTATCCTGCTTTACAGCGGGACACGGTATGACGTATTCCCGGTGGATGTGTGGGTAAAAAGGGTCATGCAGGAATTATATTTCGGACGGGATGTCGGGCTGAACGAGATCCGTATGTTTGCCAGGGACCGTTTCGGCCGGTATGCGGGTTTTGCCCAGCAGTACCTGTTTTATTACGCCAGGGAACATAAAATCGGCGCTTGAAGCAGCCGGTGTAACATTATGTGTACTGCCGCAATAGTATGGTTATGTAGGGGGAGCCTATATCCACCAACACCGGGAGCGTGAGGTACATGGACGGAATCGCAATTGTTGATTCGGGCAATTATGCGCTTAAACTTGCCGCCATACTTGAGAAGAAGGGCTATTTTTTTGAAGTGGCGTCAACCCCGTGCCATATAGCCAAAAGCGGCTGCAGCTACTGTCTGAAGTTTCCGCTGGAGTACAAGGATTTGGTGCTGAGAGAAGCTTTTTTAAACAAAATAGTTATCAGGGAGATTTATAAAATCGAGCCGCAGCTAATGCATAACAACTATATCAAAATATATTGAAAAGGAACATGCCGTAATGGACAAAAGGCCAGAACTCCGGAGGTGGAAATTATTTCCCATAAAATACCTGACAACACATACTATTCTTTTGAATAACGGCGAAAAACGAAGGCAATTCGATTATTTCAGTATTTTAGAGGAATAATTTTTATTGCGGTTTATTGCCAAACCATAGCCGGCGATGATATAATTTAAGTACGAAAAGCGGTTGGGCAAGGCGATATACCGCGGTTGTACGCAGGTCACGGACCTGTTGGAAACAGAATAAACCATCCAACCTGAAATGCTCGGATAAACCTATAATTTTGAACCTACATCAGACATACGGGAGTCCGGAGTTTGGTAGCAAATATCAGGCCACAAGCTAATTCCGACACACGGCTTGACGTGTGCAACGGCGGTGGAAGATTGGAGTTATCAGCAGGACACCCACCTAGCGTAGGGCTAGGTGTCAAAATATAGGGGAACGGCTTTTCGGGTTTAAAAAAATAAGAGGACGGTCTTTAATGATTGTCCTCTTTTCTTGCTTTTATTGCGTTTCCTGCCACTCCCTGGGCCCTTCCCATTCTTCCCACTCTTTCATTTTATCAGGATCAACGGAAGAGGGCTTTTGTGAGGGCTTTCGTTCCGCCGGTTTTGGCTCGTTACCCCGGTTTGTCGATACTTCCGTCTTTGCTGCAAGTCCGTCCACGGCTGATGATGCATCCGTTGACGATGCGTCCGGGGTTTTGCCGGGTGCAGCCGTATTGCCGCCGCCGGTTTCATCCCCGTATGGGACGGCGCTGTTTCCGGCTCCTGTTTTTTGCTCTTCATTTTGCCCCGCAGCGTTCTTGTCAATGCGTGCCGCCGCTCTTACGGCGCTGCCGGTTTTTTCAGCCTGCTTCAGCCGGTTTTCAACAATATTCAGGCGTATGCCGTATTTGTCCACTTCCTTCGCCAATTCCATGTATACGTTGGCCAGGCGGGATATTTCCTTTTTTACCCCGGACAAGCTTTCCCTGATTTCTGCAATGCTTCCCTGCATTTGCCTGAAGGCGTCATGTACAATACTTCCGGAGTTTCCGTGCAGGGACGCCGCGCCATCGGCATGGCCGCTTCCCGGTGAAAAAGGCTGCGGGGAAAGCGCGGAAATGTCCCCAAGCGCGTCGGTATTAATGAATGCCAGTTTAAGGCCATATGCAGTGCTGCCTGGGAATATCCCGGGGGAAAGTGAAAAAGATCCCGGTTTCATGCTTCCTGCCTCGTCGATCCAATTATCCCTGGGGCTGTTGGACTTGTAGCATATGCACTGCAATTGGCGGCCGAATTGTGTCTCGTACCTTGAAGGCTTCCCCCAGCCGCCGCCGCGCAACAGGCAGGAGTTGTAATAGATTACGTCGTCCCGCACCCAGTAGATTACTATCCTGTCGCGGATTTGCAGGATTGACGCGTTATCAAACGAATGAACGGAAGAATGAATGATTGTTTCCGCGGACCACAGATTCCTGCCGGGAGCTTTTTGCTGGTATACCATCTCGAAAAGCCTTTGGGAACGCCTCTGGTAGCATAAATGAATCGTGCCGCCCGTATCGATGATTGCATGGGGATACTCGCAGTTGCCCGCATATTTTGTGACAAGTGTGAAATCGCTCCAGTACCTTGACGCGGTATTGAATTTCTTGTACCCGAGCTGCAGGTATTTTCCGTCATAAGACTGGTAAAATGCGTAAAGGTTGTCGTCCGGGTCGTATACAATGGAACAGGGCAGGCTGCTTCCCGATACATAGTCGACCACTTTCGGAGTCTCCATCCCGGTGCTGCCGAATACCTGGTATGCAAGCATGAAAGAATTGTCATGCTGCAATACGTAAAAGAGAAGGATGTTGTTTTTTAACGGCGCTATGAAAAGATGCTTGTCATAAGCCGAAGGTATTCTGCTTTTTAGTACCGGGGTTGTTTTCAGCGATTGGCCGTCAAGCCTGGAGTAATATATGTTGCCGTTGTTGTCCTGCAACAGGAGATGATATACGTTGTCACGGTCCATTTCGGCATAAAATCCGCGGTAAACGTTCTTGTGGAGGACAATGGCGTTGCTCCATGCACCCCTGGCGGACATAACCTTCAAACACAGGTTTTGCATTTCATCATGGAAAAAGCTGCACATTTCTCCGCCGGATTGCCGGAATATGAATTGCTTGTTTATCAGATTGAACATAATTTATAATACCTGCATTTCTTTCTGTCGTTCTAAATTATATATATGACGGCAGATGCAAATTTTATTGCTTTAAGATTTTGTATTTAAAATTCGGCGCAAAACGTAAAGTTACGTAAAATATCACAAAAATCCGATTGCAACATATTATGAAAATGAGAGGGAAATCAAATTTATATAGCTTTAAATGAAGGGGGATTTAGATATGAGCTATAATCACGAAAAAGTGCTTCCGGGCAATATCTGCGAAAAAGACTTATGCAAAATCAAGGAAGCAGTTTGTATACAGGTAGAGAAGATTTACGACTCCTGCAAGGAAAAAGACTGCATTGAGGATGCCAAGGTATTTTTCAAGAACCCCGATAAAATGGACTGGATAATATGCCACGCCATCAATGTGAAAGCCAGGCGAGCCGAGGTTGTAAAGGTATTCTCCGATGTGGAAGAGGTACCGTTCAAGAGGGGTTTTTTCACCGTAGACATCAAGTTCTTTATCAAGGTCGAACTGGACTTTTTCGTACCCAAGCAAAATGGCGGCATCAAGATTATTACCGTACCGGGCATCGTGCTGTTTGACAAAAAGGTCATACTGTTCGGTTCCGAAGGCAATGTTAAAATATTCAGATCCCATTTTGTAGACAAGGGTCTCGACAACCAGGGTGATTCAGCGCTGCAGCAGGATAATCTTCCCATCTCCAAGGTTGAGGTAGCGGAACCAATCACATTGGGAGCGAAAATTGTTGATGTGCTTGAAAATATTTGCGACAGCGGTTGTGACAGGAACATGCCGAAAAGTGTCAGCGACCTGATTGACGATGTTGATTTTGATGAAACGGACATAGTTGTCGGAGATTCGAGGCATCTTCAGATTAAGAGGCAGGTTGTGGTGACAATTGGGCTTTTCTCCATTATCAAGCTTGCAAGAATGGTACAATTGCTGATACCTGCTTTCGACTTCTGCGTTCCGAAAAAGAAGTGCATTGCCGCGACCGAGGAGGAGCCATGCAAACTGTTTGACACGATCGACTTTCCGATAGACGAATTCTTCCCGCCCCAAAAAGTAGATTTCCCCGGTGCGATAGAAGAAGAAAGAACGATGACAAATGATGAATAATATGCACGGAAGTACATAAAGGGATGGCGCCGCCATCCCTTTATTTTTGCCGTATGCATGCCGCCCGCGATATGCGCATGTTTGCCGGCGCGAGCCTGCGCCGGCATGCGGGAACCGGTTGGCGCCCGCGCTGATTTAGCGGTTTTCGGCTACATGGTTTTGCCAGGTATCAAAAGGTTTATGATGCCATAAACAATGGCGCCGAGTATTGCGCCGAATACAGTTACGTTATAACCTGGCACAATAAATTTGACGACATAAATTATTACAGCAGCAACAATAAAGCTTGTCAGTCCCCTGCCAAAAGGAGTAGCGTCAATACCGAGCACTCTTTGTACGAGATAGTCCAGGACAGCGATAACGGCTGCAGCTATAATCAGCGACCAGATGTCCGATATGCTGAACCCAGGCGTGAGAAACGCTGTTACGGCAAGTACTATTGCCCCGACCAGCCACCTGATTACGAACTGCCCGAAATTGAAACGCTGCGTTGTTTTTTCAACATTTTCAGCCAATCATATCACTTCCTTTCAAAGGATATAATGAAAATGCAAATTGTCGTCAATACTATTATTCATTCGGAAAGTTATGTTTATGCAGTTTTGATAATCTTATTTGTTTACTTTATAGCAAATATCTGATAAAATAAATAAAATATTAAAACAAGATAAATTGTATTGAAATCAGTTGAAAAGGCGATGACCCGGGAGAGTAACCCGCACAATAGCCTAAGAGAGATTCCGTCACCGGCTGAAAGCGGAATCGGTGAATTGGCGGACGAAGTGCCCCGTGCGAGCCGGGAGCCTGAATCAAGTAAGGCTTCACGGAGACTGCTCCGTTATGCATACGAGATTGGCAACCCGAAGCTTGTTGCCGAATCAGAGTGGAACCGCGGGATACTTCGCCTCTGTAAGAGAGACGAAGTATTTTTTGTGTTGGAGGGGAAGATTATTCCATGTTTAGAGGATTGCTAAGCGATGCAAGATCAATAGCGAAAAGAGATCCTGCCGCGAAAAGCACACTGGAGGTATTTTTACTGTATTCGGGCTTTCATGCGCTTATTTACCACCGCATAGCCCATTGGCTGTACAAGAGGAAACTGTTTTTCCTGGCAAGGGTGGTATCGCAGTATTCACGTTTCATGACCGGAATCGAGATACACCCTGGCGCCGTGATAGGCCGCGGTTTGTTCATAGATCACGGCATGGGCGTCGTAATCGGGGAAACTGCCGTAATAGGCGATAATTGCACCATATATCACGGCGTTACGCTGGGAGGCACCGGCAAGGAAAAGGGGAAAAGGCATCCCACCATAGGAAACAATGTCCTTATCGGCGCAGGCGCAATACTGTTGGGGCCCATTGTCGTAGGCGACAATGCGATGATAGGCGCCGGCTCGGTTGTCGTGGACAATGTCGAGCCGGACACGACTGTTACGGGGCCTAAAGCGCGCGTTGTAAGACGCGGCGGCAGAAAGATCGCGCCGTCCTTCGAGCTGGACCAGGTGCGCATGCCGGATCCCGTTTCACAGGAACTGTGCAAGCTCCAGGTACGTATCGAACGGCTTGAGGCGGCAATGCGCGGCGAACAGCTGTCTTATGACGAAGAAGATAAATGCGGCAAAAACAAGAAGACGACGGAGGAGGAAACATGAAGCTGTACAACACGCTTACAAGGCGGAAGGAAGAATTTGTGCCGGTAAAGGAAGGCGTCGCAAGCATATATTCGTGCGGGCCGACAGTTTACCAGCATGCGCATATCGGCAACATGAGGGCATACATTTTCATGGATACATTGAGAAGAGTGCTTAGGTATAACGGCTATAAGCTCAAGCATGTGATGAACATTACGGACGTGGGCCACCTGGTGTCAGACGCGGACGAGGGAGAAGACAAGATGGTAAAGACAGCCAGGCAGGCGCAAAAGACGCCGTGGGAAATCGCGGAGCATTATACCGGCCTTTTTATGAGCGACATCGCGGAGCTGAACATAGAAAAACCCGAGTACATCCCGAAAGCCACGGAGCATATAAACGAGATGATCGAATTTGTAAAAGCGTTGGTTGAAAAGGGATATGGCTACGAAACGAGTGACGGCATCTATTTTGATATAAAGAAGTTCAAAGGGTATGGAAAACTTTCAGGACTTGACCTTGAAGGACAGATAGCGGGGGCGAGGATCGGCGTCAATGAGGAGAAGAGGCATCCTGCTGACTTCGCGTTGTGGAAAAAAGCGCCGAAGGAGCATATTATGCAGTGGCCGAGCCCCTGGGGAATGGGATACCCTGGCTGGCACATAGAATGCTCCGCCATGGGCATGAAGTACCTTGGAGATGAATTTGACATTCACACCGGCGGCGTGGATCACATACCCGTGCATCACGAGAATGAGATAGCGCAAACCGAGGCGCTCCTAGGCAGACCTGCCGTGCGCTTCTGGCTTCACAGCGAGTTTCTGCTGGTAGACAACGGGAAAATGTCAAAAAGCCTTGGAAATACCTATACTATTCCCGATTTGAAGGAAAAGGGCTTTAACCCGCTTGCGTACAGGTACATGTGCCTGAATGCCAACTACAGGAGCAAGCTCAATTTCACGTGGGAAGCCATGAAAGCGGCCCAGGTCGCGTATGACAGGCTCCTGGAGGGCGTAGCCTCGCATAAAAACGCACAGGAAGGGGTAAAGCCGGATCCTGCCTTGATTGAATCATTCGAAAGGGATTTCAGGGAAGCCGTGAATGACGATCTTAACATACCCAGGGCTATAGGCGTGGTATGGAATATAGCCAGGCATGAAACGAAATCCCGCGATTTTTACAATTTGCTGCTGAGAATGGATGAAATCCTTGGGCTGGATTTTGCGAAGGCCGGAGAGAAACCCTTTTCCGCAGAACAACCGCTTGACCCCGAAATAGAGTCGCTTATAAACCAGCGGCAGCAGGCCAGGAAGGAGAAAAACTGGAAGCTGGCCGACGAAATCAGGGACCGTCTGAAAAGCATGGGCATTTACCTTGAGGATACCCCTCAGGGCGTAAAAGTAATCCGGAAGTAACTTTTTATGCGCATCTTAATATACTGATTATGTAAATGAAATTTATTATGATAGGATGTGCATATATATGGAAATGAACGTCATCAAGTGGGATGATAGCATGGCCGAAAGATGTGTCGAAAGAATCCGGAGAGGTTATGTGCCCAGTTATATACACCAAGAAAATAACCTCAACAGGTCGTTCCAGGCGGGAGAATGGGACGATTTCAAATCAGTTATCGACAAATCGCTTAATAAAAAGAAAAAGTGACGAAACAACAAAGGATACAAAGCTCATTAAGAATAATTTAAGCCGGGAAAAGAGACTAAAATCACGAAAGGATAAAACATGAAAAGGAGTATAGGCAGAATGCGGAAATACCTGCTTATACTCTTTATATTTATGTCACGTTATGTTATACGGTGTTTCAGACAGCGTTTCAGCCGGAGGCGCGAGGAGTTTTAGGCATATCACGCTGCGGCCGGACTCAAGCAGCCTGTCGCATGCGTGCGAGCCTGTGAAACCTGCTCCGCCTGTTACCAGTATGGGATTTACGCTCATTTCATGCCGACTCCCTCGTAATAGAAGCCATGGCTTTTTACAAGGTCCGGGTTGCAGGCGTTGCGCAAATCGATAAAAACCCTGTTTTTGACTACGGACTTCAGTTTTTCAAAATCCAGCCCGGTTAATTCCTTCCATTCCGTGGCCAGGACAATGCAGTCGCTCCCGGCGCAGGCCGAATACGGATCATCGCAATAATTCAGGTCCATCTGCGGATATGCCTTTTTCACATTATCCATGGCCCTGGGATCATAAACAGAAATCCTGGCTTTATTTTCAAGCAGCGCCGAGAGGATTGTCAGGGAGGGGGATTCGCGGATATCGTCGGTTTCAGGCTTGAAAGAAAGGCCTAATACGGATATCCTGCGCCCTTCCAATCCCCCCAGCGCATTTTTTATTTTTTCGACCATCCTGGTCTTTTGCCGGTTGTTGACCTCAAGCACGCTTTCAAGCAGCAAGGGTTCGTATCCGAAGTCCCTGCCGAGCCCGGCCAGCACCCTGACATCTTTCGGGAAGCAGCTTCCGCCGAAGCCGGGGCCGGGGTTGAGAAACCGGCGGCCGATTCTCCTGTCCAGCCCTATCCCCTCTGCGACCTTGTCAACATTTACATTGAGCATCTCGCATATATTCGCAATCTCATTTATGAAACTTATCTTTGTCGCGAGAAACGCGTTGGAAACGTACTTGATCATCTCCGCCGTTTCGATGTCCGTGACCAGGATGGGTATATCAGCGGCTGCCTGCTCACGGTATATTTCTTTCAGCGTATTTGCCGCACGCTCGCTTTCAGCGCCAATGACTATCCTGTCGGGATTGAAAAAATCATCAACCGCGGATCCTTCCCTCAAGAACTCCGGGTTTGACACCACATCGAAGTCAATGCGGCAGCCTGGCTCTTTTTCCCTCTCGTTCAATATTTTCCTGATTTCATTCTTGATTCTCCGCCCGGTGCCGACCGGCACGGTGCTTTTTGTCACGATAATTTTATAGCCGGTCATATGGCTTGCCAACTTCCTGGCAACTTCGAACACGCGGCTGGTGTCGCACATGTTGTTATCCAGCACCGGCGTGTTGACAGTAATGAAAATTACGTCGGAGAAATCTACCGCATATTTAATGTCAGTTGTAAAACGAAGCCTTTTCCGTTCCCTGGCGCAGCTGTCCATGAGGCTGTCAAGGCAAGGCTCGTAAATCGGGCAAATTCCTTTTTTCAGGTTTTCAATTTTTATATGATCATTATCGCAGCACAATACATCCATGCCTTCCGCCGCAAGGCAGGCGCCGGTGACCAGCCCGACGTATCCGCTGCCAATTATTGATATATTCATTCCGGTACCCCCAAAATTCTTGATGCGACTTTTTCCCAGCTAAATTCCTCTTCTGCAAGTTTTCTGCCCTTCATACCCATTTCCACGGCTACATCCGGGTTGTCCAGGAGCCTTATGATTTCTCCGGCCATGACATTGGGATTGTTATATTCATCGATTGCGACGCCGTTGCCAAAACCGTTTACGACCTCGGCATTGCCGCCCCTGTTTGTAGTTATTATGGGAAGACCGGCAGCCATGGCTTCGTAGTGGACTCTTGCCAGCGGCTCATTCCATTGCGACGCGCAGACAAAGATATCCCCCATGCAATAATAACCGGGTATCTCGGACGGAGGCACAAAACCGGTGAAAACAACCGGCCCGGGGAGCTTTTGCGAGAGCGACTTGACATAATTCGTGTATTCGTCCGCCTCGCTGCTTCCGTACCACTTGCTTCCCACTATGACTAGCGCGGTATCCGGATGCCCGGACATTACTTTCTCCATTGCTTTTATAAGGATATGAACGCCTTTTTTGACACTGAGCCTTCCAACGTTAAGGACAACTTTGTAATTTTCGATGCCATGCTTGATTTTCATTTCGTGTTTAATCTTGGCTCCTTCGTCGGTCCAGCCTGGGTGGTATTTATACGGATCGACTCCCGAGTATACTACCCTCATTTTTCCTTCGGCCGACGGGAACCTCTGTATTACCGTGTTTGCGATATAGCGGCTGACCGTATTGATAAACTCAGCCTTTTCAATGCATTTCAAAGCGGCTTCATTGGAAATCTTTTCGTGATGAAACATTT
This sequence comes from Bacillota bacterium, assembly GCA_050261495.1. Classification (GTDB taxonomy): domain Bacteria; phylum Bacillota; class Clostridia; order Acetivibrionales; family DTU013; genus JBMNKL01. Next base: position 49,984 of record JBLNDI010000018.1, read on the forward strand.
CATTATGAAGGCTCAGGCTGAATTTAACGTCGGGAAAGCTCTCCGAAAGTCCGTGCAAAAAAAGAGGACGGTTAAAAACGTGTACCAAGTCGTGAGAGCTATCAAGCCTGGTCTTCAGGTTTTCGAGATAGACCGGGCCGGATTTGCCGGGCATCCTTACGTACCTTACGTTGTCCCTGGTTTCCTCATCCGGAAGCCCGGGGTGTTTTATACTGTAAACCGTGATATCATGGCGCTTCGCCAGGTAGGGAACGACGCCGTCGATGTATAATTGAATCGCGCCGCCCGCAACCGGGGGCACGGGCAGTTTTTCAGTGCAAATCAAGGCAATCTTCATTGCTGTTCACTTCCTTTAAGCAGTTTTTCCAGGACTTTTTCCTTCGACATCTCCAGCCTGGCGATGTGTTCTATCTCTGAAGATTTAACCGGCTTGCCCTTCTGGAACAAGTTTTTCACCAGGCCGAAAAACCAGTGCGGAAATACCATGTCTATAAATAATACTTCTGTTTCATCCTTGCTGAGCGGGTTTTTTTCCATGTACCATCCAAGAATTTCCAATATGGTTTCAGCCGACCATTTGCCAGCGTTTTCGGCATTTTTCCCGATTATTTTCCTTAAGTCCCTGGCCGGCAGGTCAAAAGTCACTCCGTCCAGGTCCAGCACATACACTCCGTCCTTGCCATGAACGGCATTTCCCTTTCCATAGTCCTGGTGGCATAATACAATGGAACGGGAGCCTTCGGCGGTCAATGCCGTATATTGCGTGCGGGCCAGGAGATTAATGGCATGGTTGGCCATCATGATAATCGGGTCAACGTTTGCCAGGTAAGATGCATGGTAAGGCAGCTCGCTTTTCTTAAGCGAAATTTCCTTCCAGCCGGCCATCCTGTCTCTCATCGATGCATACTGTTCGGGCCATTTGCCCAGTTTTGTCGATATCCTGGATTGCGGGTCGGGAACGTAGCCCCTTGTAGCCGCGTGGAAATCGGCCAGTCCCTGGACAGCAAGCTTTAAATCGGCAGGATTGTTAAAATTCATGTCCTTGCCGTCTATCCATTCGTAGAGCACGAATAACTGCCCGTTGTACTCTGTTATCGGCCGGTTGCGGATGTTAAGGATGACGCCGGGGACCTTGCCGCCGGAGTTTTTTGCATGGATTTGCGCGTTTACCGAAAATAGGGCCTTGTCGTACGTCTGCTTCAGACGTTTGAGACAATACCGGTTATTCTTTGCGGCAAGCTTCCATACCGTTTTAATGTCACCGCCCTGTACCAGGGCCAGGTTTTCCGGGACAATCCCGTACTCTTTTAATACATCAACTGCAAGAGCGTTTGGATCTATTTTAACGTTATTGGTATTATCGATGCCGGTACTCAAAAAACTCAATCCTTTCCAGGTTTTTTCCCGTGGGTGGTCTTAACTGTTATTTTCAATGGAATAAATCCAATACCGCGGTTGCCCCGCGGAATTTAACTTGTGGAACTAATCGCGCGGCATTATGGAATTAAACCTTTCCAATACCGGTTCCGCGGTTTTTTCAAGAGCGGCCATTTCCACTATTCTCTGCTTGTATTTTTCGTTGTTCCATTCCTTGTCGCGTTTGTAATAAAATTTATTGACAGCCCCGACGAAGAGGTGCGGGAACAAGAGATCCAGCCTGACAACCTCCCACTGCGGGGGAGTCAGCGGATTGACTGCCTGGTAGCTCCCGAGGATGCTTGAGGCCAGTGCCGCATCCCATTTGCCGGCTTTTTTCATTACTTTGTTCAATAATTTCCGGATATCTCTCGCTGCTATGTCGATGGTTATGGAATCCGTGTCAAGCACGTATAAATCGCCCGAGGGAGAAATAATGAGATTGCCCGCCGCAAAGTCCTGGTGGCACAGGCATCCGGTCTGCCTGGCTTCGTTCACCCAGCCGGCGTATTCTTCTCCTCTCAGCAGTTCTACAGCCTTGCACGCACGTTCGTAAAAATGGGGCATTTCTTTCAGGATGACGGCATTTACCGCATCATCGGCATGCTCGAGGGTATATTTTTCACTTAATGCTTTTATATCTTCCACCTGCGACGAGTAATCTACTACCCATAACCCGAGATGATATTTCGGCTTTGCTTTTGGCGAAGGCGCAAATCCTTTTGACGCCTTGTGGAAATTTGCAAGGCCGCGTGCGATCATATCCAGTTCCTGGGACGACGAATATCTTGGATTCCTGCCTTCTATGGCGTCGGAGAGAATATAGCAGGAGCCCTCTATAATTACGTATTCCTTTCCCTCGGAAGTCAGGTTGATTTTCGGGATACGGACGCCGTTTGAGGAAAGATGCCTGATCGCGTCCGTTATAAACCAAAGGGTTTCTTCGGAATACGAGACTTTTTTCAATATTTTATTTCCCTGGCTTGTTTTTACCCGCCATACCCCTTTTTTTTCCTTGTACGATTCATTTTTTATATCGATGACATTTATGTCGTAGCTGCCAAGTACGGTATCAAGGGGTTCATGCTCCATCAAAAGCATACCCGCCACCTCTTTCGGTATTTCATGCAACCCGGCAAATTGCCGCATTGCGGCAAACTTATTCAACACAACCGAAATGAAGCTTCAGGGGGATATGATCCCCCTGAATCAAGCCCTGTTACTCTTCCTGAAGATCAAGCTCAATATCCTCGGCGTTTTCCCAGGAAACCTTGAATGTGACGGAGCCGCCGCTTTCATCCTCGTCATACTTAACCTTGTAGTCGAATTCCGTGTCGGACGGCAGCGCTACCTGCTTGCCTTCAACTACGAGTTTTCCTGCAAACAGGTCAGGTATGGCCTTTTTAATGTAATCGGCGAATTCAGCTTTTGATCCTACAAATGATTCCTGATACTTCATGGACTACACCCCTTAATTGTTTTTCTTTTACATAATATTCTCAGGGTTGATTTTACGTTACATATATCCGGAAAATGTAACCTAAGACATGTGAGACAGGTGACGGTTCCGTGTCTTGTTTCAGGGAAGACTATTTCAGACAAAGTCCCCAGGCAACAGGACACAGGATCGTCCCTTATCTTAGGGAGTCATCCGTACGTACAGTCCTCTGTCCTGTCCATAATTTGTTCTTTGCGGATTGAAATTGCAAAAAAGGTCAAGTATAATAATAAAATTAAAATAAATGTAGAATTATTTTAAAATAATTGGATATAGAAACAGACATGAAACCAGACATGAAGTCGGACTTGGAGGCTTTCTAATGAAATGCGGGACACGTATTATCCGTACCGAATCCGTTGATCCCTGGTGGAATCTCGCGGTGGAAGAATACCTGCTGGAAAAGGTTGAGCCGGGGCAATGCATCCTCTACCTGTGGCAAAATGAAAATACCGTCGTAATAGGAAGAAATCAAAATCCTTGGCGCGAATGCAGGGCGGAACTGCTGGAAAAAGAGGGAGGAAAGCTTGCCAGAAGGCTGTCGGGAGGCGGCGCCGTATATCACGACCTTGGAAACCTTAACTTCACTTTTATAGCCGGAGAAGGCGCATACGACCAGGACAAGCAAACGGGCGTCATCCTCGATGCCGTGCGCAGGCTTGGGATATTTGCCGAAAAAACGGGAAGAAACGATATTACAGCCGACGGGCGCAAGTTCTCGGGAAACGCGTTTTGCTTCAGAAAGAACGGAGCTTTTCACCATGGCACGCTTTTGGTTTCCACCGACATCGATAAACTTTCCAGGTACCTGCAGGTATCTTCGGAGAAAATGCGTTCAAAAGGCATAAAGTCAATACAGTCAAGGGTTGTAAACCTGTCCGGGCTGAAACCCGGCCTTTCTGTCGCGGACATGGCGGACGCCATGGTTGCGTCATTCAGGGAGGCTTACGGGAGCGACGCAGACGTGGAGAACTGCATCCGGGAAGTGAAGGAAGGCAGGGAAACCCTGGAGGAACTCTACTGCAAATACTCATCATGGTCGTGGCGGTATGGGGAAACGCCACGTTTTGATGTGGACATAGAAACGAGATTTTCATGGGGCGGCGTCCAGTTGGGATTTAAACTGGAAAAAGGCGCGGTCAAGGAAGCGAAAGCATATTCGGACGCCATGGATGCGGAATTTATTGCATTGCTTCCGTGCCTGCTTGCCGGATGTGTTTTTAACTCCGGTCAACTCTCCGAGAGGCTTAGGAAAGCGGCAAAAGAGTGTTTCATGGAAGACGGCGGCCGCGGGCCGATGATTGAAGAACTGGCAGGGTGGCTGGAAAACAAGGGTTTTTGATCAGAATACAGGAGGAAGTTTAAAATGGCGGACCAGGGACGCAAGACACCCCTTTATGATTCACACAAAGCGGCAGGAGGGAAAATGATCGACTTCCACGGATGGCTGCTGCCCGTGCAATACGGCGGAATTTTGCAGGAACACGAGTGTGTCCGGACAAGGGCGGGACTCTTTGACGTATCGCACATGGGGGAGATCGAAGTATCGGGGGAAGACTCCGCCGGGTTCCTCCAGTCGGTCCTGACAAACGATATCAGTGCGAAACCGGGAAAAGCCGTATATTCACCCATGTGCTACCCCGACGGTGGAACCGTGGACGACCTGATTGTCTATAAGCAGGAGGACAACAGGTATTTGCTCGTGGTAAACGCGTCGAATACGGCAAAGGATTTGCAATGGCTTATCGATAATAAAAAAGGACGTGCGGCTATTGCCGACCGGACGGCGGAATTTGCCCAGCTTGCCATCCAGGGGCCGGAATCCGCCGATATACTGAAACGGCTGGTCGTCCTTGATATTGACAAATTATCCTACTTCCAATACATCGATAACGTACAGGCGGGAGACGTCACCGTCATGCTGTCGCGCACGGGTTACACCGGTGAAGACGGATTTGAGCTTTATTGCAGGGCGCAGGATGCCCAAAAACTGTGGGACATGCTCATAGAGGCTGGCAAGTTGCACGGACTGGAGCCGGCAGGCCTGGGAGCGAGGGATACTCTCCGCATGGAAGCGGCGCTGCCGCTGTATGGGCAGGAGCTGTCGGAAAGCATATCGCCCGTCATGGCCGGGCTGCAAAGGTTTGTAAAACCGGACAAGGGCGAGTTTATCGGCAGGAAGCCGCTGCTGGACCAGGTGCTGAACGGACCCGGGCGCAAAATCGTCGGACTTGAGATGATCGACAGGGCGGTGCCAAGGAGCGGATACAAAGTATTCCGCGGCGGTGTGGAAGCGGGTTATGTCACGAGCGGAGGCTTTTTCCCGACACTGAGGAAGAATATGTGCCTTGCGCTTTTGGATACTGCCGCAGCGCACGAGGAGGAAAACATTGAAGTGCAGGTCAGGGGCGGGATGTATGCCGCAAAAGAAGCAACACTGCCTTTTTACAAGAGAAAGCCGGCGCCGCGGATATGACATGTTTATTTTGACCGACAGTTCAAATAAGGTTGAAGAATAATAATTTGAGATTAAAACAGAACGAATAAAAAAGGAGAGGCTGTTATGAAAACATACGATGGGACGAAATACACGAAAGAGCATGAATGGGCGAGAATTACGGACGGCCTGGTATATGTCGGCATAACGAATTATGCGCAGCTTGCCCTGGGCGACATCGTGTTTGTCGAACTGCCAGAACCGGGCAAAAAACTAAAGGCAGGCGAGCAGCTTGGCGTTGTGGAGTCCGTCAAAACAGCTGCGGACGTTTATTCACCCGTTACGGGCATTGTCGCCAAGGTAAACGGAAAGCTGGCCGATTCCCCGGAATTGCTGAATGAGGAACCTTATGAGAATTGGATTGCGGCTGTTGAGCCGGAAGACATATCGGAAATGGACGCCTTGATGGATGAGCAGGAATATAACGAGTTTTGCCTGAAGGAGGCCTGAGCATGTCCAGGTACATCCCGAACACGGAGGAAGACAGGGCCCGGATGATGGCGGTTATAGGCATTTCCGGCATTGACGCGCTGTTTGCCGACATTCCCGAGGATCTGAAGCTCAAAAAGCCCCTGGACTTGCCTGAAAGCATGCCGGAGCAGGAACTGGAGGCGCATATGAGGCGCCTTGCGGGTATGAATACGCATTCCGGCAACAGCATATGTTTTCTTGGCGCGGGAGCATATGATCATTTTGTTCCTTCAATAGTGAGGCACATAGTATCGAAAACCGAATTTTACACGTCCTATACTCCTTACCAGCCGGAAATCAGCCAGGGAATGCTCCAGGCGATTTTCGAATACCAGACTATGATCTGCCGCCTGACAGGGATGGACGTGTCAAACGCGTCGATGTATGACGGGGCCGCCGCCGTGGCGGAGGCTGCCCTGATGGCGGCGCGTGCAACGGGCAGGAGCGGTATCGCGGTATCCGCCGGATTGCACCCGGAATACAGGGAAGTATTGAAAACCTATGCGAAATTTAACGGCATTGATATAACCGAAGTGGGACTTGACGGGCTGAGGACTGATAAAAACAAGCTTATGGACAGCGTGAGCGGGAGAGCCGCGGTTATCATGCAGAGCCCGAATTTTTTCGGGGTGATAGAGGATATCGGCCGTGCAGCTGCAATTGCCGAAAAAAACGGGGCGCTTTCAATAGCCTGTGTCGATCCCGTATCCCTTGCCATACTGGAGCCGCCGGGCAGCCTGGGAGCCGATATTGCGGTGGGCGACGGGCAGTCTCTTGGCAATCCCTTGAGCTTCGGGGGACCGTATTTCGGATTCCTGGCAGCGAAAAAAGAATTGCTCAGGAAAATGCCCGGCAGGATTGTCGGGCAGACAACCGACCGGGACGGCAGGCGAGGCTTCGTCCTTACGCTGCAGGCCAGGGAACAGCATATAAGAAGGGAAAAGGCAGTGTCCAACATTTGTTCGAACCAGGCGCTGAACGCGCTGGCTGCCACCGCATACCTGTCCGTAATGGGCAATGAAGGGCTTAAGGAGGTTGCCAACCTGTGTCTTGCAAAATCCCATTATGCCTATGAACAGCTTCTTGCAACGGGAAAATTCGAAGAAGTCGATGATTCGCCGTTTTTCAAGGAGTTCATGGTAAGGGCGAAGAGTGAAAAGGTCAAGGAAATAAATAAACGCCTGCTGCGCCATGGAATCATGGGAGGGCTGGAGCTTGAGAGGTATTACCCGGATATGTCAGGCTGCTGGCTTATAGCCGTTACCGAGAAAAGGACGAGGCAGGAGATAGACCTGCTTGTGAAAATAGCTGCCGGAGGTGGGGAATATGGCGGGTGACAGGATAAATGCAAAATTGATATTTGAGATAAGCAGGCCGGGCAGAAAGGCTTACAGCCTGCCCGCATGCGATATCCCGGGAGCGGCGGCTGCAGTTTCCGAAAGCGGCGCAACGGTGAAATGCGGAGACGACGCTGGTTCTAACGGCCCGGTAAGAACGGCGTGCGGCATGATCCCCGGCGAGTTTGTCCGAAAGACGGACGCCGGGCTTCCCGAAATAAGCGAAGTCGATGTCGCCAGGCACTTTACAATGCTTTCCCGGCGCAACCACGGGGTGGATTCCGGGTTTTACCCGCTGGGTTCCTGCACCATGAAATACAACCCCAAAATAAACGAGGATATCGCCAACCTGGACGGTTTTGCCGGGGTACACCCGTACCAGCAGGAAGAAACGGTACAAGGCTGTCTTCGGATATTATACGAAATGGACAGGATGCTTTCGGAAATCACGGGCATGGAGAGGTTTTCCCTTCAACCGGCGGCCGGAGCCCATGGCGAGCTTACGGGCCTGATGATTATCGGGGCATATCACAAAAGCCGGGGAGATAACGGGCGCACTAAAATCATCATCCCTGATTCCGCGCATGGAACCAACCCGGCGTCCGCAGTACTCGCGGGATTTGAGACAATCGAGGTAAAATCGGATGAAAGAGGCGGCGTCGATATTGAAGCGCTGAAGCATGCCGCCGGGAACGATACGGCCGGGCTGATGCTTACGAATCCAAATACGCTCGGCTTGTTTGAAGAAAATATAAAAGAGATAGCCTCAATTATTCACAATGCGGGTGGTTTGCTGTACTATGACGGCGCAAACGCCAATGCGATCCTGGGCGTGTGCAGGCCGGGCGACATGGGTTTTGACGTGGTTCACCTGAATCTCCACAAAACATTCGGCACGCCCCATGGAGGCGGCGGGCCGGGATCGGGTCCTGTCGGCGTTAAAAAGGAGCTTGTGCCTTTTCTCCCGGTACCGACGGTGGAGAATGACAAAGGGTTTTACAGGCTCAATTACAACCACCCGGAATCGATAGGAAGGGTAAAATCATTTTACGGCAATTTCGGAGTTATCCTGAAAGCTTATGCATACATCAGGACGATGGGACCTGACGGTCTCAGGCAGGTCGCTGAAAACGCCGTTCTTAACGCCAATTACCTGATGAACCTTGTAAAGGGCTTGTTTGATCTGCCGTATGAACGCATTTGCATGCACGAATTCGTGGTATCCGGGAAAAGGCAGGCCGCCAATGGAGTGCGGACCCTTGACATTGCGAAGAGGCTGATTGATTTCGGCTATCACCCGCCTACCGTCTATTTTCCGCTTATCGTACCCGAAGCGATGATGATTGAACCTACAGAGACCGAGAGCAAGGAAACATTGGACCGGTTTGCTGATGCGCTGGCGGCTATCGCCGCGGAAGCGGAACAGGAACCGAACACTGTAAGAAATGCGCCGTACACAACGGTCGTTTCGAGGCTGGATGAAGTTAAGGCGGCAAGGACACCGGTGCTTAAGTGGGAAGGTTGATAGCATGATAAGATATCACAATTGATCATTTAGCATGGTCTCCTTGCCTTTCCGGGTTTAACGCCATAGACCATCGGCTATAGGCAATAGCCCATAGCCAATAGTCCTCAACCCAAATATTCATCCTTTGTTGATTAATTTCATGGTTTTTCCTGTCCGCCGCGGCTGATTAACTTACATGATGCAACTCAATGAGACGACGCTCATCGGGGGGATAGTTGCATAAACGCCGTTTGTTGCAGGTTTTGCTTTGTCAAAGCTTTGCAGCCGGATTTTGTCCGGACAATCGAAGTCATTGTAATCCTGCATATTCTTCGATGTTACAATTTTTCCGCGAACCTCCCTGACAGAACCGGGGCCGATCTCTGCCTGAAGCTCGACGCTGTTGGAGGGATCGGGGTTTGCAATAGTCAGGAATACGTTTCCGTCTTTATCTTTTGATGCGGATACGCTGAGCCCGGGAAGTTCCTCGCCGTTGTAAATGTATTTATCCGCTTCAACATCGGCCGGCAAATGCAGCGCATCCTGGTGAGGAGAAAACAGATCAAAAACATGGTATGTCGGGGTGCAAATCATTTTCGCCCCTTCTGTGAGTATCATTGCCTGAAGCACGTTGACTGTCTGCGCGATATTGGCCATTCTTACGCGTTCGCAGCGGTTATTGTATATATTGAGGCTGATGGCGGCTGAAACGGCGTCCCTCAAGGTGTTTTGCTGGTAGAGGAATCCGGGGTTGGTGCCCGGCTCATTGTCGAACCAGGTTCCCCATTCGTCAATAATAAGGGCAACCCTTTTATCGGGGTCATATTTATCCATAATCGCGGAGTGCTTCACCAGCAACTCGTCAACGAACCAGGAAGCCTTCATGATGCCAAACCACTCTTTCTCCCCGAATTCGGTAGCGGAACCGCGGGAAGCCGAGTCGTCCCGCAGGTAAATCTCATTTCCGTCCGCCATCTTTTTGGTTATTATCTTGTCACCGATCCTCGTGTAATAGTGCAAGCCGATACCGTCCATCAGGTGTCCTGCTTCCCTCATCATGACCTCGGTCCAGTGATAATTGGCGCCGCGCGGCCCTGCAGCAATACGGAAAAGGCGGTAATTGCCGTAATTCCTGGCATACGTGGCGTAACGCCGGAAAAGGTCGGCATAATACTCGGCGCGCATCCTGCCGCCGCATCCCCAGTTTTCATTGCCGATGCCGAAGTATTTCAACCCCCAGGGCTTTTCACGTCCGTTTTGCCTGCGTAAATCAGCCATTGGCGATTCGCCGTCAAAGTTTATATATTCTATCCATTCGCTCATCTCCTGGACGGTACCGCTGCCCACGTTGCCGCAAATATAGGGCTCAGTCTCCAAAATCTCGCAGAGCCGGAAAAATTCATGTGTGCCGAAACTGTTGTCTTCCAATACTCCGCCCCAGTGGGTATTGATCATCTTGGGCCGTTTTTCCAGTGGACCGATACCGTTTTTCCAGTGGTATTCATCCGCGAAGCAGCCGCCTGGCCAACGAAGGACCGGAATTTTAATCTTTCGCAAAGCTTCGGCTACATCGGTACGAATCCCGTCCTGGTTTGGAATCGGAGAATTCTTCCCCACAAAAATGCCGTCGTAGATGCAACGACCCAGGTGCTCCGCAAAATGTCCATAAATATTTTTATTAATAATATGTTTGCCAGATTCAGTATTTACTCTAATTTTCGCTTTTTTTGTCTTATTATTCATGCTCGACTACCCCAAAATAAATAGTATTAGCCCTTTACGCCACCACTGGCAAGGCCGGATATGAATGTTTTCTGATTAAAAAGGAATACAATAACAACCGGTACGATAGCAAGTACAGCACCCGGCAGAAGCACTGCGTAATTATTGCCGTAAGGGCTTAGTAAGGATGCCAGCCCGATTGGAATCGTAAAATTCTGATTTTGGCGCAGAACTATCAGCGGCCATACAAACATGTTCCAGCTCATCATGGCCAGCAGGATGGTCATTGCGCCAAAAGCGGGCCTCATAAGAGGCACCATGATCCTGAAATATATACCGTATTCCGTAGCCCCGTCTATACGACCCGCGTCCATTAGTTCAATGGGTAAGCTGGTACTGAACTGCCGGAAAAAGAAAATTGCGTTGCCCGCCAGCATAAATGGCAGTATGACTCCGGCTTTGGTGTTGATTATACCCCATTTTACGGTCAGGTTGTAGAGAGGCAACATGAGAATTTCAATAGGAATCATCATTACGATAAGCACCAGGATAAATATTAAGGTTCTGCCCCGGAATCTGTATGTTCCCAGCGCATAACCCACCATAGAGGTAAAAAACAATGCGCCTACCGTAAATAAGGCTGCTATCTGGATACTGTTAATATACCATGACCAATAAGCGCCATCGCGTTCCGTTGCGGTACGGGCATAATTGAAAAAACCCATCCGTTCCCACTTCGGGATGAGAGTCAGTCCATCGGTAAAAAGACGCGTGGTATCCGTAAATGAAGCCAGTACCAGGTAATAAAAGGGGATCAGTACAATAACCGTCACTATAGTCAACGCGACATAAATCAGTATTCTTTTCAGGCGAAACAAAGCTGCCTCGCGCAGTTTGGAATCATTCATGGTTTAATCCTCCTTTTTAAACAACCCGAAGGATTTAAGCTGTATCACGTTAATGAACAATACGATACAGAGCAGGGTAATGCCAATGGCTGAGCCGAACCCCATGTCGTTTTTCCGGAAAGCCTCCATATAGATGTAACGGGTTATGGTAAGTCCAAGGTCCCCCGGAGTATTCTCTTCCCAGTACACGTAACTTTCACCGAACATTCGGTATCCCTCGTACACTACCAGCGTAAGCACATAAAGGGTAGTGGGCTTCAACAAAGGCAAGGTAATGTAGAAAAATTTCTTTATTGAATCCGCACCATCAATGTTGGCAGATTCGTAGAGTTCATCCGGAATAGTTTGCAGGCCTGACAGGAAGTAAATCATATATACCCCCGTTACGCGCCACAGCGCCAGGCACACCATGATAAACATGGCAGGCCAATATTTCATGTTCCAGCTAATGGGCTCTATTCCGACAAGGCCGATCAGCCAGTTGAACAGGGCTGTGGGCAGGGAACCAAAGATCAGTCTGAACGCCACGCCTGCGACGATTACCGAGGTAAGAGACGGTATAAAAAAAACAGACCTGTAGAAATTCCGCGCCCTTATAAGCTTATCGTTGAGGAATATTGACAATACCATTGGTATCGGAATCATTGTGAGAACGCATGCAAGCGTATAAATACTATTAGTTTTAATAGCATTATAAAAGTGGACGTTCGACAAGCGGGTATAATTTTTCAGACCCACAAAATCCATCTTGCTCAAACTGACCACTTTGTGGAAACTCATGTAAATGGTCTGCAGGGTAGGATACAGGAAAAAAATCAAGACTGCCAGAATAAAAGGCAGAACGAAAACGTAAGGCGCCACTTTCTGGGAGTATAAAAACCGCTTTATCAGACCTAAAAAGTTCTTGTCCCTGGCTATAGATTTGGCAGACACGTACTCAACCCCTTTACCTTGTTTTGGTTAAGAGATGGCCTGCCCGGTTGACAGGCCATCTCACGACTCCCAATGTGATGCTTACTGCTTGGCTCTTAATTCATTAGCGGCATTCCTCAGAACAGTGGCCGGATCTTGTTTTTCAACCAATGCCTGATACATTACGGTGTTCATAACGATATCCTGTGCTGCAGCGCTCAAGTCGCCGTAATTTGGCGAAGGTATGTTGTCCTTGAGCTTAAGGAGCGTATCAAATACTTTTTCGTTTCCAAAATATTCGTCGGGTTTCTGGAGTTCAGGCGCATCCCATACATCCCAGCGCGGCGGATCGAAGGCTGCATGCGTCCAGAAACGTATATTTGCTTCAGGACTCAGCTTCAGGTGCGCCAGCAACTCTACGGCCAAATCCACATTCTTGCTTTGGAGAGTGACGGAGGTACCGGTGCCGCCGATGCCTGCAGACAGAGCATCATTCGGGCCAGACCTGGGCATAGGCCTTACATATACCTTGCCTTTAAGATCAGGCATATAATTGATGAACCTGCTCATATACCACATTGGCATAATGAGTGATGCAATTTCTCCCGAGTTAATGAAAGAGAATGTTTCCTCGGTAGCCGTTGAACCTCCCGGAAAATCGACGGCAAACTGGTCGATGTTATACCACCTGTTGAGTTGTGTGAGTACGTCGATATTGATTTGACTGTCCAAAACTACGTTACCGTCTTTATCCAGGTAGTCCCCGCCTCTTTGCACAATCATCGGCCAGAACGGGCGCTGGTTACCGGTCTCGATACCGATCCACTTTTTGCCCGTTTTCTTCAGGTAGTCGCGTCCCGCCTGTTCGAATTTATCCCAGGTGTCGAGCGAGTCGATATCTATTCCCGCTGCATCGCACAATTCCTTGTTATAGTAGACAACCGTTGCGCCGACGTGTGTAGGCAGTCCGTAAACAACGCCGTCCTTGCTGTAACAGTCAAACCGCGACTGGATAAACTGGCTGCGGACGGGGTCCACAACGGAGTTGAGAGGAGCGAGCTGGATATCGCCCTGAAGGAAGTTGGAGAAGTAGTTGATGTTAATGTCTACGATATCAGGCGCGCCTGTGCCGGACTGAAGCGCGATGAGCAGCTTGCTTCCCAATTCCTGGTTGGGATACATTTCAAAAGTTACGTTGACGGGTTTGTCGGGATTCTTGGCATTCCAGTCTTCAATTCCGGGCTCATAGAACTGCTTGTGAACCTCGTTGAAGATCCAGAAGCTCAATTCGGTTGGTTCTGCGGATGTTTTCGCGGTTGACTCTGCTGTTGACTTGGTTTCCGATGTCTTTCCCGCATCAGGCGTCTCAGAGTCTTTTCCATTCGATGCATCTCCGCCGCACCCTGCTAAGATACCGGAAAGCAGACCGGCGATTAACAGCATGGCGATCCATTTCTTCATCATTACATTTCCTCCTTTTTTATTATTTAAATATTTCTAAAACAAAATGAATTAGAAATATTTAATTTTAGATTATTATAAAGATAAATCTGAAATATAATTATTATATTTATATAAATTACAATATCATATTAATACATATTATATGAAAAATCAACTAAAATACGCATTTTATATATTATATTTTTCCCTAAAATATATTAAATATTCTTTATTAATTTGAATAATATATTTATTATTTGGTTTATATAATAATGAAACAAAACCAGTTACTTGTTATAAGCGGCCTAATTTCGTATAATTTATAGTTAATTAAAGCAAGGAGGTGACTGGCGTATGCGTTTTTTTGAAGATTTGGACGATTCGATACCTTTTTTTAAAGCCTTGTCTTCAAATGTCCGGATACAGATATTGAAGCTTTTGAGCTATGAAAAAGAGGTCAACCTCAACGAATTAGCCAGCCGGATCGGAATAACCAACGGCGCAATGACCGCCCACATACGCATGTTGGAGGAAGCAGGAATTATAAACACCAGGACTGTTGTGGCCAAGCGCGGTTTGCAGAAGCTGTGCTCGCTTCGAATGGAGAAATACGTGATACACATCGGACATATCGGGCGCAAGTATAATCAAAATTCTTTCAGCGTGGAAATACCTCCCGGGCAGTATGTCGAATATGAAGTTACTCCAACTTGCGGTATTGCTACTACGGAACATATCATAGGGGTATATGACATGCCCGTATATTTTGCGGATATCGAGCACTTCCAGGCACAAATTGTATGGTTTACCACAGGCTTTGTAGAATATGAAATACCGAACTACCTGCCTGAACGGGCTGTCCTTAAGGAAATATTATTCCAGGCGGAGCTGGGCTCCGAAGCAGCCGCTTATAATAATGACTATCTATCCGACATCCATTTTTATATTAATGGCGTATTTATCGGCATTTGGCAAAGTCCCGGGGATTTCGGAGGCGTCAAAGGATTTTACAATCCTGACTGGTGGCCGCCTTCCATGAACCAGTACGGTACATTGATGGAATTCTGTGTCAATAGAGAGGGAACCTTTATCGAGGGCAAAAAATATTCCGACACTACGGTGGACCAACTGAATATTTGCCCCGGAAGCAGGATACGCCTGCGCCTGGCCGTACCGGAAGGGCTCCCGAATTCCCGCGGCCTTACCATTTACGGGAAAGGTTTCGGAAACTACAACAGCGGAATGATAATCAGGGTAGATTACGAAACCAGTATGGAAGACAGGGAAAGCTGATGCCACTTTCAAATCAACATGAAGCATGCCGGTTTCAGTTCACCCGTCGCAGGAAGAAACCGGCATGCTGCCGGAAAAAATGAGCTTAATGCACGCGTGAGGAAGGAAGGTATCCGTCACGCGTTTTCATTTTTTAAAGCATCAATCGGGTTATCCTTTTTAATTTTGCCCATAGAGTAGAGCATTGTCGCGAAAACCACGGCAAAAACGCTCCCGACGGCTATCGTCACGCTGTGCCAGGGGATGAAGAAGCCGGTTTCAAAACCCCGGGAAACGCTCCGGTATATCAGGTATGTTACGAAAAAGGATACCGTTATGCCGTATGCCAGGCCTTTAATTCCGTAAAGCAGGCATTCGTAATTCATCATCCTGTTTAATCCTTTTTGGGTCAGTCCGATAGACTTCAGCATGGCGAACTCGCGCCGCCTGAGGCCTATGTTCGTTGATATGGTGTTGAATACGTTGGCGGCTGCAATCAGCGATATCAGTATTATGAAACCGTATGAAAAAATGCTGATTACCGAAATCAACGCCCGTGACGAATCCGCCAAATCGGCGTAATCGAACAGACCCGACAACGGCATGCTTTTTTCCTCCAGGACGCCGTAGATTTTATCAAAAACGCTTTTATGATCGGGAGCCTTGAAATACAATACCACCGACTTGAGGGCATTTCCGCCTGCGCCCAGTACTTCATGCAGGCGGCTGCAGGGATAAAGAAGGGTAATCCCGTTTAAATTATAATCCACGCAAAACGGCTTGCTCAGGGTTACGGCGCCTGCGTGAAGGGTAATGTATTCGATTGACTCGGCAGTGGGAATTTTTATTCGTTCTTTGCCGTCATTTTCGAATATATCATATTCAGCCCCGTTTTCATCTATTTCCCTTTGCACGTAATGATAGCCTTCAATCTCCTTGATTCGCCCGAAGGACATGTCCGGTGAGCTTTCGCTCAACAGGCTGAAGGTATAAAACTTGTTTTCCTTGTAATTGTAAAGCCTCACCATGTCCAAGGCAACCGCTGCCGGCCGGTCCGCTTTCAAGTAGAGGTCTTCATCCAGCGAATTCTCATTCAGGTATTCCCTGTAAAGCGCATCGTCGATAAAGTAAATGGAGGCGTCTATATCCCAGTCGTCTAGAGGCGTCTTTCCGCCGATTTTTTCGAAATATTCCCTGTAATCCCTGCTTACAAGTTCATTTGAAATTTTAACGGTACACCGCACCGTATATGCGTAGCCTGCCTTTGTAACGCCTTCGACTGAAGAAAGCTCGCTTAAAAGTTCGTCAGGCGAATCGTATTTGCCGTTGCCGGGGTTATATGAATAGATAATATCATATTCCGATTCGTCAAACACCGAACTGCTGCTTTTATTCAGGTATGCGCCGAAGCTTGAAGCCGAAACAAACAAAACCACGCTTATAAATAATGAAACAACGGTTGCCCTGTATTTTTTCCTGCTTCGCTTGAAGTTTTTTCTTGCAATCATGCCTTCAAATCCAAGCAAGACATACGCAAGCTTTGAAGTCTTCAGCTTTCCGGGTCTTATCCTGATATCTTCCGACTGGCGGATGGCATCTATTGCGGATATTCTTACCGCGCGCCTTGCAGGAATATATGCCGATACAAGCACGGTTACAAGGCCGACAATTATCGCGGCGGCAATGGACTCCGGCGATATCGACAGGTCAAGCACCGTATCGCCGGTATTCAAAAATGCGGAAAGCAAGCCCCGGATAAATCTAAAGGTCAAGCCTATGCCGGCGATTCCCGCCAGTATTCCGAAAGGTATACCTATCAGGCTTAAGAAAAACCCCTCGAACAGGACGCACCGGATTATTTGACGCCTGGTGGCGCCAATGGATGAGAGCAGGCCAAACTGTTTAGTCCGCTCGCTTACCGAAATCGCAAATGCGTTGTAAATCAGCGAAATCGAGCCAAACATTATTATTGCGATTAAAATCGCGGCCAGGCTGTATAATACCGCGGTAAAGCTGTTATTATCGGAAACCCCCAGGATGCGGAGCAAATCATTGTTGGTTGTAAGGCCGTTTTCCGGGAATTTATCATTTAAATAATTATAGATGTTTTCGGGCTTTTTCAGCTTGATATAGACGTCATAGCTTTCCCCGGCGCCGTCATCGACAGTCAGGGCGGTATACCCGGGCGCCGAATAGCTTTCGAAGCCGGGGCGCTCATAAATGCCGACCACGGTATACGTATTCCGCATAATAATTTCGAGTACTTCTCCCTCATTGCCGTCTTTGCCTTGCAGGTAGCCGTTTAACTGACCTAATGATTTCCCGTCATATACCCTGTTGCCGATGTCCAGCGTGAGCGTGTCGCCGACCGAATACTTGATGCCGCCGTTGGTCCGGAGATGCCTGGGCAGAATTATTTCGGACGGGTTTTCGGGCATCCTCCCGTCTATCATATTCACGGGCATCATCCCGGTAAAATCCGTTCCAATCCCGCCAATGAACAAATACGGCTTGTACTCGTTCTGGCAGTCTTTAAGCATTGCGTAACCGATATTCCGGATTGACACGAAGGATTTAACCTCCGGGTCGCTGCTTAAGTCGTCGAGTTGAGCCTTGTTTATATTGAAAACAGCTCCGTGCCAATCCCCTTCCTTGCTGATTATTATATCCAGTACGAAATCCTGCAGGCTTGACACGGAAGTGGTAACGGCCGCGATCATCGACGCCGATAAAATAATGCCTACTATTGTCACAAGGGTTCTTACCTTGTTCAGGGCCAGTGTTTTCAGCGTGACCTTGTTTAAAATGTTCATTTGCGAATCACCTCGTCGCGTATGATTTTGCCGTCTTCAAGGGAGATGATCCGGTCGGCCTGCAAGGCTATGTTTTCATCATGAGTGATAATAATCAGCGTCTGATTGTATTTTTTATTGGATAGCTTCAAAAGCTCCACGATTTCCTGGCTGTTCTTTGAATCGAGGTTTCCCGTCGGTTCGTCGGCAAGGACGACTGCAGGGGTGTTCATAAGGGCCCTGCCGATTGATACGCGCTGCTGCTGTCCGCCGGACAGCTGGTTCGGCAGGTGATTTTCCCTGTCTTTCAGCCTCAGTATTGTGAGAAGCTCTTCAAGCCGTTCCTTGTTCACCTTCCTGCCGTCCATCAGGACCGGAAGAGTAATGTTTTCCACTACGTTTAAAACAGGGATGAGGTTGTAGAACTGGTATATCAGCCCCACCTGCCTGCGCCTGAAAATGGCGAGCTGTTCATCCTTCTGCGCATAGACGTCCTGGCCGTCCATGTACACTTTGCCGGACGTCGGCCTGTCCACTCCCCCGAGAATGTGCAAAAGCGTGGATTTGCCAGAGCCTGACGGTCCCATCACGGCGATAAATTCACCTTTTTGCACCGAAAACGAAACGTTGTCCAGCGCCCTGACCTCGTTTTCACCCTTGCCGTATATTTTTGTCAGGTTTTCCGCTCTCAATATCTCCATGAAAATACTCAACCTTTCCTGAATGTAATAAATGGATGTTCAAGAATAATTGTATAACGTCATTGTGACAAGGGCGTGACTTTAAAATAACTAATTTGTCACTTTGCTTTTGTAAAACCTTATTGTAAACCTTGCGCCGCCGCCGCTTTTATTTTCGGCCTTGATGGTTCCGTTTTGATTAACGATTATCATCCTTGCAAGGGCAAGCCCGATCCCGACGTTTTGGTCCCCGGAATTTTTCCCCTTGTAAAACCTCTCGAACAGGTGCGGCAAATCCTCCTTGTCTATGCCGCGGCCGTTGTCCGAAATAACAATCTCGGTGTAAAGAGGATTCTCAAGGCAATCAATGGATATCGTCCCGCCGTTTTGGGTATGCTCCATGCAATTTTTGAGGATATTTTCGATGGCTTCGACGGACCAGGACAGATCGCCGGTATAGGTTTCATCGCCGTTCATCCGGATTTCAATTTTCTGCTCCCGCAGTTCCATTGGTATGGCAATCAACTTGACGGAGCGCCTTATCAATTCGGCTACAGGCACGGTTTCCCGCCTGAGAATCACCGTTCCGGCGTCAAACCTGGATATTTTAAGCAGCGTCGAGACAAGCCAGTCAATCCTTGAAAGCAGCAGTTCGAGTTCCTTTACAAGCTTTAACCTCCGTTCGTCCGTAAGGCCGGGTTTTGATAAAAGAGACACCAGCAAATTTATTGATGTAAGCGGCGTCCTGATTTGATGCGAAATATCGGCAATGGAATCGGAGAGGTAAGCCTTTTCTCTGCGCAGAGCGTCCGATTGCTCCCGAAGCTTTATTACCATCTTCTGTATTTCGCTTTGCAATATTGAGAGCTCGCCCTCGGAGTAATCTTCTAAATTGATCGAGTCGTCACCGTGAAGAATACTGTCGATCTTCAGGCTTAAACCGGCTATTTTCCGGTACCTTTGGTACGTGACAGCGAGGTGGGTGACGGTGAACGCCAGGCCCAGGCAAGCGCAAAGAACGCCAAAGGCAATGTCAAGGACAAACCCGGCGATTGCGAATACTGCGGTAATCAATAAAAATATGATAAGGCTCCGGCAAACTTCCGGGTTTCTGAAAAAGCTTATTTTGAACCACCGACCTTGTATCCGAACCCGCGAATGGTTCTTATTATTTTTGGATTTTGGGGATCGTCCTCTATTTTTTCGCGCAGGCGCTTGATATAAACAGTCAATGTATTGTCATTGACGTATTCTCCTGCGGCATCCCATATTTCATCAAGCAGCCTGTCCCGCGAGAGGACCGCTCCGGCATTATTAAGAAAAACGAGCAGCAGCCGGTATTCCAGAGCTGATAAAAAGATTTCCCTGCCGTTTTTTGTCACCGTGCCCCTGGCAGTATCCACCCGGATGCCGTCAAGCTCCAGGACAGGGGTGGCTTTACCGCTTCTCCGCAATACATTCTTTATGCGAGACAAAAGCTCTCTCGGGCGGAAAGGCTTGCTTACGTAATCGTCGGCGCCAATGTCGAAACCTGTTACAACGCTGTATTCATCGCCCGAAGCCGTCAGGAATATGACAGGAATATCCGTTGTCGCTTTCGCAGCCGAACATACTGCAAACCCGTTTCCGTCACGCAGGGTTATGTCAAGAATAATCAGATCATACCTGTTCATGCCCAGCTTTTTAATTGCTTCGGCCTGGCCTGCGGCGGAATCTATTTCAAAACCCTCGTCTCTCAGGTATTCGGATAAATTGTCAACGATGCTTTTGTCGTCTTCAACCAGCAATATTTTCGCCATGGAATCACCGTTCTTCTTGACTTTAGCAGTTAAATTATAGCACTTTTTTGCAATGTTATCCATGACCCGGGTTTTATGATAAAATATTAGTATTAATTCGCAGACATGGTATCAAAATATTGAATGTCCATGCGCCAGGCTATATTAAGCAATGAGGTGGATTGTATGAGCATTTCCGCGTGTGTTTCGGGAGCCGACAGGGGACTTGGTTATGAGCTTGCAAAAGGATTACTGGAAAAAGGTTATACTGTATTTGCCGGCAGGTACAACAAGCAGTGGACCCTGCTCGACGAATTGAAGGAAGCCTACCCGGAGCGCCTGATCCCTGTTGACTTGGATGTTTCAGATGATGAAAGCGTCAAGGCCGCGGCAGGGTTTATCAAATCAAAAGCCGAAAAACTTGAAGTGCTTGTAAATAACAGCGCAATACTCGGAGACATCACGAGCACTATCCATGATCCCCTTGATTTTGATGAAATGCTGAGGGTTATAAATGTAAACGCAATTGGCGCGTTAAGGGTAATAAATGCTTTATATCCTCTCATCATGGCGGGAGATAAAAAGCTTGTGATGAACATATCCTCCGAGGCCGGAAGCATAGGCGCCTGCCACAGAAAAGGCTGGTTTGGCTACTGCGCGTCGAAAGCCGCGCTGAATATGCTGTCTGCCATTGTACATAACAGCCTGAAAGAAACCGGAGGGCAGGTCATTCTCATACACCCGGGATGGATGAAGTCCTGGATATCCGGCAAATACAGCGATGAAGCGCCGTTAACACCGGACATTCCGGCAATGAAAATATTGGATATTATCAGGAACCCTGGCAAGTACAAGGGGGGAAAGGCCTGCATTCATTGATTATGAGGGGAATAAATGGGAATTCTGACCCGGAATTGCTCTCAGCTTTAAATAAAAGTATGTGAAAACAGGAGAATTTCTATGGCCGGGAAAAAGAAGGCGGTATTAATAGGGGATAACGAAAGGGCGCAATGGCATCCCCTGGATAGAATCGGCAAGGTGCTGAATGAAATCCTCGCGGGCTTTGACATTGTGCAGTTGGAGGATTATGAGCAATTCAGGGAAGAAAACATATGCCGTTACGACCTGTGCATTTCATTTATTGATAATTTCGGTCAAAAGCTTAGTGATGAACAAGCCGCCGGATTGATATCCTACGTCTGCCGCGGCGGAGGGCTTCTGATGATCCATAACGGCATTTCAATAGGCGAGCGTTATGAACTGGCGCAGTTGGCAGGCGGGAGATTCACTGAGCATCCGGAGCAGAAGGTTCTCGCATACAAACCCAAACGAACAGGCCATATAATCATGGACGGGATGGAAAGCTTTTCGGTAAAGGAAGAGCCATACCGGTTTTTATTTGATAACATGGCTGAAACAACAATTCTCCTGGAGTATGAATACGAAGGGGAGATGTGGCCGGCCGCCTGGGCCCACTCTTACGGGCTCGGCAGGGTTGTTTACCTGTCCCCCGGGCATAATATTGAAACGTTCTTGGACCCTGCGTTCGGAAAGCTTGTCGCAAGAAGCGGGTTATGGGCCGCAGGAGTTTTATAGGCATTGCGTGTGTTTGATTATACTTTTGTATGTTTATACTTTATTTATAAGACTTTATTTACATGGGTGGGCGTGCATGGCGCAAATTTAATGCTGGCTATGGGCAATGGTTGGTTTAGCCATGGGCAGCGGTTAACTTTAGCCCATGGGCAGTGGTTAATTTTAGCCATGGGTAGCGATTAAGCTCAGTCAAAAGCAGCGGTATGTATTCACACCTGACTGCCGGTATTGTATAATATTGGATAAGCGAGATAGCGGGAACGCATGATATAATACAACAGGAATTAACCAGGTCCGGTATCCGTGGATGAAAGGTTTTTTAAATAATGGGTAATGATATATTTGAAAAAATCGGAGGAAAATTTTCCGGGTTGCAGTCCAATTTGAATGAGTATTCCCCGCTGGTATTCGCTTACGTCGGCGATGCGGTTTATGAGCTCTATGTCCGGACGCTTCTTATCAGTAAAGGCAATGCGCCGGTCAACAAGCTGCATAAACGGTCGGTTTCATTTGTAAAAGCCAAGGCACAGTCCGACATTATACATAAAATGCTCGAGAGCCTGGCTCCCGAGGAACTGGACATTGTCAGGAGAGGCAGGAATGCGAAATCGGGAACTATCCCGAAAAACGCGGATGTAACGGATTACAGGTACGCGACGGGGTTTGAATCATTGCTGGGCTATCTCTATTTAAAAGGCGACTATGTCAGGCTGCTGGAATTGCTGAAGGCGTCCGTGGAAAAAAACGGAGTTTGAAGGATGAGAAACAACCACACTATGAGAGACAAGCATACCGACGGTGTTCCCGAATCATGGGAAGACTTGTTCAGGCTGGAAGGCAGGAACCCTGTCCTGGAAGCATTAAAATCGGGCCGGAGCATAAATAAGCTTCTGGTAACCAGGGGAGAGCGGGAAGGCTCAATCAAGCAAATCATCGCGCTGGCCAGGCATAAGCACATTCCCATACAGGAAGTGGACAGGTCCAGGCTGGATGCCATTTCCGGCACACACGCGCACCAGGGTGTTATCGCGCTTGTCGCGGCGAAGGAATACGTGGAAGTGGACGATATACTTGAAAGAGCCGCGAACGAGGGGAAGCCGCCCTTTATTGTGATACTTGACGGCATATGCGATGCGCATAACCTGGGTTCAATACTTAGAACCGCGGATGCAGCGGGAGTGCATGGCGTAATAATACCAAAACGCAGGGCGGTGGGGCTTAACGCGGCGGTATCAAAAGCCTCCGCGGGAGCTATTGAATATGTGCCCGTAGCCAGGGTGACAAATATTGTCCAGACGATTGAGTACCTGAAAAAGCGGAATATATGGATTGCAGGAACCGATTCCACGGGAGGGAAGCCATATTTCGAAAGCGATCTCACCGGGGCCATTGCGCTGGTAATCGGCAGCGAAGGCGAAGGTATGGGGAAACTGGTCAGGGAGAGCTGCGATTTTATTGTCAATATTCCCATGATGGGAAGGATAACTTCGCTAAATGCCGCTGTAGCCGGCGCCATTGTAATTTATGAGATACTAAGGCAAAGGAGCGTGAAGCAGGCCCCATGGAATACCTCATTGTAGACGGCTACAATATTATCAACGCATGGGACGATATTTTTGACATAAACGGCGGAGAACCGCTGGAGGATTGCAGGGACAAGCTTGCAAACATGCTCTCGAATTACCAGGGTGTCAGGAAATATAATATAATACTGGTGTTTGACGCGCATTTAAAAAAGGGAGGCAGGGAAAAGGAATATTTTTTCGATAATATAAAAATTGTGTATACAAAAGAAGGCGAAACTGCCGATAATTATATTGAAAGGTTTGTTCACCAGTTGGGAAATCTGCATACCGTCAGGGTTGCGACTTCCGATTACCTGGAGCAGACAATGATCTTAAGCAACGGCGGTATCCGCATGTCGCCCAGGGAACTCAGGGAGGAGCTTGAGATGGTGAATAAGGATATAAAAACAGTTTTATTTCCCAACAGGGTAAAGACAAACGCCATCGGGACAAACATTGATCCCGCGTTGCTGGAGAAGCTTGAAGGGATGCGACGGGGCGAGCGTTAACTTGACATAAAAGATTACGTTACGTATAATAGGTATGACCACAACCCTTAAAAACATGCCTATTCACATAGATTTGTATTACGTTTAAGGGGGCATATTCTTGAAGTCAAATGCTCAAGCTGAGGCACAATTGAGTTATAATCCGGCAATTGACGAGGAACTCATCAGGGATGCCAAGTCTGGAAACACTCAAGCCCTTGAATATTTGATCAATAAGTACAAAAGTTTTGTTCGCGCAAAGGCGAGGACATATTTTCTCATTGGAGCAGACAGGGAAGATATTATCCAGGAAGGCATGATAGGCCTTTACAAGGCAATCAGGGATTACAGGGGGGACAAGTTCTCCTCCTTCAGGGCTTTTGCCGAGCTATGCATTACACGGCAGATCATAACTGCAATCAAGACTGCCACTCGGCAGAAACATATCCCGCTGAATTCATATATTTCCTTAAACAAGCCTATTTTTGACGAGGAATCCGACCGCACGCTGCTCGACGTGATAAGCGAGGAAAGCGTCAACGATCCTGAAGAGATGATGATCAACAGGGAGGAATTCGCGGGGATAGAGGTAAAGATGGGGGAAATTCTGAGCGACCTGGAATGGGAAGTGCTGTCCCAGTATCTCCAGGGGCGTTCTTACCAGGAAATCGCCGTTTTGCTTCGCAGGCATGTAAAGTCCATCGACAATGCGCTGCAGAGAGTGAAACGCAAACTCGAGAAATACCTGGAAGAGGGTAAAATCTAAGGAAGCGCGATTCTCTTGGCGTCTTAATTCTCGCCGTGCCCATTCGTTCCTATAGCAAATTTCGGTTCTATTGAATTTAACCTGCCGCTATGGTAGAATTTTCGTGGCATTATTTTACTGTTCCAACCGGTACAACCAGCCATAAATTTGCGTGAGAGGTGTTACCATGCCAGTCGATAACGGGCTTTTATTTGCGAAGGGACAAACGGAATTGAGGATACTGCCGGGCATGGCCAACAGGCACGGTCTGATAGCGGGGGCAGGGACTTTATGAGAACCGACTCCAACGGCAAGGGAATGGTGAACATACTTGCCGCCGACAAGCTTTATCAATTGCC
>JBLNDI010000019.1:0-46230 GCA_050261495.1 Bacillota bacterium
AAAGACCAGCTAATAAAAGTCAAGAGCTTTTTAGAAAAGATATGAAGAATTTTTTGAAGTTCCTGATTTGAAAAAAGTGCATAGCAATAAGACCACCCAGGAGAAGTTGACATAAAATAGCTGGTCTAAAATGAAATATTGATCTTTGAAAACTAAACATCAAGTGCAAGTACTGCTAAGCTACTGTATGCTTTGCTGCCAGCATCTGAGCGTGTTCCTGAGGACTGCGTAACTGGTAAGGTTTTCTGTCCCTTAGAACAGCAAAGATGTAAATGATGATCTTACGCATAACTGCTCCCAAAGCTACCTTTTTAGGTTTACTCTGGCACTTTTGCTTGTAGAATTCAAGCAATACAGGGTTGCAAGCCTTTTTATTCCGCTTAGTTCGGATATTGGCAAGAGCAATTGTAAAAAGAACCCTGCGAAGTGGCCTGGAACCTCTTTTGGACATTTTATTCCGTGTGCCGGTAAACTCCCCGGATTGCATAACAGAGGGATCAATGCCAAAGTAAGCAACCAGTTTTCCCGGCTTAGAGAAAGCGGAAAAATCGCCGATCTCTGCTAGAATGGTGGCAGCAGTAAGAAGGCCAATACCTGGCAGGCTCTGCAAAAGCTCAAGAGTTAATGCTAGCATGGGCATGTCCTTTGCCATATCTTCAGCAATCAATAGATGAATGGCTTTTAGGACCTTCGCCAAGTTATCTTCCAGAGTTCTGATCATGGATATGTAGACACCCAGCATGGCAATGTTCGAAGAATTATGAACGGTCAAAGGCGCAAACTCTCTGGCCTTGGAGACAAGAAGCTCATACTTTGCAGTTGACCACTTAAGACTCCTGCGGGAATTTTTCTGAATAAGTGAAATCAGTTTGTTCCTATTAGCCTTAAGAATAGTAGCAGGTGTAGGATATTCCTCCAGTACAGCAATAGCAGCCTTTGAGAATATATTGGAGAAGACGTCCTTGAAGTTGAGCATAAGCTGGTCAACAATGCCTGTAAGTCTGTTTTTGTAGGCAGTAAGCTCATCACTTAGCTTGTAGTACTGGCGGCAAAGACTTCGTAGGCATTCAATATCCTCATCAGGGATATTAGTAGTATTAAGCTCCTGAAATCTGTATAGCAGAGCAATTTTCCGGGCATCCACTTTATCATTTTTCACTTTCCTGATTCCAATATTTTTGATAGAATCAGTTTGGATGGGGTTTATGATGGAAACCTCCAATCCAGCTTTACAAAGTGAATGGAAAAGGATTTTGTGATAGTGCCCGGTGGATTCCATGACGACGAAAGGCCTAGAACCAAAGTCCTTTTCCGTTTTTATCAGTAATTCAACGGCTCTTTCAACGTCAGTACTGGAATCATGGCGGATTTTCATGCGGGCAATTACTTCATTGGATGGAGAAAGAATTGCCATCTCACTGAAGAATTTACCCACATCGATTCCTGCAATAGGTCTGAAATTCATAAAAAACGCCTCCTTTACAAGATTAATGGACTTAGAATCCACCATTCCTTCCCATGTAAGCAAACAACCTTGCATGTGACACGAAGAACCAGCTAAAAAGCTGGCCTCAACCAGCCAAATCATGTAGACTTACCGGAATGGATAAATACTCTTTCATACGGGTAGTCGGCCCGCTAAGGTCCGTCCCAGGAGGTGAAACACACACCTTCCAAGTCCGGAAGATATTATACATGATTGTCAAGGTTCAGGCCAGACAATAGGCTGGCATGCGGTCATAGATGGGAAACCGCAGACGGCAGGATTTGGAAGCCGCCGCCATCCCCTAGGGGATGGCACATAGAAGTGCTTGGTGTTTAGAAAAGTAGCAAATATTACGTTATGTTAACAGGGTCGAACAGTGGCAAAAGTCACTGATGAAATAACTATATTAATTGTACAAGCGAGGTAAAACAACGAATGGTCTGAATGCTAATGTAGGTGTAATATGAATATAGATAATCTTAGTGGAAAAGAAACATCCTTCAAAATAACCTTAATATTTGCTTTGCTGGCTTTCCTATTGTCTTTGTATATAGCACTTTCAGCTCTTACGCCTCCGCAGGCAAAACCTGATGATGCACCCGTTACAGAGTTCTCAGCTCACAGAGCATATCAACATCTTCAGGTCATTGCAAAAAATGTACATCATACAGGGTCAGATAAGACTGGGAATGATGAGAGAATGTCGGTTTTTTATCCGGCGTTTTCTTTTTTATAGACATAATTAGTATTATCAGTGACAAATATTCTGTAAGCAGAAAAGCAGTAAAATGTTTTCAGTAATCCATCTGCTTTTAGTCCACCTCCAATCAAATTTTACACATAGATGTTAACTACATAGAAAACAGAGTCCCCAAGGAAGGCATTTAGATTGATTAGATGAAAGGATATATATTTTGATATTTTACAAGAATTTAACCTAAACCTGTATTTACCTTTAACTTCTTCGTTGTAATATTCATATTGTCAAAGAACAATAGAAAGGAAAAGAAAAGGAGAGAAAAACAGAATGAAAAAGAATTTAGGACTTATTTCAACTATAATCATGCTGACAATCTTCTTCACAGGTTGTGCAGGCGGGGGCAGCAATGACATTGTGGTTGTTTCCCGGGAAGATGGATCGGGTACCAGAGGAGCATTTATTGAACTATTTGGAATTGAAGAGAAGGATGCAAATGGAAACAAGATAGATCATACAACAGACGAGGCAACTGTTGTAAACAGTACTTCCATAGTAATGACCACGGTAGCTGGAAATAAGAACTCCATTGGGTATATCTCACTGGGTTCCTTGAATGATACAGTCAAAGCAGTTAAGATTGATGGAACGGAGCCCACCGTTGAAAATATAAAAAACAATTCTTACAAGGTTTTCAGACCTTTCAATATTGCAACCAAGGAAGACCTCAGCGAACTGGCTCAGGATTTTATCAGGTTTATTCTTAGCAGCGACGGACAAAAGGTAGTGGAAGACAATGGCTATATTGCTTCTTCAGAAGAAGGGCCTTACAGTGGCACGAAGCCTTCCGGCAAAATAGTAGTTGCAGGATCCTCGTCTGTTGCTCCGGTCATGGAGAAGCTGAAAGAGGCTTATTTGAAGCTGAATACCAATGCAGAGATTGAGATTCAGATAAGTGATTCTACAACAGGCATGAATTCAGTAATGGAAGGAACTTGTGATATCGGTATGGCATCCAGAGAGTTGACGGAGGGCGAATTGAAAAGCTTGAAATCAACAGTTATAGCTATGGATGGGCTTGCAGTCATCGTAAACAAGGAAAATACAATAAGCAACATTACAAGTGACCAGATTAAGGCTATTTTCAAAGGGGAAATTACCTCCTGGAATGATGTTGCTGAGTAAGCCAAAATAACCCGGTAGAGCATTTTGCCAAATCAGGTGCGTATACTGGCTTTTAAGGGGTTAAGTATCTATGACAAAATATAAAGAAAGCATAATGAAAGCAATATTTTTTGCAGCAGCCTGCACATCCATTCTAGCTGTTGCACTTATTTGTTTATTTCTGTTTATAAACGGTGTCCCTGCTATGGCGAAAATCGGAATATTTGATTTTCTGCTGGGTACAACCTGGAAACCTAATAATACGCCTCCTTCTTTTGGAATTTTACCCATGATTTTTGGAAGCATTTATGTAACAGCCGGTGCTGTAGTTATTGGAGTACCCATAGGGATATTAACAGCTGTATTCATGGCCAGGTACTGTCCCAAAAAGCTGTACCGCATCTTAAAACCTGCCATAAACCTGCTTGCAGGGATTCCATCCATCGTATACGGATTTTTCGGGCTTGTAGTAATTGTGCCTTTTATCCGTGATACCTTCGGCGGCACCGGAAGCAGCATGCTGACGGCATCCATTCTCCTGGGCATCATGATTTTGCCTACGATTGCAGGTGTAAGCGAATCAGCAATCAGAGCAGTCCCTCAAAGCTATTATGAAGGCGGGCTGGCACTTGGGGCGAGCCATGAAAGGAGCATCTTCTTTATAATGCTTCCGGCTGCAAAATCAGGCATCATGGCTGCTGTAGTCCTGGGCATAGGCAGAGCAATCGGAGAGACCATGGCAGTCATCATTGTTGCGGGAAACCAGGCAAGAATGCCTGCCGGATTGTTGAAAGGTGTCAGGACACTTACAGCCAACATAATCATTGAAATGGGCTATGCTGCGGAACTGCACAGGGAGGCTCTGATTGCGACAGCTGTTGTGCTGTTTGTATTCATTCTTATTATAAATTTATTATTGTCACTGCTTAAAAGGAGGACTGGCTGATGGAATATATCAACAAACGATCATTCGGGCAAAAGCTCAAGGCCTATAAACGCAGCCCCCTGTCGCTGGCCTTGTTCCTCCTGGTGATAGTATCAACAATTCTTACTATAGGTAATTTGCTTTTTTTGATTGGGTATATCATGATGAGAGGGATACCTAATATCAAGCCAGAGCTGTTCCAGTGGGAATATAATACATTGAATGTGTCACTAATGCCGGCTTTGATAAATACTGTTATCATGACGTTAATCTCGATTCTGATTGCAGCGCCTATAGGAATTTTTTCTGCCATCTATCTGGTTGAGTATGCGAAAAGAGGCAACAGGCTGGTTGGCATAATCAGAATTACTGCCGAGACACTGTCAGGGATTCCGTCAATCGTTTACGGTTTGTTTGGACTGCTGTTCTTTGTAACCGCCCTTGGATGGGGAATGTCTCTCCTGGCAGGTGCATTCACACTATCAATCATGATTTTGCCGCTTGTCATCCGTACCTCCGAGGAAGCATTAAAAGCAGTTCCAGATTCGTATCGGGAAGGCAGTTTTGGGCTAGGGGCAGGCAAGCTTAGGACCGTGTTCAAAATCGTTCTGCCCTCTGCAATGCCTGGTATTTTGTCCGGTGTTATCCTGGGCATCGGAAGGATTGTCGGAGAGAGCGCGGCACTGATCTATACAGCCGGAACCGTAGCTGAAATACCAAAGGGTAGGGACTTTCTGTTTGATTCTACCCGCACACTATCGGTTCACATGTACGCTCTTACCAGCGAAGGGTTGTATATAAACCAGTCTTATGCAACTGCCGTAATACTGTTTATAATCGTTGTATTGATCAACTGGCTCTCAGGGTTTATAGCAAAAAAACTGTCAAAAGCCTAAGGAGCCAGGTACTAGATATTAGGAGATAGGTGTTAGGCACTAGGCAATACTTGAAACTAATTTATTAGATACCAGGTGCTGGATACTAGGCTCTAGTTGACGGAAGATATGGAATAGAAAGGATAGGATATGGACAAAATTCGTATAGAAAATCTGGATTTATATTATGGCGATTTTCAGGCATTGAAGAAGATCAATCTGAATATCAAAAAAAACGAAATTACAGCCTTCATCGGGCCGTCAGGCTGCGGAAAATCTACCCTTCTGAAAAGTCTGAACCGAATGAATGACCTTGTTGAAGGCTGCCGGATAACCGGCGAAGTCTTGCTGGACGGTGAAAACATTTACGGTGATATGGATATAAACCTGCTTCGGAAACGGGTGGGAATGGTTTTTCAAAAGCCTAATCCCTTTCCTATGAGTGTTTATGACAATGTGGCATTTGGGCCTCGTACCCACGGCATCCGATCAAAGATCAAGCTGGATGATGTGGTTGAGAGATCCCTGCGGCAAGCTGCAATATGGGATGAATTGAAGGATCGCCTGAAAAAGAGTGCTTTGGAGCTCTCCGGCGGCCAGCAGCAGAGGCTTTGCATTGCAAGAGCGTTGGCTGTCCAGCCTGAAGTCCTGTTGATGGATGAACCGACATCAGCCCTTGATCCAATCTCAACATCCAAAATCGAAGACCTTGCTGTTGAATTGAAAGAAGACTATACTATTATTATAGTTACCCATAATATGCAGCAAGCTGTACGTATTGCAGATTCAACCGCCTTTTTCCTGCACGGCGAAGTCATAGAATATGCAAGAGCAGAGGAGCTGTTCTCCATGCCAAAGGATAAACGTACTGAGGATTATATAACCGGGAGGTTTGGGTAATGAGGAATAAATTCGATGAGCAGCTGGAGCTTTTAAAAAAACAGATGATACAGATGGGCGCCTTGTGTGAAGGAGCCATAGCAAATGCGACAAAAGCGCTGATAGACGGAGATATAGAACTTGCCAAAAAGGCAATTGCGGCAGATCAGGAAATAGACCAGAAAGAAAGGGAGATTGAAAGCCTATGCCTCAAGTTGCTTCTCCAGCAGCAGCCTGTTGCCAGAGATTTGCGCCAGATTTCATCTGCCCTAAAGATGATTACAGATATGGAGCGAATCGGGGACCAGGCTGCAGATATATCGGAAATAACCATGCTTGCCAATATAAAGGCTGCAGATGACACAAATCACATTGTAGACATGGCAAAGGCTACGATAAAAATGGTTACGGACAGTATCGACGCTTATGTTCGACAGGATCTGGGGCTTGCCAAGGCTGTAATAGATTACGATGATGTAGTTGATAATCTGTTTAATGATGTGAAGGCTGATATGATCAGGCTGATTAATGAAGATACCAATAACGGTGAATTTGCTATTGACCTGATGATGATTGCCAAATATTTTGAGCGGATAGGCGATCATGCTACAAATATTGCCGAATGGGTTGTATTTTCCATTACCGGCAAGCATAATAGCGAGGTTTAAAAATGATCTATTGCGTAGAGGACGACAGAAGCATACGGGAGCTTATCATATATGCGCTTAAATCCAACGGATATGAGGCTATTGGGTTCAGCGAAGGAAGACCTTTTTTAAAAGCGTTGGAAAGCAGGCTTCCTGCTTTAATATTGCTTGATATCATGCTTCCAGGCGAAGACGGTATTGAAATATTGAAAAAACTAAAGGCATCACCGAAAACACGGCACATTCCGATAATAATGCTTACTGCAAAGAGCGCAGAATATGACAAGGTTCTTGGGCTGGACAACGGAGCAGATGATTATATAACCAAGCCTTTTGGTATTATGGAGTTCCTGTCCCGTGTCAAAGCTGTTCTCAGAAGGTCGGGCCATGTAAGCAATTCATCCGAATTATCCACCGGTCGGCTGACAATGTATATTGACAGGCATGTTGTGCTGGCTGATGGAAAGGAGGTTGCTCTTACATTCAAGGAATTTGAGCTTCTGAAATATTTAATGGAAAATGCCGGTATTGTATTGACAAGGGATAAGCTCCTTGAAGAAGTATGGGGATATGAATATGAAGGCGAAACCCGTACTGTGGATGTACACATACGCACCCTGCGTCAAAAGCTCGGAGAAGCAGGATCAGTTATTGAAACGGTGAGGGGGGTCGGCTACAAAATCGGAGGAAATACATGAAAAAGCGTATTTATAAAAGCATGCTGCTGCTAGCCCTTATAACCATTTTACTCACTTCTTTTCTTATAACCGGAGTCGTATACAGGGAATTCTATATCCAGATGCAGCAGGAAATCAGAAATGAAGCTCTTTTTATCTCAGCCGGTTACAATTTAATCGGAGAAGGGGTTTTTTCCGGCCTTAAAGATCAGGAAAACTCCAGCAGAATCACATGGGTAGCAAGTGACGGCACAGTTTTATTTGATAATATGGTTGAAGCAAAAAACATGGAAAATCACCGCAACAGGCCGGAAATTTCCGATGCGTTGAAAAACGGCTTCGGTGAAGCAGTTCACCTTTCCAAAACTCTTGGTACCCAGACATTTTACCGGGCTGTCCGGCTCAATGACGGCACAGTTCTGAGAGTATCAGCCACAACAGACAGTGTTTTCAAATCTGTTTTAGGTTTTATTCCGTATGTCGCTTTAATAACATTGCTGGTCATCCTGCTGACCATGATCATTGCCAATCTGCTGACGAAAAAAATTATTTTCCCTTTGAACAACTTAAATTTGGAGAATCCGTTATCCAATGATGTCTATGACGAATTGTCCCCATTGCTGTCCCGCATGGCTAGACAGAACGAACAGATTGAAAGCCAGTTCAAAAGGCTGAAGGAGAAGCAGGAAGAGTTTAATGCAATTACAGAAAATATCGGCGAAGGAATCATAGTTTTAAACAACAAAGGCTTGATATTATTCATCAACAAAAGTGCTGCAGGCATATTCAATGTCAGCACCCAGGATATAATTAACAAGCATATATTAACACTTGATCGAAGCATACCCCTCCAAAAAGCAATAGAGACAGCTATGGGCGGGCATTTATTTGAAAATACATTTACAATAGGTGAGGATTCTTTCCGTTTACTGGTCAGTCCTGTTAAGGATGATATGGTTGTCAAAGGAGTTATTCTGTTTATACTGGATATAACAGAGAAACAATCTGCTGAAAAAATGCGCCGCGAGTTTACTGCCAATGTGTCCCATGAACTTAAAACGCCTCTTACCTCCATTTCAGGTTATGCAGAGCTTATGAAAAGCGGCATGGTGCAGCCGGAGGACATTCCCGAGTTTGCTAACCGCATATACAACGAAGCGAGGCATCTCATAAACCTTATAGACGATGTGATACGGATCTCCAGGCTGGATGAGAAAAATGTTCAGCTTCCTTTTGAAGAGATTGACTTATTGAAATTGGCAACGGAAACAGTCGGCAGACTATCTTCCCTTGCGCAGCAGAAACAGATAAAGCTGTCAGTCAGCGGTGAGAATGCAATTGTATCGGGTGTCAGGCAAATCCTGGAGGAAATGATCTATAACCTGTGCGATAATGCAATCAAATACAATTATGAAAAAGGTACGGTTGATGTAAGTGTCAGAGCTTTATCCGATAGTGTCGTACTAACCGTTGCAGATAATGGTTTTGGCATTCCCAGGGAGCACCAAAGCCGGGTGTTTGAACGTTTTTATAGAATTGACAAGTCCCATTCAAGGGAAACCGGCGGAACCGGGCTGGGGCTTTCCATTGTAAAGCACAGTGCAGAATTTCATAATGCCAAGGTTCAACTGTTAAGCAAGCCTGGAAAGGGTACAACGATAACAGTAACATTTAGACGCAATCAATAAAATCGAATAATACTGGTGCTGGTATACAGGTGGATATGTTTCCTTGAACCTTGATATTTCAGAAAGCAACCAAAAACCCATTGATATGTTCCTGAGAACGCAAGGTATAAAATTCTTTGATAATCTATTGATATGTTTTCGGAAAAGTAAAGCTAAGCTCTACCATACGTAATGGTTTTGATGTAAAAACAATCAAACATTGGGCTTGAAAGGTGTGTTCTTCTGCCCGAGTTTTTTGGGTGGTTTTATAGATGCCCTCTGATATTTTTGAAAATGAAGTTCGATTTAACCACGAAGTGTGCAAACTAATAATACAGCATTTATAAGTTATTAACTGTTTCTACAATTAATTTTCTTCATAAATATGATAAAAGACACTAAAAAATTAATTATTTTATGTTTAGTTATGTAAGAAGAGAAGCTACAGAATTGAGTGTTATCAAATAAATGTTAAAATCTTTATTTAATCTTAATGAGATCACATGGAATTTTAATATTTTACTAATATCAATATAACAGTAATTAATACATTCTTTATATCGAAAGCATTAGAATAAAAGCATACAGAAATTTGTAAGAAGGTGAATTAATGCGGTTATTGATGCTTATTGGCTCCGCTATCCTGTTTATTTATTTTGGATATTACATTATGGCAAAGCTTGATGATTTTATAGCTGCCGGGGGTATTGTATCTGATGATGAAACTTACCCGGTTGCTATTGTTTTAGGGGGGACGGAACTGGCAAAGCAAGTTAGTGCAATTTTAGAAAAGAATAATATTCATGTATTATACTTGACAGAGCCATTTTTAATAGAACAGGAACATAATTTCCAATACTTGTTTGCATTATCGGAAAGTGATGCAGACAATATTGTTTTATGTAAAATAGGCTTCAAAGTGTATGGCATAGAAAAAATGATTAGTTTTTGTAATGATAGCAGGAACGAAGGAATATTCATCAGGGAAAAAATTCCTCACTTAACTGGGAAAGAGGTTACAGCCCAGAGGTTGTATGAGGCCGTCCTGCAGAGAAGGGAGGAAAAATTGTGAGAAAATATGTAGAAAAATTGAAATCGTTATCATGCCCACATATTATAGCACTTGGCTACTTTCTGATAATAATTACCGGAACATTTTTGCTATCATTGCCGATAGCCAGCCGCAATAATTTATTTCCTGGATTAATTAATGCACTTTTTACAGCAACCTCTGCTACATGTGTAACAGGCCTTGTTGTTTTTGACACATATACGCAATGGTCACTCTTTGGACAAGTAGTTATTTTACTACTGATTCAAATAGGTGGCTTAGGGTTTATGACAGTTGTTACAATGTTTTCCATCTTTTTAAAAAGAAAAATAGGTCTTAAAGAAAGGGGGTTGTTGCGTGAAAGTGTAAATACTATGTATATAGGTGGAATCGTACGCCTGACCAAAAGAATATTGCTTGGCACTTTGCTGTTTGAGAGTATTGGTGTAGTATTGTTGTCATTGAGGTTTGTACCAAAAATGGGCTTGACAGAAGGAATATATAATGGCATTTTTCACTCTGTCTCAGCTTTTTGCAACGCCGGGTTTGACATAATGGGAAAGTACGGTAAGTATTCATCACTAACAAATTTCGCCGGGGATGCAGTTGTTAATTTAACAATCATCACACTTATCATCGTCGGTGGAATAGGGTTCTTTGTATGGGATGATATTGAGAAAAATAAGTATCACTATAAAAAGTATCAGCTGCATACAAAAATAGTTTTGACGGTGACTGCAATTCTTATAGTGCTAGGGACGACATGCTTTTATATTTTTGAAAGAAATAACCTGCTTTATGGGATGACCATAGGAGAAAAAGTTTTAGCATCACTCTTTGGCGCAGTTACGCCTAGAACAGCAGGCTTCAATACTGTTGACGTTGCATCATTAACCTCTGCAAGTAAACTTCTTACTATTGTGTTAATGTTTATAGGTGGTAGTCCCGGATCTACTGCCGGTGGTATTAAGACTACTACTTTGGCAGCTATCATGATTTCGCTATGGTCAAGCTTAAGAAATAAGAAGGGTGATAACATATTTGGTAGGAGACTGGAAGATAATACACTAAAGAGGTCGTCTGCCGTTGTGTCAGTCAATACACTTCTTATATTGAGTGCAGCTTTACTTATTAGTGCTACAAATAAAGCTTTAGGACTTGATGATGTTTTGTTTGAGGTTACATCTGCAATTGGTACTGTTGGTCTTTCTACGGGAATCACAGGTGGTCTGAATACCATTGCAAAAATAATTATCATACTATTGATGTATAGCGGCAGAGTCGGAAGTCTTTCTTTTGCTTTGCTGTTTACAGAACATGGGGTGACGTCATCTGTCCAGAATCCGGTGGAAAAAATAAATATAGGATAGGAGGATCGGTATGAAATCATTTTTAGTTATTGGAATTGGACGATTTGGAAAACATTTGAGCCGTAAACTGGTTGAGCTTGGAAATGAAGTCATGATTATTGACAAAAATGAGGATAATATAAGAGAACTTTTACCCATCGTGACAAATGCACAAATTGGTGATTGTTCGAAAGAAGAAGTACTACGTTCGCTGGGTATAGGTAATTATGACATATGCTTTGTTTGTGTTGAAAATGACTTTCAGAGCAGCTTGGAAATTACCAATCTGCTTAAGGATTTGGGCGCTAAATATGTAATCAGCAAATCCAGTCGTGATATCCAAACAAAATTCTTACTGCGCAATGGTGCCGATGAAGTTATAGATCCTGAACGGAATATTGCTGAAAAACTGGCGGTGCGCTGCAGTGCAAACCACGTTTTTGATTATATTGAGCTGACAGATGATGTCTCCATCTATGAAATTCCGCCTGCAGAAAGCTGGATTGGGAGAAGTATAAAGGAGATAAATTTCAGAGTAAGATACCGTGTAAGTATACTGGCAACAAAAGTTGGGGGCGATATTTCACCCTTACCTGCTGCCGATCATATATTCAAGCCGGAGGAACATCTTTTGGTTATAGGACGCCGCAATGATGTAGAAAAGATACTAAAACTTATAAACTAAAAATATGGTAAAATACCTCTACGAGGTGACAATATGAGCAGTAAATATTATTTACGGATGATTGTAATTTTGTTAGCAGCAACTATTAGTTCCTTAGCATTAAAACAATTAGGTATAGATAAAGTGAATATCCTTATGATTTTTATAGTTGAGGTGCTATTGGTGAATGCCTTGACGAGAGGATACCGTTTTGGTATTATTGCGTCCTGCATAAGCGTGATGATTTTCAATTATTTCTTTGCTGAACCTGTGCAAACCTTTGCTATTAACAACACTAATGATATCACTCTAATGCTGTTTTTTCTTATAACATCAGTAATATCTTCAAGCTTGACAGCAAGATTTCAGAGGCAACTGATGATTTCGCAGAAAAACGAGCAAACAGCTAAATTGTTGTATGAGGTGTCACAGCGCCTTCTTAATGTTAATGGTGAAGAGAATATTGTTCGTCAGGGAATGCGCTGTATAAGGGAGTATACCGGATATGACAGCATAATAGAGCTCAATGAAAGCAACCAGACCTTTGCAAGTGATAACTTTGCCTCCAATATAGGTGAAAGAAGTACAGATTTTCCAATAATGGGGCTTGCAAAAAGAGTTGGAACGCTTAAGATATATAATAAAAATGTAAATTTTAACATTGAGCAGGAATGGCTGGTTAAAACTGTTGCAGCTCAGATGGGCATTGCTTTAGACCGGGAGTTTGTTTACAATGAACGGGAGAACATACGTATTGCCATGGAAAGAGAACATTTAAAGAGTAATCTTCTGCGAAGCATTAGCCACGATTTGCGAACCCCACTTACCGGAATTGCAGGAGCTAGCAGTTATATTGTACAACGTGGAAAGAGCCTTGACCATGAAAGTATAGAACGTTTAGCTAAAGACATATATGAACAGGCAGTTTGGCTCACCGCCATGGTTGAAAACATATTGAATATGACACGAATTGACAACGGGAAATTAAATGTTAATAAACAAATAGAAGTAGTTGATGATGTTGTCAATGAGGCGATTAGTCATGTTCCCAGGCTTACCGAAAGACATTTCAATATTATAATGCCAAAGGAATTATTAGCAATACCTATGGATGGAAAAATGATTACTCAGGTACTTATAAATCTTTTGGATAATGCTGTTACTCATACTCCAAAAGATAGACCTATAGAGCTTTGTGTAAGCCAAAAAGAAGGGTATGTGGAATTTGGAGTTGCTGATGGTGGAGAAGGAATTGCGCCTCAAATAAAAGATAACATTTTTGACGCATTTGTTACAAGTGGCAAGACCAGTTCCGACGGTAAAAAAGGGATTGGGTTGGGTTTGGCTATCTGTAAAGCAATCGTGGAGTCTCATGGTGGTAGTATTCGTATGGAAAAATCACATCTTGGAGGTGCACTGTTTATATTTACTCTACCATGTATTTAGCAACCATACAATAGTGATGGATGCTTGAAAAATTAAATACCTCTTGATAAAATGATGGTTTAAACACTAGATAGCAAAGGCGGGATTATCATGAAAGATAATGCTACTATATTATTAGTTGAAGATGATAAATATATTATGTCTTTAATAAGTATGTTATTAAAGGATGAAGGATACAAAACTTTTTTTGCAGTGACAGGAAAAGAAGCAATTGCACTGTTTTATGCTAATAATCCGGATATTATTCTTCTAGATTTGGGATTGCCTGACATTGATGGTATAGAGGTTATCCAGCAAATAAGAGAAAGGAGTAATGCTCCGATTATTATTGTTTCTGCACGTGAAGAAGAAAATGAGATAATCAACGCGTTGGACCGTGGAGCTGACGATTATATAACTAAACCCTTTTACACAGGAGAGCTTCTTGCTAGAATTAGGGTTGCCCAACGAAAAATAAGTAGCTTAACAAATCCAGAAAATTTAGAAGTTTTTACATGCGAAAATTTAACTGTAGATTATACAAAAGGTCTTGTATTCGTGGATCAAAATGAAGTGCATTTAACGCCGATGGAGTTTAAACTTCTTAAACTATTAATTGCAAATAGAGGTAAGGTGCTGACACATAACTATATAATTAATCAGATATGGGGATATAGTGAAGTTGGCGATGCAAAAAGCCTCAGAGTATTTATGGCAAGTTTGCGCCGAAAAATCGAGAGAGATACAGCTAATCCCAGATTTATTCTTACTCAGGTCGGCATCGGTTACCGTTTTGCTGAAAAATAATATATTGCAAATATTCTATAAATTGATGTTTGTTGTGCAAAGACAATGTGTAAACACATCATTACCACGAAATTTTAGCTCTAATGACTAAATAATTATCCAACATTTTTCGTGGCATATATTACTAGAAATTTTAAAATATAATGTGATAGGTAAGAAATTGTTAATTAAAAAAGGAAAGAAGGGGTTAATAAATGTCTAATGTGTTTATCAGTGTTCTTTACATAATTATTGCTATTACAGTTTTTATAATTCCGGTTTTATTGCGAAGAGTTTTATCTGTTTTACAAGGAATAATGGCTGCTATATGGCTTATTTACGCCGCTATTACAAATCTGGAGAGAATTAATTTTGTTGTTGCTTTATTGCTACCGGTTTGGGTGTTCGGGTCACTGTTTGCGGTAAATTTGAGAAATAAAGAGGAAAATGAAGAACAGAAAAAGTTCCATGAAAAGGTATATCATTCTGAAAAATAAATTAAATTCTGCTACGCATTGTTTATATTATGTACATTAGTTGAGTAATATGTGCTATTAATTCATAATGTTTATAAATGTTGAAGTAAGAGAAGAAAAAGGAACTCCGGCCTTGACTCCGTTGTTCTAAGTTCCCTCAAGGCGAAGACAACAAATAAAGGTGGATTTTCTCTATGTTAATTGCTTGTATATCTGCTTCAAATATAAAACATGCTCGAGAGAACAGTACTTCACTAAAAGTATGTAAAATTATTAAAAATATGGTAGAAAGAGAATGGGGTAACAATATCCAAGTTGAAACTATTCCACTCGTTAACTATGAACTTAAGCCCTGTATTGGCTGTGGGGGATGTTATAGTCAGGATAAGTGCAAAAATGATAATGAATTTAACAATATATACGGTGTTTTGTGCAGGGCAGAAGCATTATTTATTGTATCAGCTCATTATGCGCCAATACCTTCAAAGCTTATTATGCTTCTTGAAAAGATTGAACAATTAGCATTTCTAAAAAGGTTTAATGATGAATCATACCGTTCTCCGTTATTTGGAAAGCCTGTTGGTATTATAGCACATGGTGGAGGTACAGAGGAAATTCATAAGCTTTACAAAGGTCCTGTTATTGATTCCATTTGGAATGCTTTGTCATACCCTGTTGAGATGAATATTATCGGCGTAGATGCAGAACAACCAAGAGGGGTAACTTTTCCGGTTAAAAACGTTAAGAAAGCTAACAACTCTATATTTCCTGTACAGGAATATGATTGGAGTGATATCATGGAAAGAATAGAACCGCTAATTAGCAAAGTTATTGGGGCAATTCTCCAATAGTGAAGTGAAACAGGCGGGTAGGCTGATATCAAACAAACATGTGAGATAGGCGTGCCCGGGTTTTGGTGGGAATGTGGCTGGCTTGAGGCGGAACCGGCTGAAGAAAGCTTCGCTATACTTGATCGCGTAAAAACGGAATGGGTCACAATGCCAGGAAGCCCATATATTACCAATAATAGGTGGGTGACTATACTTTGGCCCTCTTGATTGAATGGAGGAAAGAATATTGTTTGGTGAACAATCAATTATTTCAAAATGGATTGCCGACATGTATGACCATAATGAGACTGGTACAGATGATGTTGAGTTTTTGCTGTCAGTCATAGGCCAGGCTCCAAAGCGTGTGCTTGAAATTGGATGCGGTAGTGGAAGAATTCTTGTGCCAATGGCGATAGCAGGTCATATTGTTACAGGTTTGGATTTTGACGAATTCATGCTAAATAAATTACTTCAAAAAGCAAAAGGAATGAATAATATTATTTGGCGCAAAGCAGATGTTATCCAAGATGCCTGGGGAAATGGATTTGATGTTGTTGTTATAGCAGGGAATTTTCTGTTCAACATTGTTTCAGAAATGGAGTATAAAGAAGCTCAAAGACTACTCGTGCAAAAAGCGGCTGATGCACTTATCTCCGGTGGAAGAGTCTATATTGATTGCGGATACACTATGTACCCTGAAAAATGGTTTAGTGATTCTGGCGAGAATATGATATGGGAAGGAACAGACGATGAAGGCAACACCGGACGTATGGTTTTACTTGAAAGTTCCTATGACAAAGATAGTAGGATTTATAGGTTTACTCGCAGGTTTGAGCTTGTTCTTGCTGACGGAAACGTAATAAACCAAGATATTCCTTGTCTAAAGCACTTTGCATCGCTCGAACAAATACATGAGTGGTTAGATTCTGCAGGCTTTGTAATCGAAAATGAATATGGAGATTACAAACGCAATCCAATCGGAGAAAACACAAACCGTGCTATTATTTGGGCGAAAAAGCATAGTTGATATGGTGGGCGGACTAAGTGCAAGAGCTTGGTCCGTCTTTACTTCTAATAATTATTGCGATAGACTGCGGACAAACCTGTTTTTATATGAAAAACGAACACTTGTTCTTTTGCGTGAGACATGATACAATATGGTATGAATTTCTAGACCGCTACTAAGAGATGTTTGGGTTGAGATTGTTAGAAATGTAAAACATTTAGGAGGTTATAATTTATGGAAGAAAAGAAAATAAGGCGCTGCGGGTGGGTAGATTCAGTAACTGAGTGTTATCATGATAAAGAGTGGGGGAAACCTTCGCACGATGATAATTATTTGTTTGAAATGTTGTTGCTTGAATCTTTTCAGGCAGGATTGTCATGGGTAATAATACTAAAGAAGAGAGAAGGGTTTCGTCAGGCGTTTGATGGATTTGATTATAAAAAGATAGCCAAATATACGGATGATGATATAGAAAGATTAGTACATAATGATAATATTGTAAAAAGTCGTGGCAAAATTGCTGCAGCTATGCAAAATGCAAAAGTATTTTTGGAAATCCAAAATGAGTTCGGTTCATTTAGCAATTACCTGTGGTCTTTTGTTGATGGAAAACCGATAAGGGATGTTTCTGTGATTTATGCAAATCGCACCCCTCTTTCCGATAATATTTCAAAGGACTTAAGGAAACGTGGAATGAAATACGTCGGTTCGGTTACAATTTATGCATATTTGCAGGCAGTAGGCATTTATAATGCACATGAACCTCATTGTTTTCTTTCACCCGAAAAGCAGTGAAATACAGGTTATACGACCTGGAAGATATAAAACTTAAGGTAGTCCGTCTCCGGAACATTCCACAGGATGGGATGGTCCGGGGCTTGCTGGCGGGCTTCAACCTGCCTGAGGGACACGGTGGCATCCTTTGCAGCGTTGGCCAGTATTTTACGGAATAAGTCGTCCGTCATGAAATGGCTGCAACTGCAAGTAGCCAGATATCCGCCCCGGGGCAGCAACTTCATGGCTTTCAGGTTAATCTCTTTATACCCGCGGGCAGCATCCTGCACCGTCTTGCGGGATTTGGTAAAGGCTGGCGGGTCAAGGATGATAAAGTCATAGTCCCGGCATTTTCGGTCTGCCAGCTTTGTCAGCAGGTCAAACACGTCCTCGCATAGAAAATCCATTTTCCTGTCAAGTCCGTTGCGTACGGCATTTGCTTTTGCCATGTCAATGGCCGGTTCTGAGATATCCACGCAGGTCACATGCTCTGCCCCGCCCAACGCAGCATTAAGGCCGAAGGAGCCGGTATGGGCAAAACAGTCCAATACCCGCTTGCCTTTGGAAATCCGGGCTACAGCGGCACGGTTATACTTCTGGTCCAGGAAAAAGCCTGTTTTCTGCCCGTTTTCCACGTCTACCAGGTATCTCACGCCGTTTTCGCATATCTCCGTCACGGCGGATTCCGGCGCAGGCATGCCATCGGACCGGTACCAGGCCTTATACTCCGGAAGCCCTTCCAGTGTACGCAGAGAAATGTCATTGCGCTCGTAAATGCCGGTTACAGTTTCGCCTGTTTCAGCAAGCACATCCAAAAGCACGCGGTAAATCGTATCCTTGACAAGTTCCATGCCAAGGCAGGCAATCTGCACGGACAGAATGCCACCGTAACGGTCCACTGTCAGCCCCGGCATTTGGTCAGCCTCACCATGAATCAGGCGGCAGCAGGCGAAGTCTGCACCAGGCATGACGGTTTTACGGTAACGAACGGCATATTCCACGCGGCGGCGCCAAAAGCGGTCGTCAAATACATCATTGGCGTTGCGGGAAATAAGCCGGACGGTTATCTTGCTGGCACTGTTGTAAAAGCCCGTACCCATAAAGGCGTTTCCGGCAAACACATCCACCAGCCCGCCGTTTTGGGGCATGCCCTCTGCTTTGAGAATCTCTTCCCCGTATATCCATGGATGCCCGTTCTTGACACTGCGCTCCGCCTTGGTTGATATCATGACTTTGGGATACTGCCGTTCCTGTTTCATCCGTGCCACCTTTCAAAACAGATTGTTTTCTGCGCTGATTGTACCACAGTTCTTTTCTGCCTTCAACGCGGGAATTATCAGTGAAGGAAGGACAAAGTAGTACGCGGAATGTGCTGCGCTGATGTTTAAAGAGAGGGAATTAATGTTTTTCTGGAAGAACAGATGAAGGAATTATAAATAAAAGCTGGCTGCGGCAAGCGGAAAAGGTTTGCTCGTCATAATCAAAGGAAAGGGGTACCGGTTATACGAAGAAGGATGACAGGCTTAAGCGGAACCCCTTTAATATACTCTTTTGTTATTACTTCATTTTTGATTGCAGCCTTAGGAGCGCCGAGCCTGAAAGCAGCCCTTGTCAATGGTGTTCTCCGGCTTCTTCCTTGGTTTTATGGACCGTGCCGTGCGGGTGCTGGGGAGGCGCGTATATGGAATACAA
The DNA here is from genome assembly GCA_050261495.1 of Bacillota bacterium. Lineage (GTDB taxonomy): Bacteria > Bacillota > Clostridia > Acetivibrionales > DTU013 > JBMNKL01. Next base: position 19,071 of record JBLNDI010000019.1, read on the forward strand.
CTTGAGTGGCCTGTTGCCCGTGTTAATAAGGTTGTGCCATTTGCCGGCAGGGATGACAAACGCGTAGTCATCGCTGACATTTGCCCGGAAATCCAGCCTGTCCCTGCTGTCACCCATCATAACAACCCCTCTGCCTTCTTCTATGCGTATGAATTGGTCAAGGTTGGGGTGGATTTCCAAGCCTATGTCCTCACCGACATTAATGCTCATCAGCGTAACCTGCAGATGTTTGCCCGTCCATAAAGCGAGACGGAAGTTTGTATTTTGTTTCGCCGCCTCCTTAATATCGACCACAAACGGGGCAGGGCCATAATCCTTTAATAAAATAGGGTTGTGGATACTGGCCTGGTTCATGTCAGGAAAATATTGGCCCGGGAACTGGTTCCACAAGGCGGTGTTATACATTTGGGTGTTGGTTATGTAAGGGCACCCGGAAGTATTATATGCATGCACCGGCATACCGGCGAAATAAGGACAATGGTTCAAAATAAAGCTATTATACATAACATACATCCCTTTTAATTTAATAGGTTATATTATAATATATGTTATGTCATGCGAATGTGTTTTTGCTGCGGCTTATTTCTTTAAACCACTGTCATCGATGCCGTTATAACCGGGGCAAGGAACCTGTCCCCATGTCTCTTTTCCACATGTCCCTTTTTACTTGAACGCTTTTTCAAGCCTATGCAGGCCCTCTTCCAGGATAGACCTCGGGCAGGCTATATTGATGCGCTGGAAGCCTTTGCCCCCCTTGCCGAATATCGTGCCCCTGCTCAGCCACAGTCCGGCCTTATGGACGATGAGACGCTCAAGCTCCGTATCGCTCAATCCCAGCCTGCTGAAATCCAGCCAGGCCAGGTAAGTGCCCTCGGGTTCTACGAGAAATACCTGCGGAAGCCTATCTTTCAGAAAGCTCCTGAGGTAAGCGAGGTTGCCATGCAAGTAATCAATTAACTGGTCAAGCCATTCTTCTCCGTCTGCATATGCCGCCTTGCAGGCCGTAAGCCCCATAATATTCAACTGGCTGTAGCCGCTCTTTCTCAACTCTTTCCTGAATGCGCTCCTGATGCCCTTGTTTGGGATAAAAATATTGGATACCTGCAAGCCTGAAAGATTAAAAGTTTTTGTTGGGGCTGTGCATGTAATGGAATTTTGCATGAACTCCGGCTTTTGTTCTGCAAATATCAGGTGTCGATAACCCGGGTAAACGAAGTCCATGTGGATCTCGTCGGATACCACGATAACGCCGTTTTTCAGGCAGATATCGCCCATCCGGACAAGTTCGTCCCTTGTCCAGACTCTCCCGACGGGGTTGTGAGGGCTGCACAGGATGAAAAGCTTGACGCGTTCTTCGCGGATCTTTCTCTCAAAATCGTCAAAATCAATCGAATACCTGCCGCCATCATACCTGAGCTGATTGACAACCAGTTTTCTTCCGTTGGCCAACACTGAATCAGCAAAAGGGTAGTATACTGGCTGCTGGATCAAAACGCTGTCGCCTTCACCGGTCAAAGCCCGTATAGCCACGCATATGGCGAAAACCACCCCCGGAGCCTTCACCAGCCAATCTTCATGGACATCCCATCCGTGACGTTTTTGGAACCAGTTTTTTACCGCTTCGAAATATCCTTTTCCGCTTTCCGAATACCCGAATATTCCATGGCGGCTTTTTTCAACCAGCGCGTCGATGACGCAGGACGGCGCCCTGAAGTCCATGTCGGCCACCCAGAGGGGGAGAACGTTTTCGGGCATGCCGTACTTCGCAGCAAAATCGTACTTGATTGAATCGGTGTTTTTCCTGTCTACAACTTCATCAAACAAAAAATTCATATGCATTATACCTCCAAGGCTTTTGCCAAATCCGCGACCAGGTCTTCGGCGGATTCCAATCCCACCGATAACCTGAGGAGCCGGTCGTTGATGCCTTTTGCCTCGCGAATATCCTCGGGCACATCGGCGTGGGTCTGCAGGACAGGGTAGGTTATCAGGGATTCCGCCCCGCCAAGGCTCTCGGCATACTTGATAATCGTCACATTCTCAAGTATTTTTCTCGCCGTTTCCGAATCTTTCACTTCAAATGAAATCATCGCGCCGAATCCGTCAGCCTGACGCTTTGAAACCTCGTAACCGGGATGCGTGGGCAGACCGGCGTAATATACCTTTTTTACCTTGCTTTGGCCCAGGAGCCAGCGGGCGAGCACAAACGCGTTTTCCTGCTGCTTTTCCATGCGCACGGCAAGGGTTTTGATGCCCCGGATAATCAGCCAGCTGTCGAACGGAGACAGGCAGGCGCCTGTCGTCTTGTAAATGAACCTCAGGCGTTCGGAAATACCGGCGTCTGAAACAACAAGAAAGCCTGCCAGCGTGTCATTATGACCGCCCAGATATTTCGTTCCGCTGTGTATCACAATATCGGCTCCAATCTCAAGCGGCCTCTGAAAATACGGCGTTAAAAACGTATTGTCTACGATGAGAAGAAGATTCCTGCTTTTTGTTAGCTGTGACACCCGTGCTATGTCGGTAACCTGCATCATCGGGTTTGTGGGTGTTTCCACGAACACGGCCTTTGTTTCAGGCTTCAGCCTGGCCTCGATCGACGCGGCATCCGAAGTATCTACAAATTCGAAAGCAATTCCATTTTTGGCGGAGATCGTTGAAAATAGCCTGACGGACCCGCCGTACAGGTCATCGGATGCTATGATATGATCGCCCGGGGAAAACAACTCCATCAAGGCGGTCAATGCAGCCATCCCCGTGGAAAACGCCATGGCGTCGCAGCCTTTTTCGAGCGCAGCCATTGTTTTCTCAAGATGCTCTCTCGTTGGGTTCTTTTCGCGGGAATAGTCAAAGCCAGTGCTTTTTCCGACACCCGGATGAGCAAATGTTGCAGATTGATATATCGGTACGCTGACCGATCCGGTTAAATCATGCTTTATATCAGTTCCATGAACACACAAGGTTTTAATATCCATAACATATTTTATATGAATGGCGGACTGCCAGTTCATATGCTCCTTCCCGCAATATTTTCGATTACGTTGCGGCAGGCGCAGGATTTTGCCCGGATCTTTCCCGCTTCCGGAGCCTTTTAGATTTCCCGCTTCCGGAGCCATTCAGATATAGAACATGATTGTACCTTCCGGCTTGTGCTTCTCCGCTTCGGCAGCCAAATCCTGCAGTGTTATGCCGCTCATTATGTTTTTCAGCGCTTCATCCATTTTATCGAACGCAGATAACCGCATGGCCGTTTCTATCTCCGGAGCATTTTTTGAAACCGTGTCTTCGGCGGGTTCAAAAATCGAAAGCTCTACGGCCGATAAAACGTCCGACAGGGTTATCTGCTGCGGCATTCGCGCAAGCTGGTAACCGCCCTGGGAACCTTTAAGCGAGTTGACGATCCCGCCTCTTTTCAGCAGGGAAAATACCTGCTCAAGGTATATTTTTGAAATACCCAGCTTTTCAGAAATGCTGATTACCGTGACAGGCTCGGCTGATTCGTAATTCTGAGCCATACTAATCACAGCCGCCAGAGCGTATCGTCCTTTCGCAGATATTCTCATCGGAACAACCCATCCTTTTCTTTATTGAAGCTATATCATACTTTTAATATATGTTTTAAATGATATATAAAAACTATTCGGATGTCAATACTATATAATTCATATAAGTTAAATATATTTTTATTTTGTAAAAAATATCGACGATAGTATGGGTTGGAGCATATTGGATATATCAACGGCTGTTCTCCGCAGGCTGGGAAGGTCTGCTACGCACGACTGTGCTTTCTTTCCACCTTCCGGAGATATAGTAAATGTACAGGATAAGGGCGGTGCCAACAGTAGCTGCCGGAGCTGCAAATCCCAATCCCCATAAACCCAAGTCCAATGTGACGCCGAACAGTATTGCCAACGGGATGCGGAAACCGATCGACGACATGATTCCTCCCGCGGAAGATACGACAGTGTGTCCCGAACCGGTTATCAGACCGTTCAGGCAAAACGTCACAGGCACGACAAGGTAGTCCAGCGAAAATGTTTTTATATACTCAACCCCGGCGGAAATCATTTCCGGCTCATCGCCGAACAGCGAAAGTATATCGGCCGGGAACAGCCAGGTGATGACAAACACGGCAAATGTAAAAGAAAATGCAAGTCCGGTCCCGATATGGAAGGTCTTTTTGGCGCGGTCGATCATGCCGGCTCCCATATTTTGCGCCACCATCGCGGAAACGGAGGAGCCCACGGCAATGGCAGGCAGTATGGCAAATCCGTTATATTTTCCGACAATTCCCACCGCCGCCGATGCAATCACTCCCATACTGTTGGCAATGGTTGTAAGGACCAGGAATGAAAAATTTACTATTACGTTTTGTATTGAAATCGGAATACCGATCTTAAGAAGCATAAAAAACTTGCTTTTGTAAAATTTGAAGGAACTCAGCTTAAAATCGAAATCAAAGCCGCTTCGTTTCAAATATACTATGCACGCTATCATGCTGACAGCCTGCGATATTACGGTTGCAAGAGCTGCGCCTGCCGCCGCCATTTTGTATACCCCGACGAACAAAAGGTCAAGGAATACGTTTATCACGCATGCAATCGTAACAAAAATAAACGGCCTTTTGCTGTCTCCCAATCCGCGCAGGATGGCTGAAAACGCGTTGTAGCCGAAAATGAATATCGTTCCGGTCAATGTTATATTAAGATATTCCTTTGCCTGGTCATACGCTTCGGCAGGCGTTTGAATCAGCCGAAGGATGGTATCCGAAAGCAGCAGTATCGTCACTGTCAGAACGAATGCTGCAGCCAGGAGGAATGTTATGAGCGTACCCATGGCTTCTTTCATGCTTTTTCTGTCGCCTGATCCCAGGTACTGCGCAATTATGACCGTACCGCCGACACTCAGTCCAATCACTATGTTAGTCATAATAAAAGTGACCTGCCCGCCGATATTCACTCCCGAGATTCCCGCAGAGCCGTTGTAATTTCCGACGATCAGCATATCCGCGACATTGTAAAGAGATTGTACCAGGTTTGACAGCATAAACGGCAATGCAAACTTAATGAGCTGTTTCGCCACATTGCCTTCTGTAAGATTTTTCTCCAATGTTCTGTTTAGCATATTTTACCTCTGTCTGATTTTTGTTGGCTGTAATAAAATATACAGCATCCTTTGAAATTTTACAATCTCTGATCGGCACACTTTTTGTGGAATGCTTGTAATTTTTGGCATTGTGTTGATTGGGCGCAGCGAAAAGAGTAGAATAGAAAAGTATCTGGTTGAGCCGGAATTACATAGTCTATGGAACAAATCTAAACAAATATGATCATATTGTGATTGTAATGAGTATTTATAATTGAAAAACCCAGCCCGGATCAGGGTGCGGTCAGGCAAGAAATTGCATACGAGATGATGCTTTCCGCACCCATGTTCAAATTCACTCCTTTTTCTGTCAGACCGTCGAAACATCCCCCGGTATCCCTGTCGATGAGGGACAGTCCCATGGAATTATTTCCGGTATACCACTCGCGGCAAATTGCCGCTTTTTCCATGTATGTTTCTTTTCCGGTCGCCTTATAAGCTTCCATGTAAGCCAGTGATGTTTCACAGGCTTCAACCGGCTGTTCGTCAAATTCTGCCGGTACACCGCCCTTTGAAAGCCATCCCTTGCAACCGATGGGCTTGTAAAACCCGTTGGTGAAAGTCAGGCTTTCAAGAAATCCCAGGCTTTCTGCGGCGGCATCACAGAACTGCTTGTTCCCGGTCACCCGGTACGCGGAAAAAAGGGACCAAGGCAAAACACTGTTGCAATATGTCACAACGTTTTCAAACCATTTCCATTCTCCGTCCTTGTTATCCTCATAAAGCCGGTAAAGAGACATCGCAATATCCGAAATAATGTTTTTCTTTTCATCATCGTTGACATAAGCGAGGCCGATAACGGAATACGCCTTTCCTCTCGGGCTGGTTAACGTGGCAACGGACTTCAAAGCTTTTTGCAGCATGTATTTCATATTGTTTTTTACACAGGCAGGCGTATTTTTGTTGGAAATGGCAAACCCCAATGCCCAAATACACCTGCCGAAACAGTCTTCCGAGCCTTCCTTCTCAAGCCACTTCCTGTCGTAGTTCATAAAATTTCTGAATTTGCCGTCTCCATTCTGGGCGTTTAATAAAAACGACGAATAAAGGTAAACCAGGTCCAGGTACTTTTCATCCCTATATTTTTCGTAAAGCAGGATTGCCATTATAAGTGCCCTTGCATTGTCATCTGTTGTATAACCGTGGGTGGGATCCGGCACTCCGTATTTTGAGTGCTGCAGCATCCCTGTGTCATCGGTAAGCCTGAAAATGTGATCGTCTTTGAATGATGTGACTAAGCTTGAAGAACCCATTAACCCACCACGTTGTCCATGCATTTTGTTTCTTCGAGTATATCAATGAATAGCTTTGCATACCGATTTGCAACATATCCCCACATCATGGACCTGCCAAGGTTCAGGGCTCTTTTCTCCATTGCCTTTTTTTCATCGGGATTTTCGATTACATATCTAATATTCCTTGCCAGCGAATCGGAGTCGGCAAATTCGGCCAGAAGCCCCGTTTGCCCTGAAAGCATTTCTTTTGCATAGCTGTAGGGGGTGGATACGATAGCCCTGCCGCAGCCGACGGCATAAGCCAACGTGCCGCTTACAGCCTGGTCTTTTCCAAGATATGGCGTCATGTAAATGTCCGACATTTGGAGATATTGTATTATTTCATCCTTGGTCAGGTACTTGTTTACAAACCGGACGTTCTCTTGTATATCGAGTTCTTCAACCATCCGCATGAGCTTTTCCCGGTAAGCTTCGCCGGATACCTCCTTTACGTCGGGATGCGTTTGCCCGAGGATAAGGTATAATATGTTGCCGTATTCTTTTGCGACTTTTGCGATGGCTTCGATACCATACTCCAGGCCTTTGCCGGGGCTCAGCAATCCAAAGGTGCTTATCACGGTCCTTCCTGTCAGCCCGTGCCTCTCCTTGAGCCTGTCCCTGGGTTCAAGAATCCTGTAGGGCACGCCGTGGTGTATCATTTCGATCTTGGATGGATTTATGCCATAAGTTTTCTCCAGGACCGGAATCGTGTTCCTTGCCATCGTGACAACCTTGGCGCTTTTTGCCCCGATGGCTTTCAACACCTCTTTCTGTTTTTGGAGAGGATTCGGAAGGACGGTGTGAAGCGTTGCAATAAAGGGGACATTGAGGTTTTCAACAAGATCCAGGATATATTCCCCTGCTTCGCCTCCAAAAATCCCGTATTCATGCTCCAGGACAACCAGTTCAATGCTGGAATTATTTATGGCTTCCGCCGTCTCCCTGTAGCTTTTTCTTTCATGTTGCCTGAGCTCCATGAGCACTCTTTTGCCGTATTCATAGTCTTTATTGCTTACGGCTATGACTTTGGGCTTGCCTATAAGCCCTACATTGTCCAGTTCTCTTGCCAGGTCCTGAGTAAAAGTAGCCAGCCCGCACTCTCTTGGCGGGTAAGTGCTTAAAAAAGCAATATTTCGGCTTCTGTTCGTTGCCATGAATAAAACCTCCTTGTCATACTGCCATGGGATGCCTGGAATTACCGGTTAAAATGGCGTTGTATTCTTCGGTGTACCTGTCTATAATGCAATTTGACATTATTATTGAGTTGACAATCATTGATCCTCTCCCGACATTTACATTGTTCCATACAATACTTCCCACGATCTTTGCGCCGGCCCCCACAAACGAATTACCGCACAAAACGGTATTCGGGCCTATCACCGCCATATCGCCGATTTCAGCGTGTTCCCCTATATAAACGGGTTCGAGTATTTTGGCATTTTGATGTATTCTAGCTGTTTTGTCGATATAACTCCGTCCGGATTTGAAATCAAGGCTGCCGATGCTAAAGTTTCCGCACAGTATGTCTTTATGGACCGCCAGGTATTTCTTGCAAGTGCCTATATCAAGCCAGTATGAACATTTGTGATATACGGCCAGTTTATATCCTTTTTCAAGCAGCAACGGATATGTCTCCATTTCTATGGAAACCACCTTGCCGTCCGGGATTTCTTTTATAAGCTCCGGTTCGAATATATATACGCCTGCGTTAATCAGGTTTGAATCACTTTCGCCGGGTTGCGGCTTTTCCTTGAAAGCCGAAATATAGCCATCGGCATCACATTCGATTACCCCGTATGCCGACGGGTTTTCTACCCGGGTGGCGGCTATTGTGGCCAAAGCGCCTTTTTCCTTGTGGAAATGTATCATGTCCGAAATGTCGATATCGCTCAATATATCTGCGTTAAGCACGATAAACGTATCGTCGAAAAACTCTTCTGCGTTTTTAATTGCTCCTGCGGTGCCCAGGGGCATATCTTCGGTAATGTAATTAATTTTTACCCCGAATTTTTTCCCATCCCCGAAATAATCCTTTATTTTATGGGACTTGTAACAGGTGCTGATAATTATTTCATCTACGCCATGCATTTTTAAATTTTCCACGATTCTTTCCAGGAGCGGTCTGCCCATGATAGGCACCATCGGTTTTGGCAATTCGTTTGTCATGGGTCTCAGGCGTGTACCCAAGCCGCCGGCTAGAAACAGCGTCTTCATAAGCATTCCTCCTTTCGAATACTGCAATGTGTTTTTAGCGTCCATTACATTTACTAAAATTGAGACAGCATAAAACAAGCGCTAATTAAGGCGTTAATTCAGGCTTTGGTTCAAGCTTTATACCTTGCATGAAACCAAGCGTAAATTAACCGTTAATCAATTAACCGTTAATCAGGCATAAAATATAATGCCGGCGTTGGATAATCGTTAAGGCACCGAGATATAAAATTAAAAAAACGATCTTGAATATGAAACAGAAATCAATAAATTTAACCGAACCAGTTGAAGTCCGGGCGTGATCCTGCGCTATTGCGCGTCAGCCTGGCAGCGTGCTACCGGAATAGAGATGTTGTGTTGAAAATAGTCATTTTAAATCCCTCCTAATTTTAAATAAATTTTAATAACTCCGGAGAGTATTAACACCTATTAAAATTAAAGGAATTTACATTAGCACTCGTCAGAATAGAGTGCTAATAAATATATTAGTAGACAATGTTAATTTTGTCAAGTGTCACGGACATAACTTTGACGCGTCAGCAAATGCCGATTCATCCTCAACACATATGCCGCTTTTTACGGCGTGAACGGCTAACTGTATGCGACCTGTGTTTTCATGCGCAGGGAGTGTAGCAAAATACTGTATTACTTAACAATTTGTTGCATCATGTGGAGAAAAAGGGAAATACGTGACTTTAGCATATTCTTATTGTATAATTATTGGGATACCATGGCAATGGGATGCTGCGGAATGATGCATCCTTGATTTTTTAGCCATTGGAAAGCCAGATAATAACTAATCAGGAGGAATTGTACATAGTGAAATGGAAGAAGAGATCAACCGCCTTGCTCATGGTTCTTGTGATGGAGTTTGCGCTGCAAACAAGCGCACTTGCACAGGAAAATATCCAAGGAGGCGCCGGATGGGTCGCGGCATTCGGACAGTCGTCAGCGCAAACCCAAGAGATGGAACAAGCCCAAGAGCAAGAACAGGAGCAGGCCCAGGAGCAGGGACAGCCGCAGAACACGGCTGATCCGGCTCAGGTGGAGCAGCCGAGCGGATGGGCGCTTGAAGGGGTGAACTGGTCGGCTATATACGGCCTTGCAGACCAGTCCATGTTTTCAAGTTATAAGTCAGCTGCAACATTTGCCGAGCTTTTTGGCATAGCGTGCAATATCTATGAGAAAATAACCAGTAAATCCATAGAACCGGCAGAAGACGCCCCATTTACTGAATCGGACGGCCCCGAGGCGAAAGAGGCCTGGACGATAGGAATCCTGACAGACGAAAAAAGTTACGAACCCAGGAAAACCGTCAATCGTGGGGAAGTAATCTCAGTACTGTTTGATACGCTTGAATCGGCAAATGTTGGGCTTGATTTGACAGCAGGCGCCGGATCACAAGCCGGACCGGTTGAATATTTTATATCCGCAGGACTTATCAAAGGCAGGCAGGACGGGCAGCTTGCCCTGGATGAGCCTTGTAGCCGCCAGGAAGTGCTGGTTCTCGCATGGAGGGTATACGAGTTTGTCGTGTATGAAACCGGCAACGATTCAAAGGGCTTGTTGTGGAAAGCAAGCGACGACGACAGTTCCGTTTACCTGCTGGGATCCATCCATTTTGCGGACCCTTCGATTTACCCCTTGTCGAAGAAAATACTCGAGGCATACGATAAGGCGGACTATCTTGTTGTTGAAGCCGATATTGCCAACCAGGCGGAAGACATCAGGTACATGCAGACAAAAATGATGTACACGGGGGATGATACCCTTGATAAGAATATCCCCAAAGATTTGTATGACAAGTTCGTGGAAGTTATAAAGCCTCTGAATATACCTCCCGAGATATACAACAAGCTCAAACCGTGGTATGCGGCGATGCTGGTACAGGGGACCGAGTTGCTCCAGGGTTCAATCAGCGCCAATATAGGGATTGACATGTATTTTCTTTCAAAGGCAGCCGGAAAGAAGCCGATAATGGAAATCGAGGGCATTAGGTTCCAGGTTGACATGTTTGATTCTCTCTCTAATGAATTGCAGGTATGGTATCTCGCATCCGCGCTTGCTTCGGCAACAGGCGGCCGGCAGCAGGCGCAGGACGGCCGGCAAACCGGGAGCAATCAGCAGGCCGGGGACAGCCGGCAGCAAGCTGTCGGGGAACAATCGCAAGCCGTAATTATTCTCCTGGAAATCCTTGATTCATGGAAAAGAGGTGATCCGGGGATAATAGAGATGCTGCTGGAATTGGAAGCATCGGCCACGGATGCTCAAACCAGGGAGTTTAACCACATCTTCTGGACAACCAGGAATAACAACATGTTTGATAAAACCATGAAATACCTGTCCGACCCGGAAAACAAGACATACTTTATCGTTGTCGGCGCCGGCCATATGGGAGGCGAGAGCGGCATTATCACGCAGTTGAAGAAATCCGGCATCACTGTGGAGCAGGTGAAGTAGAAATTTCGAAATGTCATGCCGTACGGCCTGAACAATCGGGATGTATGGCTTGAACGATTGGGACGCATGTTTGACCGTTCGAGATGCACTGCCTGAACACTCAAAACGCATAGCCTGAACGATTGAGACGCACGGTACATCCGGACGTCTCAATCAACTTGCTGCGCGGATTCTGCAGCGCGGAAGAATTCGTATATGGGCTTGAGCATCCTGAAATCTTCTTTCAATATGTCTGGCAGATCTTTTGAAAATGCAAGCGAATACCCTTTGACGGCACATTCAAAATATACGTTTTTCCTGTCCAGCCACGATTTAATATTGTCCGGCCAACCGGCAAACTTGCTTTTCTTGTATTTTTCTCCGCCGATACAAAACTTGTCCTGTGATTCATAGCACTCCAGGGCTTTTTTAAAGGAAGGATGCCCGCTTGTTATAAGTTTTCTCATTTGCGCCATTGTTTCCGGCATTGCACTGTAATAACCCACGCCGTGGCTTGTCCCTTCCTGGTTCAGCTCAAACCAGTAGCATGACGAGGAGGACATCTTTGATTTGTCTCTCAGGAAGACCAACCAGGCATTATCCCTGTACAGGCTCTTGTCTTTCGTGAAACGCGTGTCCCTGCGCACCCTTGAAATCAGTCTCGACGGCACTGTTATGAATTTTCCGTCTATTTCCGTCATAACTGGCGCAAGCTCACGCACCAGCTCTACGAAAGGCTCGTACACGTATTTCCTGTATTCGCCCTTGTGGCTGTCGAACCAGTCTTTGCTGTTGATAGCCCGGTTTTCAAAAAGAAACCTGAGCGCTTCTTTTGTAAAGCCGTTGAAACCCATGCGGCTTCCTCCAATTCTTTGCCGACATTTTTTATCTTGTATTTTTTACTATACTACTTTTATACCGGCTGTTCAATTATAATCATGGCAACGGAACCGGGCCGCAAAGGGGGAAGTTCACTAAAACCGAGAAATTTTATTGATTTTTTTAAAATACTTGACACATTCGATTTTAAAAATAAAATAGAAGTATTGCATGGTTTATCTGTAGCAAAAATTATTGCGGGATGGGATAATAATGGGCGGATTGTTCGGAGTGGTTTCAAAAAAATCTTGTGTCAAGGACCTGTATTTCGGGACCGATTACCATTCGCACCTGGGTACCAGCAGGGGCGGAATGGCGGTATGGAGCGGCAGCGGGTTCTCGAGATATATTCATAATATTGAAAACGTCCAATTCAGGGCAAAGTTCGAAGGAAACCTGTCAGACATGTCGGGCAGCATGGGGATTGGTTGCATTAGTGATACCGAGGCCCAGCCGTTAACGGTATGCTCCCACCTGGGTCATTATGCCATAACGACGGTCGGGCGGATAAATAATTTGAAGGAACTCGTAAAAAAAGCTTTTGAAAATAACAACATACATTTCATGGAAATGAGCATGGGCGAAATCAACCCTACTGAAATGGCAGCAGCCCTGATCAACCAGGAACAAACAATAAAGGACGGTATTCTGAATGCGCAGGAGCTGATAGATGGCTCCTGCACCATGCTGGTTTTAACTTCCGAAGGCATTTACGCCTCGAGGGACAAGCTTGGCAGGACCCCGCTCGTTGTAGGCGAAAAAGAAGGCGCTTTTTGCGTATCGTTTGAATCCAGCGCATTGCCGAACCTCGGGTACCGCTTTAAATACGAGCTTGGCCCGGGTGAAATAGTATTGCTCACGCCCGGCGGTATTGAGAAAATATCCCCGCCGCGCGACAAAATGAGGATATGCGCTTTCCTCTGGATATATTACGGTTACCCGGCATCGTCATATGAAGGCAAGAATGTTGAAATTACACGCTATCAATGCGGCAAATTGCTGGCAAGGGACGATAATGCGGAAGTCGACATGGTAGCCGGCATTCCTGATTCAGGAATAGCCCATGCCCTGGGATATTCCAACGAATCCGGCGTTCCATATGTCCGGCCTTTTGTCAAGTACACCCCAACCTGGTCAAGGAGTTTCATGCCGCAGAAACAAAGCATCAGGAACCTGGTTGCGAGGATGAAACTCATCCCGATACCCGACCTGGTTGACGGGAAGAGGATTCTTTTCTGTGAAGACTCAATCGTGCGCGGGACGCAAATGCGTGAAACGGTTGATCTCTTATATGGCCTTAATGCAAAGGAAGTGCATGTCAGGGCGGCATGTCCGCCGCTTGTGTTTGGCTGCAAATATCTCAATTTTTCCAGGTCCCGGTCCGAAAAAGACCTGATCGCGAGGCAGGCAATAACCGAACTGGAAGGGCAGAGGAATCCCCGTCTCGATGAATATGTCGATTCAAAAACCGAGAAATATGGCCGCATGGTTGATTGTATCGGGAAAAAGCTTAAGCTTACGAGTCTCCGGTATCAGAGCCTGGATAACATGATAGAGGCGATAGGCCTTCCTTGCGACAAGGTATGCACTTACTGCTGGAACGGCAGGGAATAGGGGAAATGTTGCGGCGGAATAAACAGGCCGTCCTGTCAGGGCGCCTGTAAACGCTGCCCTGGCCCCGGATGCCCGGCGCAACTTGCCTGTTACTGGCTGGTTTTAGCTGCCGGTTTCAGCTGTTTTGGACAGCCCGCCCGGTACGCTTACCTGACGGGTATATGCGGTACGGACCTACTCGATATCAGGTTCGAGGCCTTCCGGGATTTCTTCAAGCTTTTCCGGGTGCTGCACCAGTTGTTTGAACAGCTTGAAGGCCGAAGCATAGTAATAGCCGTCGACAATCCTTTCATCGGTCACTATCTTCATTCTGATGTATCTTTTATCAATTATATTATTATTGCGGTCTATCGCTTTTTCATTGTACTTCATGCCGAACGCGACAAAAATCGAGGTAGTTCCGATATCATAAAGGTGGTGGTAAACCGGGTCTATCCCCAGCGATCCGAGGTCGGTAATAAAGATGCTGGTATGAAACGGGCTCAGTTCATTGATGAAGCGCGGCATTAAACCGACATAATCAAGCGACCTTAGGACAAATACGGCGAATTTTACCAGGAAACCGGGGCAAAGCATGAATATCCGGGCAAACTTATCGGTATTGTTATTTGTGTCCGTCTTTTTATTCTCGGCCACCTCACGGTTTATTTTCTCGGCAATGTCGTACAATGTATCCGTAGGTTCAAATTTAAACTTGATAGTTGTTTCAGGGCTGTCGAAGCTTTTTTCCTTTTTTATCGTGAGAGAAACCAGGATTTCGTTGCGCGCATAAATGCTGTAGCCTGCGACAAACCTGTTCAGGGCGGGCCTTAACGCTATTGTCCTGACCATTGCCGCTATCAGGATGTGCAGCATTGATAACTTAATATCCGATTGTTTCCTTTTTCTTCTTAAAAACGCTTCAGTATGGCTGATTTCAATTCTATCCTCAAAGAAATTCTGGGAATCCGAACGCCTTCTCATTACAAACGGAATAATCCTGTAGAACGGATCCAGTGTTCTCAGGCGCCTGCCGTCATACCTGTCTCCGAAACGCCTCTTGTGTTTTTTCATCAGGTATCCTCCTGTCGGAAATTAATTATTGTCGGCCGGTAATCCTGGTGAAACCGCAGGTACCGCAATTTTTTGTCAGCGGTGTATCCGGACGCTGCTTTTAAAATGATTTGAAAAAAACTCCTCTTAACAAAATACAATGTTAGTTTAACATCTTACAGAATCTTTTGCAATTAAGAAATATCATATTCATGCAAATCATTTCTTTTTATGGCTTTCATGTAATCATTGCAATCACGCTGCACATATTATAAACAGGGTGTATTTTTATGCCGGGCATGGCATATGCAACCTACGTAATGCGGAGCATTTTGCCTTGATGGGGGATTGGTATGCAAAAGGGCAGGACAAGGAATGTGTTTCCGGGAGGGAACACTTCAAGAGGGTTTTTCAGTTATTATGATTACATAATCAGTGCGGAAGACGCAAACAGGGTTTTCATTCTTAAAGGCGGCCCGGGTGTCGGAAAGAGTACGTTTATGAGAAAAATAGCCGATGAAATGACCGGGCGCGGGTATGACGCAGAGCTGATGCATTGTTCCAGCGACAATGAGAGCCTGGACGGCGTGGTAATCCCGCAAATAGGGGTCGCGCTTATGGACGGAACAGCGCCGCATGTGATCGATCCGGCAAATCCCGGCATTATCGATGAGATAATAAATATGGGTGACTGCTGGGATGATGTGTCAATGCGGAAAAACAGGGAGAAGGCTATCAGGATAAAAAACGAGATATCCGGTTATTTTCAGGCCGCATATGGATACCTCAAAGCGGCGTCCCATGTATATGACAACAGCGCTGCCATATATGGGTCAGCCATGGACCGTGATTCATGCCGTATTGTTGCGGAAGAACTGGTTCAATCACTGTTTGACGGGATAATGCCGGCCAGGCGGTCGGGAAGGCAGAGATGCCTTTTTGCAAGCGCAATCACGCCTGACGGCCTGAAAAACTTTATAGACGAATTGATGGCTACAAATAGCGTATACTTGCTGCTAGGTTTCCCGGGAGCAGGCACGGAAATTGTGCTTGAAAAAATCAAGGAGGCGGCGCTTGCCAGGGGCTTTTGCACGGAAGCCTTCTATTGCGCGTTCAATCCCGGCAAGCTGGAGCATTTGATCGTACCGGGACTAAATGCCGCGTTTTCCACGGTTAACAAGTATCATAAAACAGATGCGTGTGCATTGAAGACAGTTGATTTTGCAGCGATGCTTGATGAGAGAATTATTGAAAAGCGCCGGGCGGAAATTGACTACAACCGGCATATTTTCGACGAACTCCTGGATAAAGCCGTCGGGATGATACATAACGCAAAACTGCTTCATGACGAACTGGAAGCATTATATATCCCATGCATGGATTTTGATGCCGTGAATAAGAAGTGGGAAGCTGCCATGGAAAAAATACTGAAGCTTGCAGATGAGGGGACTATGGCGATACGGATGAGATAAGTTCAACCGCAACCCTGGCATTTTCCCTTGCCTTTTCTTTCAGCACGGGGGTGGCGGCTTCGAGCTGCCTGCTTATTTCATCATGGTTGCGCCAGACTTCTTCGGTCAGTTTCAACAAGTTGTTGTAATCGAGAGTACGGACGTCCCCTGCAGACGGCTGTTTTATGCAGTCAAGAAATCCCTGTATTTTGGGATCGTAAACAAGACCAACCATGGGCACTGAAGTAACCGCAGCGAATACAAGCGCGTGCAGTCTCATTCCCAGGAGCATGTACATGCTGGAAATGAGGTCGTAGGTCTGGTATACGTCCAGCTTTTCCCTGACAATATAGCTTTCGTGGCGCATTTTGGCGGCCACGTTTTCCAATATCGGCACGTCCTCCGGGTGCTGCATCGGGAAAAACACGGGAAAGGCCCCGTATTCCGCCGCCATATGGTCTACAACCTTCGCTATGACCGATTCGTACTTTTCATGCTCCACTTTTTCATGTCCTGGGTACTTCCTCAGCGAGACGCCCAGCAGCCGCTTGCCGTTCTGCAGGCCGAGCCTGTGCGTTATGCCGGTGTTGAAGTTGCCCGGGCTGTCGTTGATGGTCAGGGCGGCGTCAGCCGTCAACAATATGTGCGGCTTGCCGATGTCCAGCCTTTTAAGCTCGCTGAAGGATAGTTCTTCCCTCAGGGCTATTACATCCACCTGGTTCATGATTTTTTTCGTCAGCACCATGTTTAGTCTCTTCTTTAAAGGACCGATGCCGTTTGCATAGAACATGACCTTCAGGCGAAGCTTTTTTGCCAGCCAGACCATGCTGAGATAAAAGAACAGCGACCTTGTGCTGGTGTTATCCTGAAGCAGGTTGCCGCCGCCGTAAATGAAAGCTTTTGAATTTTTCATTGCCTGAAAGATCCTCAGCATGTTGTTCCTGCTGATTGAGACCACCTGGGAATCCTTCGGCGTGCTTGAGGGGATTCGGGAAAGTATGATAAGCTTGATATCCGGTTTAAAGCTTTTCAAATCCTTGATGATGGATATCTGGAGGGCGTCGTCCCCTATGTTCCTGAACCCGTAATACCCGGAGATGATGGCGTCGTAAAGCTTTTGTCCCTTTTTCTTTGCAGCCTTCTTTTCGAGTATGCTGTTGTAAATATCTATCTGGGTGTTGGCCATGGCCTCGACGGAAAAATTCTTCAGGGCTTTTTCGTAAAGCCTTTCCCCCATTGCTTTGCGCTTTTGTTTATCGCCGGCAAGCTCCAGTATCAACTCCGCGAAACGGGCTTCGTCGCCATGATCGAACAGGTACCCGTTTACGCCGTTTTCAATAAGGTCGGGTATTCCGCCGACCTTGGTGCTGATGGTAGCTTTTTTGAACTTGGCGCCTTCCAGGACGGAGTAGGGGAAGCTTTCGCTGACGGAGGTGAGTACGCTTATGTCTATGCTGCTCATCAACTCGTTCGGGTCGTCAAGCCAGCCCAGGAAAAATACCGTATCCTTCAGTCCGAGCCCGGCGGCCATGGCTTCAAGGCGCCTGCGGTCCTCACCGTCACCGCCTATAAGGAACTTGACTTTTGGATTCCTTTCCTTGACAATGCGCGCCGTCCTTATGATGGTATCAATGCTTTTTACCGGGTAAAGCCTTGCGGCTATGCCGACAATAATATCGTCATCCTTGATGTCGAGGCCGTGTTTATCAATTAGTCTTTGCCTGGAATACTCGACCCTGGGAACGGAAAAATCCATCCCGTTGTATAGTACATATATATTCAGGGGATTGAATTTCCTTCTCACCAGCATGTCCTGGAAATTGCCGGATACGGCTATGTAATTGTCTATGAAACGCAGAACGACTGAATTTGTGAGGCCGATTGTCAGGTGCTTGGGAAGGCTGTGCATGTAGTCGAGGCGGTAGTCGCTGTGGACGGTTGTGACGGTGGGCAAACCCGCCCTGCGCCTGGCCGCCAGGGAAAACACGTTTGCCTTGGCGCCGTGCGAATGAACGATGTCGTAGCCGCCTTTTATTATAATATCGGTGACTTTTCTTATGTCCGAAAAAATGTTTCCCGATTTGACAACTGTCACGTCGATGCCCATCGCGCGCGCGTCGTCGGAAAATATGCCGGGGCGTAGGCTGATAAGCTTGACATCGATCCGGCGGGAAAGCTCCTTCAAAAGGTACAAAACGTGGGTTTTTGCACCGCCGATATCGCCCCCGCCGATTATATGCACTATCCTCATCCTTGCCTCCATCTTCCTCATGTATTTCCATTTTTGCCGATTTTCCTGGCAGCCATGGCACGACACGCCCTTTCAAACTGCTCGGACAGTTCCTGAGGCTTTCCGTCGGGAATATAAAAGGCGGCGTCTTCACCGGAGCGGCTTGGCAAGCCGGACAAGACGTCGTCATACAATTTCTTGTCGCCGGTTATGAAACAGTCCGCCTCATGTATAATTTTTCCCATCAGGGCTTTTATAAACCGTTCCTTCATTTTTCCGCCTCCCGCAGCTGTAGGGGATGAACATAGATCCGCCACCCACGGCATGCCGGGATGCTTCTTTTTAAAGCGCAGCCCGATAAGATGGGCGCTGAAGGGAGGGGATATCGTGTATACTAGATCAATGCCTTCGTACTTGGCTATCCTTACGGCCTTCCTTGCGCAAAACAGCTCCCATAGTCTTTCTTTATCAGGAATAAGCAGCGACGCAGAGAATCTCGCAAAGGTCCGCAAGAACCGGGGAAGGTTTTCGGATGACAATGCTCCCGAACGTACCACATTGACACCCGAGGGCTCAGACAGATCCTCTGAGGCTGCCTCCCTCGAACGTACTCTGCGCGTCAGCACAAGGGGCTCCCAGCCGTAATTGCCGAGTTGCTCAACAAATCCGGCTATTCTTGCGGATTCCTTATTTGCCAACGGTGGATATGAATAAGCAATTATTAATACTTTTTTCATAACAATTACTTTTCATTGCCGTTTTCGGCCTTATACGGAAACACCTTTGCAAATAATTTAATAATCAGGTAAAAAATCACCAGCACGGTAAAAACGCCGGCCATACCTACAAGTGTGACAAACAAGCCTTTTTCAAATGTTGAACCGTTATATAAAAATTCCATAAATTATTCTCCTCCTCCGGGTCAAAAGGTCATTTTACCAGCAATGGCACCAGCGCGAGGACAAAACCGCCTGCTATGATGGATCCGAGCTGGCCTGAAACATTGGCGCTGACTGCCTGCATAAGCACAAAATTCGTAGGATCTTCTTTTTGGGCCATTCTCTGGATGATTCTCGCCGACATCGGAAACGCCGAAATACCGGCGGCGCCGACCATGGGATTGAACTTGTTGCCTTCCTTGCGGAACAGGTTGAGGAACTTCGCAAACAAGACCCCGCCTGCCGTGTCGAACACGAACGCCACCAGGCCCATAGCCAGGATCAATATCGTTTCCAGCTTAAGGAAATTGTCAGCCAGCATGGTTGAGCCGATCGTTATGCCAAGGAGCAATGTGACAATATTGGACAGTTCATTCTGCGCAGCCTGTGAAAGCCTTTCCAGGACTCCGCATTCCCTGATGAGATTGCCGAACATCAGGGAGCCTACAAGAGGCACGCTTATTGGAGCCACGATGCCCGAAATAATGGTAACGGCTATGGGGAAAGCGATCAGGACAAACTTCGGAACCTTGTCTTCCCTGTATTCCATCCTGATCATGCGCTCTTTCCTGGTAGTCAGGAGTTTTATCACGGGCGGCTGGATAATCGGCACGAGCGACATATACGAATAAGCCGCCACTGAAATGGGTCCGAAGTATTCCTTGGCGAATTTGCTTGCAACATAGATTGCCGTCGGTCCGTCTGCCGCGCCTATGATTCCGATGGCAGAAGCGGGCTTCAGGCCGAATCCCAACGCAATTGCGACCAGCATGGTGGCAAAGATGCCGAACTGGGCTGCTGCGCCGAAGAATATCATAACCGGGTTTTTAAACAAAGGAGTGAAATCGATCATTGCCCCGACCCCGACGAATATCAATACCGGGAACAGCTCGGTCAGGATGCCCGAGCGGAGAAGTATTTCGAGGAAACCGGGCTCATAATGGAAAGCTTCGCCCGCTTCGTTGAAAAAGAAGTTCAGGTTCTTTTCAAAAAACTCTTTTGCAGCTTCATTATTCCTTACCAATTCCGTAATGAAATCGTATTTTACCGGTTCGGATGCGTATTTTACAACCGACTGGGGAAGGTTCACCAGTATTGCGCCAAAACCTATCGGTAAAAGCAGCATGGGCTCGTAATTTTTCTTAATAGCCACGATAATCAACGCCAAACCTATTAAATACATAATGATCATTTTGAGATTGATACTCAAAATTCCGGATAGTAGTTCGTTCAATTCCATGTTATCTCTCCCATTCTATTCTTGAAGTAAAATGTAAAAAATATTAAGTAAACACCGTTTACAATTATACATAGTATAGCGAATAATGCAACATTAATCAATTAAATTATGTCACCTTGCTGCTCCGGATCACGTTTCGGGAATAACGTTTCAGACATTAATGCTTCCTATTTTTTCAATATTATAATAGAATGTTATTGTAAGGCATGATGCCTGTTGTTGAAAGACATGATGCCGCAGAGCGTTTACAAGGACGGTTATTATGATAAAAGTCGGTACGGCGGGATATTCTTACCAGGACTGGGTGGGGCCGTTTTACCCGGTTGGGACGAAACCATCCGGAATGTTGGAATACTATGCGCTGCATTTCCCATTTGTCGAGATTAATTCGACATATTACCACATGCCGGGCTTAAAGCTGTTTGAGGGCATGGACAGGAAGACGCCGCCAGGGTTCAGATTTTCAGTCAAGCTTTTCGGGGGATTCACGCATGAAAGAAATTCGGGGCCGGAGGAAGCAGAGAAATTCAAGTATTCGCTTTCGCCCATAGTCCAAAGCAACAAGCTTGCTTGCCTGCTGGCGCAGTTTCCGTATTCTTTTCATTACAATAATGAGAATGCCGATTACCTTAAGTTCTTGAAACATTGCTTCGCCGAATACGAGCTTCTGGTCGAATTCAGGAACAGGGAATGGATAAGGGAAAATGTTTTTGAATTGCTCCGGCGCGAGGGAATCGGATTTGTGTGCGTGGATGAACCCCGCATACGGGGATTGATCGGCAATGTTGTTGCCGTTACTTCAAACGTGGCATATCTGAGGCTCCACGGCCGCAATGCCGAAAAGTGGTATGCGGGGGAAGGAGCGGAAAGATACGATTATCTCTACAGCGGCAGTGAACTGCTGGAATGGATCGGCAGGCTTCGGGAGATGGAAGAAAACGCGGGAATTACGCTTGTGTCGTTCAACAATCATCCGAAGGGGAAAGCCGTTGAAAATGCCAAGGCGCTGATTGGTTACCTGGGACAAGTGTAAATTTGGGCATATTGTGCCGCTAAGAGTTTGATTGTATCGGGGCGGAATTTATCACGGTATCTTGAGGGTGAAAAACGTGATACGGATGGAAGCCGACGACGGCGTCGTTTTTCTGAGGAAAATTGAACCGGGTTGGGCGGAAGAAGTCCTGAAAGCATGCGGCGGCAATGATTTGCGATATGCCACCGGGATTGCGGATAATGAACCCCATGCCGCAATAATGGACAAGCTTATGGATAAACCGGCTTTTAAGAACCGGTTTGCGTCCTGCATATTTGCAACGGACACGCGGAACCGGCAGGATGAAGCGGTCGGGAATCTCGCAGGCCTGGTCATGGGTACGCTGTATAATGAAACGTTATGGATCAGGATTTTTATAATAATTCCCCGGTACAGGAGAAAAGGTATCGGCAGCAGGGCTGCAAGGTTGATTTTCCAACGCGGCAAAGAGGTATACGGGGCCACCGAGGCAATGCTTTCGGTAGCCGGGGAGAACCGTGCCGGTTTTAGTTTTTGGGCGGGACAGGGCTTTACCGAAGCATGCAGGTTTTACAAGCCATTATTCGGGGACGGCCAGTTGCATAGGGTCACAATCCTGCGAAAAACGCTGTAAAAACTAAATATTGCCGCTTAATTCCTCATGTTTACATAATATACTAATTATGAACATTATTGCCAATTTGACATGTCTGTGACGTACAGGTATAATATTCACATAACGGCATTTATTGCTGTAAGTGTGCTGGGCAAAAACAAGCTATTGGCGATAAGATCGGAATTATCGCGGGTAGCCCGTTATAGGAGGGCGAAATGCCGGTTTTCAGGAAAACGTTCATATCTTTTTTCATATCCGGAGCAGTTGTCTTAATTGCAGGCAGCTATGTCTTCGCCTCTGCTGGGAAAACGGGCATTGTCACGGAAAATGCCGTCAATTTCAGGGCAAATCCCAACACTTCGGCAAAAATCCTGTACCAGCTTAGTAAAGGCGCCATTGTCAAAGTTGTCGGGAGCGAAGGCGAATGGTTCAAGGTAAGCTACAACGACGCCACGGGCTGGATAAACGGCAACTATGTAATAGTGCGTGAAGAAAAGATTGGTACGGGTATTGTCTCCGGGAGCGTGGTCAATGTCAGGAGAAAGCCGGATATTGCTTCCGAAGTGCTGGCTAAATTGACCAAGGGAACCAAGGTCGAAATTGTTGAGCATTCGGGGGACTGGTACCGCATAACGATCGGGGAAGAAAGATACGGGTGGATCCACAGCGATTACGTTAAAATCCAGGAAGAAAGGATTTCAAGGGGCGCCGCAGATGACAGGGCGGTTACGGCCGATGCGCCGGAAGAAGAACCCTTGAAAAACGCGGATACCAGGTACGGTATAGTAGAATATGCAAAAACGCTGCTCGGCATCAAGTACAGGTACGGCGGAAGCACTCCGAGCGGTTTTGATTGTTCCGGGTTTGTAAGCTACGTATTCAAGAAGTTCGGTATAACGCTGGACAGGACGTCCGCAGGGATGGGAAAAGGCGGCGAGCCGGTTGAGAAAAGCGCCCTGAAGGCCGGCGACCTGGTGTTTTTTGATACCAACGGAGGCCTCAACAGTATCAACCATGTCGGCATATATATCGGCAACGGGAAATTCATACATGCTTCCTCATACCAGGACAAAAAGGTTAAGATAAGCAGCCTGAACGAAAGCTATTACATCAAAACTTACATGGGAGCAAGGGATTACCTTGGCAAATAATAAAACGCTTCTTAAATAAATCGCCAATATTTACAAATATTTCCATTTATAATATAATATATGCAAAAAGGTGTCGCAATGAGTGTTATTTGCAAACGCCCTGCCGTATCTTTTTGCATAATGATGATTGCAGGCATTTTAGCCGCATACCTGTCGGATTCCGTTATCCTGGTCGTAAGCCTGTTCCTGTTGATTTCAGCTTGCTTTTTTGTTTTCGGAAGAAACATGGCAAGAGGATTTTTTGTGCCTTCATTCATGCTCGTATTTTTTCTCATTGGAGCTTTTGAGTTCCTGGCTTACAATCATTACCGGCTGGAAATTTTCTCTGCTTACGGCGGGAAAGAGGTGACCGTCAGGGGGTTTGTCGCATCGGAACCTGAAGTGAAGGGCAATAAAGTGACATACGTTATAAATGCAACAGCCATAAGGGAAGGATATATCGGCGCATTCTCGGACATAAAAGGGAAAATCCTGCTTACCACGCTGGCAGCTACGGATGCAAGCTTCTTTGACTACGGAAGCGAGGTTGTTTTTGAAGGAATGCTGACACAGCCGAAAGGCGCCAGGAACCCGGGAGGTTTTGATTACAGGAGTTACCTGGCCCAAAAAGGAGTCGGCGCCTCGGTTTTCGCCTACCCTTATTTTATTGAAACAATGGAGGGGAAAGGCGGCAATTTCATTGTGAGGGCGGGGATGGCCGCCAGGAACCGGATCGTTCATGTTATTGAAAACAGTTTGCCGCGCCAGCAAGCCGGTTTGCTTAACGGCATGCTGATAGGATATAAAAAAGGCCTTTCCGAGGAAGTGCGGGAAGTGTTTGGAAACGCCGGCCTTCTGCACATTGTAGCCGTTTCAGGGGCGAACGTGGCTTTCCTTATGCTGCCGTTGTCTTTTCTTCTGAAACTTTTACGGGTGCCCAAAAGAATCGCGAATATCCTGGTAATAATGTTCCTGTTCTTTTTCATGTTTGTCGCGGGTTTTGAACCATCGGTATTCCGGGCGGTCGTCATGGCTACGGTATTCCTGTTATCCGCTGCGCTGTACCGCGAGCCCGACACCTACTCCGCCATGGCTGTTTCATGCATTATCCTGCTGGCAATCAACCCGTGCATGCTTTTTAATATCGGTTTCCAGCTATCATACGGCGCAACGCTGGGGATAGTCATGCTTTCAGGGAATATTGAAAACACTGCCGTCTTGCGAATTATTCGCGGAAAGACGCAAAAAATTCTGTCGGCGACGCTGGCGGCGCAACTTGGCGTGCTGCCGGTGACATTGATACATTTTAATAAAATTTCGGTAATTTCCATCATCCCCAATTTACTGGCCGCGCCCATGCTGGAGCTGATAACGATACTGGGCATGCTGATGGCTGTGCTTGGACAGTTCAGCCTGGCCGTATCAAGGCTTGTCGGTTATCTGAACTGCAATTTTCTCAGCCTCGTGCTCTATATTGCCAAATGGGCGTCGGATATGCCGTTTTCAGTGGCCAGGACGGCGACTCCTACCTTGGCGCTGGCGGCAGCCTATTATTTCGTTGTATGGTTCCTGCTATGGTATAAGCCGCTCAAGGGCATCCGGCTGAATATGCGCCATACGGCTGCCGTATTGTCGTTTGCCGCGGTTGCGGCCCTGATAGGATACGTTCTGCCGGGACGCCTTGTAGTCGTATTTCTTGATGTGGGGCAGGGGGATTCGGCTTTTATCAGGACATATACCGGGAGAACCGTTATTATTGACGGAGGGGGCAGCGATACAGGGGCTGATTCAAGGATCGGCGAAAATACGGTGATTCCTTTCCTGCTTGATTATGGCGCAACAAGCCTGGACGCGGTTATTGCAACCCATCCCCACGGCGACCACACGCAAGGGCTTGAGGATGTCCTGGAGCAAATGAAGGTAGCCAGGCTGATCATACCTTCGCTTGTCGACGAAAGTTATTTTGACAGGCTTCTTGCCATTGCAGGCAAACGGAACATACCCGTGTCAAGGTGTTCGAAAGGTGATGTGATAAAGCTGGACAACAGGACTAGCATAAGGGTTTTAAGCCCTGAAGCCGGTATTCCTGTCGAGGAGGACTCTTTAAATAATGTGTCGCTCGTGCTAAAATTGGATTACGGGGAGACTTCTGTCCTGTTTACAGGGGATGCCGAAACGGAAGCTGAAGAAAGGCTGATGGAGGGTGTTTTTAAGCCCTGCGGGAACGGAACGGGGCTGCCGGATGGAGTGGTGGTGCCGCCAAGTGACGGAATGGGACTGCCGCATGATGGGACGAGGTTTGCTAAAGACGTTTTGGAACTGGAAGCGGACGTTTTAAAGGTAGCGCACCATGGTTCCATAACCTCGACCGGGAGGGAATTCCTGGAGGCGGTAAACCCGGAAGCTGCAATAATCAGTGTGGGGAAAAACAAGTACGGCCACCCGTCACAGCATGTACTGGATTTGCTCAGGGAAATGGAAATCAAATGCTTCAGGACGGACGAGTGCGGGGCAGTGATATTAACGAGCGACGGCAAGTCAATCAGGCTCAGGCGGACTATACCGCCGGGAAGATAATATAGACGAACGCGCGGCAGTATCGGACGGCTGATAATGACAGGCGGACGAAAAATTCATTAACACACAAGTGAGTTGAGAACAAATGGCGGCGAAGGACAGTTACGCCGAAAACGAAAAATTGCTCTGGAAAATGATAAAAAGCCGGAATATCGGTTCATTATATTTATTTTACGGTCCCGAGATTTACCTTAAAAGAAACTATGCGGAGCAGATAGAAAAGGCCATTCTTACTGAAGATTTCAAGCTTCTCAACAAGGTGACGCTGGAAGGCAAGGTCACACCTACCGCAATCATTGACAATTGCGAAACGCTTCCCGCATTCTCTGACAGAAGGCTGGTAATAGTGAAGAATTCAGGACTGTTCAGGGGGACAAGAAAGGGAAGCGGCGCTGATGCAGCGGAAATTACGGAAGATGCGGCCGTGAATGACATACCTGGAGACACCGGAGAAGGCAGTGCGGAGGATAATTTCGGCGCAGGCGGCATGAATGGCGCCGAAGCCGGCGATACAGGCGGCGCCGGCAAAAAAGCGGATGGCAGAAGGAAAAGGGCGGCAGGCGGGGATGAGCTGGCGGATTTCCTGCAGAATGTGCCCGAGCATGTATGCCTGGTTTTTATGGAAGAAGAAATTGACAAGAGAATAAAATATGTTAAGTTGATTGAACAATACGGACTAATTGTTGAATTCAACTTCAGAAAGCCTGACGAGTTGACAGGATGGGTAATGAAAAGGATAAATGAACTCGGCCATGAAACAAATCCTCACGCTGCCGCACTGATAGTGGAGTATTGCGAGCCCGGGATGGATGATATACTCAATGAAATAAAAAAGCTCTGCGCATTTGCGGGAAGCAGGCGTACGATTACGGAAGACGACGTTGAGCGGGTATGCACGAGATCGGTTAAAAGCAGGGTATTCGACTTAACCGATGCAATTGCCGCCAACCAGGTTGCGAAGGCTCTCTCCTTGCTAAATGATATGGAAATGATGAGAGAACCGATGCCCAAGGTAATGTACATGATAGCAAGACAATTCAGGCAGCTTATCCAGGTGAAGCTGATGCTTCGCGAGGGAGCGCCGCAGTCGGCGATTGCATCCCACTTCAGGGTACAGCCTTTCATTGCGAAAAAGTTGATAAACCAGGCGCAGAAGTTTACCGAGGAAAAGCTTGAGAAAGCGGTTTCAACCGGGCTGGAGCTGGATTTGTCCGTCAAGACCGGGAGACTGGACAGCAAAGCCGCGGTGGAACTGATGATAGCAAGCCTTTCCGGCTGACAGCCTGGCATGCCGGGGGTGAGGAAATGATAGCAATAAGACAAGCTTCCGCGGAAGATATACCTGTTATAGAAGATATATTGCTTGACGCGG
>JBLNDI010000020.1:0-8185 GCA_050261495.1 Bacillota bacterium
CTCACACCGGCTATCAGCGCATGGCTTTCGCTGGTGGGTATGCCAAACCACCATGCCGCCGTCGCCCACAGGACTATTGCAATAAGCGCCGCGCATAGCGCAATTAAGGCATCGTGGGCATCTCCCCTGAAATCCACCATGTTGTAAATTGTTTTTGCTACCATTGAGTTGAACAGTGTCATGACGAATACGCCAAGAAAATTGAATACCGAAGCCATTATTATCGCCGGCCGTGGCGCAATCGAACGGGTGGAAATGCAGGTTGCGATGGCATTTGGAGCATCGGTCCACCCGTTAACCATTATGACTCCCAATGTCAGCAACGAAGTTATAATCAAGGCCGGGTTCGAAACAAGCTGCCGCAAAAAATCAATCAGTGTTACAGTCATTATTCACCATCATTCCCTTATTTTTTATGACAATTATTTATCAAGCGTTTTTAGCATACCATTTTTTTATGCGTCAGACAATAGATAACTTTTTTTCGGTATACGGTTTTATATCAACCTCGATATGTATTATTACCTCAGGTTACGCTTAAATAATCGTTGTGCAGCCGCATTCGGCATTGCATCCTTGCGCATTTTTTATCCTGGCATTTCTTGCAAAATATCCCGTATAAACTATAATAAGTGGTGTGGGTTCCCATTTATTCATGTCTCCTGTTTTCATGGAGATACGGAGATGATGCATTTGACAGGGAAAAAGATACTTTGGTTTTTGCTGGGTGCAGCCTGTTTTGTAGTTTCACAGGTATTGCTAAGATTGCCGCTTTTGCGTCATATTCAAAACTCAACGGACTTTATCATGGTTTATACCCTCAACCCATTATTAATCGGCATTTTAATTGCACTTTCTGCATGCGTTTTCGAGGAAGGTTTCCGCTTTTTATTTAAGCAGTTTTTAATAAAACCAGGAAATTGCTGTTTCGCACAACCGGTTATTTTCGGCCTGGGGCATGGAATTGCCGAAGCGCTGTACATTTTGCTCCCGGCATTATCGCTGGCGCACGTTTCACAACTGGGATTGGCATTCCTGGAAAGATTCCTGGCAATTATCCTTCATGTAACCCTGACAGTTGTTGTCTGGAACGGATTTCAGCGAAAGCAAAGAATATTGTATCTGCTGGCAGCCATTGCAATTCATGGCGTTGTGGATGCGCTAATACCCATATTTTCGCCGCTCCCAAATCCAATAATATGGATTTATGCAGCAGTAGCGGCCATAGATGTTGTAATGGCCGGTTATTCATATTATTCAAGAAAATATTACGTCCAAAAGGAGGAAAAGTGATGTCGAAATCCGGATTCATTCCTGCAGTAAGATTGCTGACCGCGGTATTCATGTGCCTTGCGCTGCTTTGCGGCTGCGCCGTCCAGAAATTGTCGAGCGACTTTGATGAAGATGAGGTAAGAAAAGCCGCCGAAAATGTAATCGCACTTGTTAACGCCCAGGACTCGGAAGGCTTTTTAAAAATATGCACCGTGCAAATGAAGGAAGCGCTTACCGAAGATGTACTGGCAAAAGTGTTTGAAGCAATAAGCGAGGGAGGCAAATTCGAAAAAATCGAGGACGTGAAAATAGCAGGATATACCGACAAATCAAGCAAGGAAGAATTTGCAGTGGTTGTCGCAAAAGCGGAATACGAGATAAAGACGTTTACCTATACAATCTCATTTACCAAGCAGATGAAGCTTGCCGGACTGTATTACAGGTAGAAAACGCCCGCATCCCTGTGCTTGATGCAGACCCTCAAAATTATGAAGGCTTCACAGAAAAAGCCTCCATGCTTATTCCGCTTCCCTTAACCTCTCAACAACAGTCGAACTGCAGATTGAGCGGTAAACCAATTCCGGCGTGATGACGCAAATTGCCAAAAGCGCCAAACTTACCGCCAGAACAGGGATAAAAGGGTAGGTGAATATCGCATAGGTTGCCTGCTGCTGAAATAACTTGAAAATTCCAAAAGTAACGGCGTTCCCTGCCGTAAAGACCAGGAACAGCGTTATAGCGGAGTAAATAAGTCCTTCGCTTACAAGCATCCTCCTGGCCTGTCCCCTGCTCATGCCCACGCATTCAAGCATTGCCAGTTCCTGCTTTCTGACCACAATGTCTACCGACATGATATTTACAAAATTAAGAATGCCAATCAAGGCAAGAATCAGCGCTATACCGCCGCCGAGAATATACAGCATTATTTTGGCCTCCCGCAATTCTTCACGAGTTTCCGGCTTTGAGACACGGGATATTTCGTAATCCCCGGCCGATAATTGTTTTATAGTGTCAAGAGCCTGTTCCTCGTACCCTTCCGCAACTTCGATCTGAAGCTTTAATACAGCCGGTTCGCCGTATATCTTTTTCATCAGCGTATTCGATACAAATACGGTAGGCGCTATGCTGCTGTCGATTCTTTCGAAGAAATACGGCACAAAGCCGCCGACCGGTACTTTTACCGGTTCACCGTCCGGCTTGTCCCATATCCCGGATTCACCCGCGTTCTCCATGGGGATAATCGTTATTTCATCAACATTTTCAAAAAGGTCTGGCTTGTTGGAGGCAATAAGCGCAACCTCCCCCCGCTCAAACGCGCCGATGTCGACAGGATTATCCGTTACCTCATTCAGCTTCGAAATTGCTTCGCGGTCGATACCTGCAATGATTCCTGTAAAATTGCCGCGAACATAATTCTCGTCAATGCCTGCGTTGTTGTTCTTAATAAAGTCGTCCAGGTATTTCCCGAACTTCTCCGGCGAATATTCCAGGCGCATCCATTCCCGGGTAGTAACTCTCATGCTTTCAAAACCTGGCAGCGACCTGATCGCGTCGATAAATGCCGCGTCAAATTTCTGCTTCGGTTCGTAACCGCCCTTTACCGTGTTGTTTTGAAGTACGAAATCGCTCTCAATATAGGAATTAACGTAATTGTCCGTGTCCATGCTTGTAACAAGCGTTGTAACGACGAAAAACGTTGTTATCCCAAGAAACAGGCTTAGCAGTACAATAACCGCGCGCTTTCCGTTCCTGGAGATATTGCGCAGGGCCATCCTGCAAGGTTTGCCGCGCGCAGAGGAGTATGCGCGTCTTTTGTTGAAAGGTATGCCCGTAAATTTCTGCGCTTCTACCGGCGAGATACTCGCCGCTTTCAGGGCAGGCCTGAACGCCCCTAATATGGCTGTGAGCAAGGCAAGCAGGGCAGCCCCAATATAGATAAACGGGGAAAAAGATACTACCGCACCCGTTACGATATTCCCTGATTTTGAAAGCAATGCCGGAACAGCAACAAAAGAAAGCAGCAAGGCTGCCGCGGCGCCAAGCGGTATTCCGGCCAAGCAAAAGCGCAGAATCTGGCCAAGTACAATGCTCCTGATTTGCCCCGGCGTCGTGCCGATCGTTTTCAGCAGCCCGTAAAAACGCACATCCCGCGAAACGGAGATGTACAGCACGTTGTATATCAGGAGAAAGCCTGTAAAAATCAAAAAGGCTGTTACAATTGCCAATGCAATCAGGCTTTTATGCGCCGCTTTTTCGTCGCTTGCGTCATATATGGGAACAGGCTTAACTTTCTGGGTTTCGGATAATTCCAGGTCCCGTTCAAGCCGGCCGCAATACTCCAAAACCCGCGAAGAATCAACAAACAAGACGGTTGCCGAGCCATCGTTTTCAACAGTCTTTCCATGCTTCTGAGATAATGCTTTCGACACTAAAATAATATCCATATTGCCTGAACGAATATGGACATAGCTTGTAAACCAGCCGGACAAACGAAATACTTGACTGACCGGTTCGCCGCCGTTTCCGCTGTCGGGATAATAAGCCAGGGGTATTTCCATGCCGATAACCGGGTTATTTATTCCCAACCTCTCAAGTACCCACAGGGGAACCATGATTTCATCTTCTTTTTGCGGATAACTGCCTGTTACGTCCGTATAAGAGGGAACGCGCAGTTTTTCCCATTCCACCGCGTCGAAGTAATGCAGCGACAAAGCCATATCGCCCATCGAAGGCGTATTCTTTACAAGTGCGATATTGTTGCCGGTACCGACGGTATGGACATAATCCAGTTGCTTAAGCCGCTCTATTTGCTCCTGGGTAATGTGCGTGACGGAGGCATGCGCGGTTGTCCCCATCAGGCGTATTTGCTGCATGCTCATGGATTCCATGATGCTCATGCCGATGCTGAAAACAGAAGCAATGAGCAGCGTGGTGAGTGCAATGGCCGTTGTGATGAAGAAATTTCTCTTTTTATTTGCACGGAGGCTGCTTTTTATCAACCTGCGGATTGCAGCGGCATTGTTATTCTTCATAATCAGCTCTGTCCCTCCCGGACTATTCTGCCATCCTCTATATGGATGATGCGGTCTGCAAGCTGGGCAATCTGCTCGTTATGGGTAATCATCATCATAGTCTGATGAAATTTTGCGCAAGTCATCTTCAAAACACCCAGGACATCCTGGCTGGTTTTGCTGTCCAGGTTGCCGGTAGGCTCGTCTGCGAGCAGGATGGAAGGTTTGGCTGCAATTGCGCGGGCAATGGCCACGCGCTGCTGCTGGCCTCCGGAAAGCATGCCCGGGAAACTGTCTCGCTTTTCGCCAAGCCCCAGCGTGTCTATAATTTCGTCAATAAAAGGTTTATCCACCGTGTTGCCGTCAAGTTCGACCGGCAGCACGATGTTCTCGTACACGGTTAAAATGGGAACAAGGTTGTAATTCTGGAACACAAACCCTACATTGCGCCTGCGGAATACGGCAAGCTGATCGTCCGGCATTTGCGAGAGGTCATGCCCGTCAACCACCACTTTCCCTTCCGTCGGCTTGTCAAGGCCGCCAAGCATATGCAGGAGAGTGCTTTTCCCGGAGCCGGACGCACCGACGACCGCCACGAATTCCCCGTATTCCACAGCTATATCAATACCGTCGACAGCGCGGACGATATTCGGTTCCCTGCCGTAGTATTTTTTAAGTCCCTGCGCTTGCAATACCGGCATTTATTCATTCTCCTTCCTCTATGCATTTATCATGGCTATGCCTTTCATCATAAACGACATTTCTTACAAACTTTTTGCAAAACAAGCTTCATTTCTTACAATTTTGCAAGAACATCGAGAAAGTTGTGTGTTGTCCCGGCTTGGAATCAACAAGGATATAGCCTCCCTGCTTTTCAAGGATAAGCGAAGCAAGGTAAAGCCCTAGTCCCGCCCCGTCCGTTGTTTTCGCGTTTTTCCCCCGGTAGAAGCGCTTGAAGATGGCGTTCCATTCGTCGGGAGAAATACCGATGCCATAATCGGTGATGCTGATTCTTGTATAGAGAGGCAGTGTTTCCAGGGTAATGTCGATTTTGCCGTCCGGCTCCGAATACTTGACCGCGTTTTCAAGAATGTTGACCATCGCCTCGCATGTCCATTTCCTGTCATGGTACAAAAGAACGTCGTCAAAACAGGCAGTATTAATGGAAATTCCCTTTTTGGCCGCCGCCGCGTATACGTTGCTTATGCTGTCGGAGATAGTCTGCTTGATGCTTGCAGGTACAGGGGACAATGCAATGGCTCCGGCTTCCAGCCTTGACATTTTCACAAGGCTGTCCATCAACCATTGCAGCTTTTCCGCGCCTGCCCTGATGCGTGACAGAAATTCCTGCCGTTCCGCGTAAGTCACATTTCCCTCCAACAGCAGGTCCGTATACATGCGAATACCGGATAAGGGCGTTTTCATCTGGTGGGACATATCGGATATAAAGCTTTGGATAATTTCTTTTTCTTGTTTGGTCTTTGAAATATCCGCCTTGTTCATCCGGATGATTTTAACCGCTTTATGCGCCAGCTTGGAAAGCCGGGTGTCTGCCGCCGGTTCAAACGGCAGTTCCGCATCCTTTTTCATTATTCCGTCCAGTATCGCATCTATCGAATCGAAGGTTTTGACAACATACCGCCGGCTGAAAATGATAGTCAACAAACACAAGACAACGGAAACAAGGATAACTGCCGCAAGCTCCATTTTTATGCGCCTCCAATCCACATATACCCGATACCATGGATGGTTTTGATCGTATTTGGATTCCTGGGATCATCCTTCATTTTGGCACGCAAACGGCTGATATTGACCGGCAGCGTGTTTTCGTCCACGAAATTTCCGGCGTTGTCCCATAGCGCGGATAGAATCTGTTCTTTTGAAAGCACTTTCCCGGCATGCGTCATTAAGAGAACAAGCAGCTTGAATTCAGTAACGCTGACGGGAACTTCTTCTTCGCCGCTGTAAAACTTGCACGCGTCCGTATCCAGCCTGTACCTGCCGGAACAAATAATATGGCGGCTTTTCGCTTCCGTGCGCCGCAGCAGCGCTTCCACCCTTGCCCTCAGGACGGAAAGCGAAAACGGTTTTGTTATATAATCGTCCGCCCCTGCCATCAGGCCCGATACCTCGTCAGTTTCCAAATCGCAAACCGTAAGCATGATGATCGGGACATCCGAATATGTCCTGATTTCTCTGCACAAATCCATGCCATTGCCGTCAGGCAGCCCCAAATCCAATATGATAAGGTCAACCTTGTGCTGCTGCATCAACTGCTTCCCCTGCCTGACGGAGCTTGCCGAAAACACCCTGTAGCCGTCCTTCTCAAAGGTAAACACCATACCGCGGCTTAAATTCTCGTCATCTTCAATTATCAAAATTGTTTTCATACATCTTGCCCCTGTTCCTCTTCATACCCCATTTTACTGCCGTCTCTTACCGCGTCCCTTTTATTGGGACATAGGCCAAAAATATAGTCCATAAAATTCCTCCCGATCCACTCAATTATATACGTTAAAACGAACGGCATCAAGCCGGCAAGCGATTATATAAAAAGAAAGCCGCCCCAATGGGCGGTCATCTTTTTCTAAAGACAGATGGGTTTCCTTCAAGGTCAATACCTTTCGGGTCAGCCCCTTAATATTATATAATTATAATTTGCCTAGATTATCATGCATTACTTCTCCAGCAGGTTGTAAAGCACCTGGGCAATCTGAGCCCTGGTGGTGGTATCTTTCGGCGAAAGCCTGTTCCCGCTGCCGCTGATCGTACCTGTTTCAACAAGCAGCTTCATGGCTTCCCAGGCCCAGGGAGCGATATCGCCTGCATCGCTGAATTCGGAAATGGACTTGCCGGAATTTCCGGCAGGAAGTTTTCCAATAACCTTCAGCGCATTGTACAGCATGGTGAACATCTCCTGGCGGGTGATCTCCTTCCCGGGGGCGAACAGGTTGTTGCCGACTCCTGCGGATATGCCAAGCCTTTTCGCAGCGGCGAGGTAGCCGGTATACCAGGTGTTGCCTGCATCCGCAAAGTTATTCTTCGGGTTCGTATCAGGATCTATCCCGTATGCCTTCAACAGCATGACGATGAACTGTCCCCTGGTCAGCTTCGCTTCGGGGCTGAAATTGCCGCCTCCCGTGCCCGTGGTGATATCCCTTGCCGCTATGAAAGAAACCGCCCTGGCGTACCACGCGTCCTTCGGCACATCCTCGAAACTCACCTGCCTGAAGCTTACAGCATAATAGCTGAAATGGGTAGTGGTGAAGGTCACGGTGCCGGTGTCCGGGTCATAGCGCCCGTTGGGTACGCACACCGCATTGCCGCTGCCGTCGATGTACCAGACGACAATGTTGTCCGGATTGGCAAGCTCTCCGGCAGAAGGAATATAAGGTATGGATACCGTCACCGGCGCATCCGGGTTGTTCCAGTCGGTCTGCTTGCCATCCAGTGCCAGTGTCAGGCTGATTAAAGGCCTATCGCCGATTGCAGCCCTGATATCCTCGGGAAGTTTTGATTTGTCTCCCTGTCCTATGATGATTTCCGCTTTTTTGCCTTCAACGCCGGCAATGCCCGAAAGCATATTTGACGGTATGGTAAGGCTGCCAATAGCGGTAGTGAATGTCAGCGCACCGCCATTTGGAATGGCAAGGCTCGCTGCCGGGATTCCGACGGCATATTTTGCGGCGCCTGGTACCGTGGGCATCGTTATTGCCGCGCCGCCTCCATGGGCAAGGTTCAGTGAACCCACATTTACAGATGCGGTTCCGGAACCATTGTCAACCGTAACCGGAATAGCCTTTTCGCCGCCATCTCCGGATTCCATATCTGCATTATAATCCGGAGGTATTGGTCCGCCTGAAGTGCCGCCGCTGTTGCCGTCTCCACCGCCGCTGCTGTCA
>JBLNDI010000021.1:0-9523 GCA_050261495.1 Bacillota bacterium
ATATTCGTTTATCAAGGTTCATTTCGTCAATATGTATTTACTTTTGTCAGTCTCTCAAAGTTATTTTATCCCAATAATTAACATTTAGCTGGTTTTCCAGTTACTTTTCGAGAATATTCATAAATTATTTGTTATATCTTAATGTTAAAGGCTGGCCTTTTTTAAAGATACCAGAATAATTAACCATATTGTTAAGAAAAATAACTTCTTGCTGATTTATTTTGCTAACATCTACTCCAAAGTTTATATTTTAAACCTCAAGGTTTGTTTTGCATGTTTTATGGCTTATAATATTAATATATAATTTTATGTAAACATTAAAATCGGAGCTGTAAAAATGAAACTACTGATCGCCGATGATGAACCCTCTATTCGAAAAGGTTTATCAGAAATGGACTGGCAGTCAATTGGTTTGACTATCTGCCATGTTGCGTCAAATGGCGAGGAAGCGCTCGAAGCTATCAAAAATCTAAGACCTGATATAATACTTACTGATATCTGTATGATTGGTTTAAGCGGAATTGATCTGGCAAAATATGTGTATGAGCATAATATGGACTGCCAAATTATTTTTCTGTCCGGATATGACGATTTTAAATATGCAAAATCTGCAATTACATATAATGTATTTGATTATATATTAAAACCGTCTGATCCCGAAGAAATTTTTCAAAGCGTGAAACGTGCAATTGAAGAATTGAAAGCCAAGCGTACAGCAAGTGATTCAGTTTCAAATTTAAAAAAGCATTTAAGTGCTCTTAAGTTTGTTGACACAATGTCAGAGAACCAGCCTGAGAAGGCCATGTCAAAAGCTGATAAAACAATGCATGAAATTATATCCTATATTGAAAACAACTATATGAAGGATATTTCACTTGTGACTTTGTCGAAAGAGATCCACTTTAATCCAATTTATATTTCCAGACTCATTAAGAAAAAATCAGGGTATACATTCCTGGAAATACTTACAGCTGTGAGAATGTATCATGCGGCTAGATTGCTTACATCAACTGACGAAAAGATATCGAGTATAGCCGAAAAAGTAGGAATCGGCGATCAAAGATATTTCTCTCAAATATTTAAGAAAACCTTCAATATGACTCCTTTTGAGTACCGCAAAAGCCAAAAATCAAGTGAACATATTGAAATTTTACCGTTTCTCGGAGTTAAAATAAGCTATGATAAGTGTTTTAAAAAAACTAAATAACATACTCATAAATCTCAATATACAAAGTAAGCTCTTACTGTCATTTGCATTGCTTATTATCGGTCCTTTGTTTCTCATGGGCGGCTTGATACAAAACATTTCAAGTGATTTAATCCGTAGTGAGAGTAAAAGCAATCTGGAGTTTCTTACATACCAGATAACTACCAATATTGATTTACTGCTAAATAAGATAATCAATGACGTATATACCATCCAATCAGATGAAGTTATTCAAAATACACTTACGACAATTAATTCATTAGATAACCTGGATAACTATCAAAAACGAGAGTTGCAAGCCGAACTTACCAATGCGTTATTTAGACTGACTAACAGCCCTGAAATAGAATATGTCAGGATTGTTGCCAATAATGGCTTGTATGCTGAACTTGATAAAGCTATCTTTAAAAAATCTGTAACCTATATTGATATGAAGAGCATGTATGAAGGGAAAGGGAAAGTTGTATGGTACGGTTATGATGCTTCAACGGATACAATCATTCTCTCTGCCGTCATCAATAGTATTTCTACTCAAAAACCTATAGGTTATCTGGTTATGAATATACGTCAGCTTCCACTGAGCAGGCTTTTCTCAAAAATGAGTTTTAAAAATGATGGAGAATTGCTTATTTTAGATGAAAATGGCTATTTTATTTCTTACAACAAAGAAATAACACATATCAAAGTGCCTGATAAATACTTGACCAAATTCGATAAAACTTTATCAAGTGGATGTTACTGGGAAGACGACAATGTAATCGCTTACCATCGCCTGTCAAATGCCCCTTGGTATATGATGGCTGTAGTAAGTACAAAATATATCGAAGGTCCGCTGCTCAAATTGAGAACTGCAATTAAAGTCATTGAAATTTCAATAGTAATTTCTTCTTTGCTTTTTGCATTTATTTTCTCGAAAACCATCTCCAAACCGGTTAAAAAACTGTCAATCGCCATGACGAAATTCAGTGAAGGCGATTTGGACGTCCAATGCGATATTACCTCCTCAAATGAGATTGGCCAGCTAAGCATGTGCTTTAACTACATGGTGAAAAGTATAAACAATCTTATTGAAAATAATTACAACGAAATGCTGTTGAAAAAACAAGCAGAACTTAAGTCTTTGCGTATGCAGGTAAATCCACATTTTTTATACAACACTCTTGATACAATTAATTGGATAGCCATCTCAAAAAAAGTCCCTGAAATATCCGTTATAAGCAGATCTTTGGGAAATCTTATGAGAGCAACAATCAGCGGTTCGGATTTTGTAACAATAAGAAGGGAAATGGAAACAGTAGACAATTACTTGACGATTCAAAGATATCGATACGGCGATAAGCTGGATATCCGAAAAAAGATTTCTGATGAAATTTTGGACATGCATATACCCAAGCTTATAATTCAGCCTATTTTGGAAAATTCAATAATACACGGCATGAGCTATAAAAATACTGAAGGTATCAGGATTCATATTCTGGGTTTGATAAGCGGCTCTGACATAATTATCAGGGTCCGAGACAATGGTGTGGGCATACCAGAAGACAAGTTGCGTCAGCTGTTTGATGCCGAATATTCAATTGACGATGATGAACACACAAGTATCGGTTTAAGGAATGTGGATACAAGGCTAAAAATGTATTACGGGGATAAGTACGGTTTAACCATCTATAGTAAGGTTAATAAAGGAACCAAAGTGGTTCTTCGTTTTCCGGGGCTGCTAACTTCCCCCGAGAACAATTAACTGAAATAAATAATCAAATTATAATACATTTAAAGGAGGGCTTGTTTTCATGTATTTTGGTGCGGCTTATTACCCCGAGCACTGGGGAGAAGAACGCTGGGAATTTGATCTGAAAAAAATGAAGAGTTTGCATTTCAATATGGTACGTATTGCTGAATTTGCATGGTGTCGCATTGAACCGGAAGATGGCGTTTATGACTTTACCTGGTTGGACAATTTTTTAGATCTTTGCAGAAAATATGATTTTAAAGTAATGATGGGTTTACCTTACCGTGTTGTGCCTGCATGGCTTTTTAAAAAAGATCCTGAAATGGCGATTTTATCATATGATGGTCATCGTGAAACTTTTGGCACCAGATATACGACCTGCTTAAGCAATAAAACTTTGCGAAAGTACGCCATAGATCTGACACGCAAGATAGTTAACAGATACAAGGACGATGATTGCGTAGTCGCATGGCATCTGGATAACGAATATGGTGATGCCTCCATTTGCTATTGCGAGAATTGCAGACAGGAATTTATTAACTGGCTTAAGCAGAAATATAGAACACTTGATAACCTCAACAAAACATGGGGATTGGTATTTTGGAGCATGGAGCTGACAGACTGGGATCAAGTATGGGTGCCAAGTAAATCCAACCATTTTCAGAAACACCCGAGCCTTCTGCAGGATTACTACCGGTTTAACTCTTGGAAAACTGAGAAAACAATCCGCGAGCAAGCAGAAGTTGTCAGAAGTATTGCTCCTTCAAAAATTATTACAACAAACTTTCAAAGCAGCACCAGGGACCATACTGATTACTATAAGGCTTCCCAACCGTTAGGTGTGGTTTCCATGAATTATTATCCGCCTGACACGTACAACACAGTTGATCTGGATATCATACGCGGCCTCAAAAACCAAAATTTCTGGGTTGTTGAGCAAAAATCTGGCTCACCCGGTTCGCAAACAAATTCGTATTACACCTCTCCTCCCGGAGAAATTCGTATGTACACGTATCAATCCATAGGGCATGGTGCTGATTTAATACTTTATTACCGGTACAGGCCCAGCTATTTTGGAAACGAACAGTTCTACATGGGTATCATGAATTATGACGGCAGTGATAATCGCATCTCAAAAGAAATCGCCAGAATTGGAGAGGAGTTGCCTATTATTGCCGGTGAACTTAAGGGCACAAAAGTGATAAATGATACAGCATTACTTTATTCCTATGACAGTCGCTGGGCAGATAAGTTTTTTAAGCCGAATCCTGATATTAATTACAGGGATGTATTTTTAAGCTATTATAATGAACTTGAAAGGCAGCACATTGGTATGGATATAATCAGCCCTTATGCTGATTTATCCAGTTATAAAGTTGTAGTAATACCATACTTATATCTTACTGATGAAGCTATTGTAGAAAATATTACAAAGTATGTAGAGCAGGGAGGCACAATTATAGCTTCTGCACGTTTATCGGCAAAAGATGAATATGCAAGAATGACGCCCACGCACATCCATCCTAAAATTGCAAAGGTGCTGGGTATTAATGTTGAGGAAGTCTTGTCATTAAAGCCGGATTATAAAAACGCTATAGAATTGGCTGACGGTACCAAATATACAATCTCGCTTTGGGCAGAATTGCTTGTACCAACAACAGCCAAGATATTGGCGCGTTACTGTTCTGACTGGTATAAAGGGTATGCTGCGGTCACATATAACCAATTCGGTAGAGGACAAGCCTACTACATCGGCACAATGCCTGAGGGGCAATTCTACACCCATTATGTAGCAAATCTTGTCAGGATGGCCGGTGTCCAACCGCTTGTGAGCGGCTCCCCTGACGTGCAGGCATGTGAAAGATGTTCTGACACCCACCGGTACACATTCTTGCTCAATACATCGGATGCAAACAGCTTCGTATCAATTGATGAAGCAGGTATCGACATCTTAACCGGGAAAGAGGTGAGTGGGACAGTTGAACTAAAGCCCTACGATGTAATGATTATAAAAAGGCCCAAATAAAGTACTAAAAATGCTTGGTTTTTAGTACTTACGTACTTAACACAATGTGATAAATTGGTATGCGGGGAGTCTCATATCCCCGCTTTCCATTATCCACACCGTCGTCTCATTCGGACTCCCTAAAACCCATCATAAGCCAGTTTTCCCTGGTAATTGTATTTTTAACTGCAAGCCCGTTGGCCCGCTGGAAGTCATGAATTGCTTTCTTAAGCTGGTTCTGGAATTCACGAACCGGTTTTCTCGTAAGAACAGTCCGACACTATTTGAGGCAGAACTTAAGAGACTGGGAATCCAGCACAAGCTGATCCGTCCGTTTACACCGAGACACAACGGTAAGGTAGAACGAAGTCATCGCAAGGATAACGAGCGATTTTACGCAGTGCATAAATTTCACTCATTTGAAGATTTTAAAAGGCAACTTTACACACACAATTGGAAATACAACAACTTCCCGATGCGTCCCCTTGGCTGGATTTCACCCAAGCAGGCGATACAGAATTTTTTTCAGCAAGGTGTAACACATGTTTGACAAACCAACATTACCATAGATTGTCTTGTAACCGGAAATGTGGACATTGTGTTAAAAATTTATTAAAATATAAAAGTATCCGCAATTTATCTTGCGGAATTTATATTGTGAATTAATATTGCGAAAGAGGTATTATTAATGTCTGGCTTGGAAGAGAATGATGTAAAGAGAATCATACCGGTTGATATCGAATCGGAAATGAAAAAATCTTTCATAGATTATGCCATGAGCGTAATAGTCGACCGTGCGCTGCCTGACGTAAGGGACGGATTAAAGCCTGTTCACAGGAGGATTTTGTACTCCATGTATACGCAGGGCTTCACCTCCGACAAGCCTTACCGCAAGTGCGCTACCACGGTTGGAGACGTTCTAGGGAAATACCATCCCCATGGAGACGCTGCCGTATATGACAGCCTGGTCCGCATGGCGCAGGATTTTTCACTGAGGTATACGCTTATAGACGGCCATGGCAATTTCGGCTCCAGGGACGGCGATCCGCCGGCGGCAATGAGATACACTGAAGCCAGGCTTTCGAAGATTTCTGCTGAAATGATGGCCGATATAAACAAGGATACCGTCGATTTCAAGCCCAATTTCGACGAGCATGAAATGGAGCCCGTCGTTTTGCCTTCAAGGTTTCCGAACCTGCTGGTTAACGGTTCGTCGGGCATTGCCGTCGGTATGGCTACAAATATCCCGCCGCACAACCTTACCGAAGTTATTGACGGCGTTATTGCACTGATCGATAGCCCGCAGATTACCATTGACGAGTTGAATAAAATTATAAAGGGTCCCGATTTTCCCACGGCCGGCACTATCATGGGAAAGCAGGGCATCAAGGACGCGTACAGGACCGGGAGGGGCAGGATAGTAATCCGGGCGAACGCGGAAATAGAGCAGTTGGGCAATAACAGGCAGCGCATAGTTGTCAGGGATTTGCCTTACCAGGTGAACAAGGCGAAATTAATAGAGAGGATTGCGGAACTGGTAAAAGAAAAGAAGCTTGAGGGCATTGCCGATATCAATGACGAATCCGACAGGACGGAAGCTGTTAGAATAGTAATCACGCTGAAAAAGGATGCAAATGCAAACGTAATCCTAAACCAGCTGTACAGAAACACACAGATGCAGGACGTTTTCAGCGTCAATATGCTTGCCTTAACGCAAACCGAAGAGGGCAAGTTCGAGCCCCGCATATTAAACTTAAAGCAAGCGTTGCAGTATTACCTCAAGCACCAGGAGGAGGTAGTCACCAGGCGGACGCGTTTCGAGCTGGAAAAAGCCGAAGCGAGGGCACATATACTGGAAGGCCTGAAAATTGCAATAGACAACCTCGATGAAGTTATAAAAATTATAAGGTCGTCCAGGACCGAAGACATCGCGAAGAAAAGCCTGATGGGCAGGTTTGCGCTAAGCGAGCGGCAGGCGCAGGCTATTGTGGATATGAGACTTGGAAGATTGACAGGTCTTGAAAGGGACAAGCTGGAAACAGAGTACCGGGATATCCTGGACAAAATTCAAAACTACAAAAATATCCTAACGAACGAAAAGCTTTTGCTAAACTTAATAAAGGAAGAATTGCAGGTCATAAAGGAAAAATACGGAGATGAAAGAAGAACCAGGATTACCGCGGAGGAAGACGATATCGATATTGAAGACCTGATCGCCGAGGAGGAAAGTGTTATTACGCTTACACATTTCGGTTATATCAAGAGATTGCCGTGCGATACTTACAAGAGCCAAAAACGCGGCGGCAAGGGAATAACGGCACTCAGCACGAGAGAGGAGGACTTCGTCGAGAGGCTCTTTATCACTTCAACACATCATTACATCCTATTCTTTACTAACAAAGGAAAGGTGTACAGGCTGAAAGCTTACCAGATACCTGAGGCAGGACGCCAGGCGAAGGGTACCGCCATTGTGAACCTCCTTGAATTAAGCAGCGACGAAAAGGTTTCAGCGGTTATTCCGATAGCAGAATACAAGGAAGGTTTGTACCTGACCATGGCTACGAGAAACGGGCTGGTCAAGAAAACCGACCTAATGGAATATGATAATATCAGGAAGGGCGGCCTGGCTGCCGTTACGCTCAGGGAAAACGACGAGCTCATCGATGTCAGGCTGACGGACGGAAACCAGGATATTATCCTGGTAACAAGGAACGGTATGTCCATCCGCTTCCGAGAGAGCGATGTAAGGCCTCTCGGGAGGGTATCGCAGGGCGTCAAGGGCATTACGCTGGAAGAAGGCGACTATGTTGTCGGTATGGCAAGTTCAATGCCTGATTCCACGCTGCTGGTCGTTACGGAAAATGGTTTCGGAAAAAGGACCGAGCTTGACGAATACAAAACTCAATCAAGGGGCGGAAAAGGCATACTGACATACAAGGTGACCGAGAAAACCGGCAAAGTGGCCGGAGTCAGGCTTGTCAACGAATCGGACGAAGTCATGCTGATAAGCGCGGACGGCACGATTATCCGGATTAAGGTAAACAGCATCAGCATACTTGGGCGCGCTACACAGGGAGTAACGCTGATGAGGGTTACCGAGGGAAATCATGTTGTCAGCATTGCCAGGATTGAAGCCGACAACGGGGAAAACCGGGACGATGATCTGCCATGCGGGCAGGATGAACAGAACGCGGCAACTGCCGGCAATGAAGAAGAATAGCGTTGCCGGAGCGGCTGTTTTCAAATTCATGACGGAGAAAGCAGGAACATTTGACAATAAAGCAGAGGATAAAAAAGAAAAGCGGGAATAAATCATACCCATAAGGGAAAAAGATAAACAAGGCGGGTTGAAGAAAGACGGCCGCGATGATATATTGTTAAAGCGTCTCACGCAAGCTGCGTAAAGAAGGATAAAACCTTGAATGACGGTAGTTGACAAAATAAAGCTTGCGTGTTACTATAGAAAAGCCGCTCAAAAAAAGCCCGCTGCGAGGCAGGGTGCAAGGGGCGGCGGGGAAGGCGCGGAGCCGAAGCGGAAGCTGAAGCGGAGCGCCTCGATGGACCTTGAAAAGTGAACAGCGAGACAACGGACCGCTGATGAGGGATCAGCGGGGAGCAAAGGGACTCGTTAATGCAAGAGTAACAAGGATAACGTACACAAAGAGCCAACGAAGGCTCTCTTTGGAAAAAGATTTTTCAGAGAGTTTGAT
Organism: Bacillota bacterium; assembly: GCA_050261495.1. GTDB lineage: Bacteria > Bacillota > Clostridia > Acetivibrionales > DTU013 > JBMNKL01. Next base: position 8,652 of record JBLNDI010000021.1, read on the forward strand.
CCTGGCTCAGGATGAACGCTGGCGGCGTGCCTAACACATGCAAGTCGAACGGTCTCGGAGGTCGGAAACCAGAGGTCAGAGGTCGGAATCGGAGAAACACACGAGTCGTGTGTTTCGACAGAAATCTGGCTTCCGGTTTCTGACCTTCGGGATAGTGGCGGACGGGTGAGTAACGCGTGGGCAACCTGCCTTCCACTGGGGGATAACACAGGGAAACCTGTGCTAATACCGCATAACATATCGACGGGGCATCCTGTTGATATCAAAGGAGGAATCCGGTGGAAGATGGGCCCGCGTCCAATTAGCTAGTTGGTGGTGTAACGGACCACCAAGGCGACGATTGGTAGCCGAACTGAGAGGTTGATCGGCCACATTGGGACTGAGACACGGCCCAGACTCCTACGGGAGGCAGCAGTGGGGAATATTGCGCAATGGGGGAAACCCTGACGCAGCAACGCCGCGTGAAGGATGAAGGTTTTCGGATTGTAAACTTCTTTGATGAGGGACGAAAAAAATGACGGTACCTCAAAAACAAGCCACGGCTAACTACGTGCCAGCAGCCGCGGTAATACGTAGGTGGCGAGCGTTGTCCGGAATTACTGGGTGTAAAGGGCGTGTAGGCGGGGATGTAAGTCAGATGTGAAATTCCACGGCTTAACTGTGGCGCTGCATCTGAAACTATGTCTCTTGAGTGCTGGAGAGGAAAGCGGAATTCCAAGTGTAGCGGTGAAATGCGTAGATATTTGGAGGAACACCAGTGGCGAAGGCGGCTTTCTGGACAGTAACTGACGCTGAGGCGCGAAAGCGTGGGGAGCAAACAGGATTAGATACCCTGGTAGTCCACGCTGTAAACGATGGATACTAGGTGTAGG
>JBLNDI010000022.1:0-10371 GCA_050261495.1 Bacillota bacterium
CCGTGGCAAAGCTTAAAAGACTCGGATTGCTTGAGCCCAATGCCTATGAGTTTAGGGAGAGTAACGGAAAACAAGCCGATTATGCCCCCCAATCCGAGCCAGGGCATGATTTGGAATATCATTCCAGAAATGATACCGAAAATGATTTCGGAAATGATTTTAAAAATGGTTTCGTAAATGTTTTCGGCTATGGTTCCGGAAATTATTCCGGTGGTAATTCCGGTTACGATCCCGAACAAAATTACATTCAAGCCCGAAAAGAGGAAGCTATCCGTATTGTAGATGCATTAAAGGTAAAAATGAACATACATGGTGACCGCGTCCTGGAGCTTCCGAACAAGGTGCTGAACAAAATACTATTTGATTCAAAAACTGAGCCATGGTGGATTTATGTCAATGCGTTAAGCAATTATGTGAGCTGGATATATTCGCATTCGATTGATGTAGCCATTATTTCTCTGGTAATAGCCAAAGAACTGGGATATGGCGAAAAAGATCTGTGGAATATCGGGTTGGGCGCTTTTTTTCATGATGTGGGTGAATTATTGGTACCAAGGGACATATTGGAAAGACCAAAGGGGCTTGATGCTTGGGAAATGGCTTATTTGCGGCAGCATTGCGAATTAGGCATGGTTTCTCTTGAACCGTTTTGCCTTGCAAAAGAATGTACGGATATTGTCATTCAGCATCATGAGCGTCTTGACGGAAGCGGTTATCCGCGCGGACTAAAAGGTTCTGAAATAAGCCGCAATGCAAGGATTGTAATAGTTGCGGATGCTTTTGACGCAATTACGTCCAGACGCCCATACAGGGAGTCGAAGGATGTGGACAGCGCCATAAAGATACTCAGGGAGGAAGAAGGCGCCAAATACCCGCAGGATTTGGTTTCTTTGCTGGAAGCAATAATGAAATAATACGTCCGGCTTGGATATGGACAATAAACAGGTTATTAAATATAATTAACTTTAAAACTATGTAAAAAATATATTTACGGCTGTGAAAAGCCGACTTGGCGAAGCATGGAATCCGGTTGAGCCGGATATGGGGTTGACGGATGAAGCTGCCGGATGCTTTTAAAGAAAAAATGAAAAAACTGCTCGGCCAAAGCGAATATGAAGAATTGGCCGATGCCCTCCTGAACGGGCAAAGACAGCATGGACTTCGCATAAACACGCTAAAAGTAAGCGTGGAGGAATTCATCAAGCTGTCGCCTTTCCGCCTGGAGCCTGTACCATGGGCCGCCGGCGGCTTTTATATTTCCGGGGAAGATATGCCGGGCAAGCATGCGTATTACCACGCAGGGCTGTACTATATACAGGAGCCGAGCGCCATGCTGCCGGCGCAGGCGCTTGACGCGAGACCCGGGGAAAAGGTATTGGACCTGTGCGCCGCCCCGGGAGGTAAATCGGTGCAGATCGCGACGGCGATGCAGGGCAAGGGCTTGCTGTTTTCCAATGACATAAGCGCCGAAAGGGTAAAGGCGCTTGTGAAGAACATGGAGCTTTGCGGGGTGAGAAACGTCGTAGTGCTAAACGAAGATCCTGAAAGGCTGGCGTCGCGCCTGGAAGGGTATTTCGACAGGGTGCTGGTGGATGCCCCGTGTTCCGGTGAAGGCATGTTCAGAAAAGACGAAACGGCCGCCAGGAGTTGGGAGCGCTTCGGGCCGGAACACTGCGCGAGGCTGCAGGAGCAGATTCTGGATTGCGCCCACCGGCTTTTGAAGCCGGGAGGAACGCTGGTTTATTCCACGTGTACGTTTTCGCCCGAGGAAAATGAAATGATGATTCTTAATTTTATGAAAAACCACGGCGGATACGGATTGGCGGATATACCGAAAGTCGCCGGCATCGAGGGCGGAAGACCGCAGTGGGCGGAAGGAAAAGCGATGTATTGGACGGAAAGCGGAACTGAAGGAGGTTGCACCTCGCCGGCGGGAAAAGAAGAGATTGGGATTTCACCAGCTGCAGGAGGGAGTATGGCCGATTTTGCACAGAGGATGGCAAGGCTCTGGCCCCACAGGCTCAGCGGAGAGGGGCATTTTGTCGCGAAGCTGGTTAAAAGGGGCATGAACCGTGCCGACGTTTGCAGCTGCGCCGGAGAAGCGCATGGGAAAGCATTCCCGCACGAGGAAGCAACTCCGTACGGGAAACTGCCGGAGAGCTTTCATGTTTTTGTAAATGAAAATCTGAACGGGATGCCGGACGGCGTATATTTGCTCAAGGGGAAGAACCTTTACCACCTCCCGGAGCCGCCGCCGCTGCTTGACGGGTTAAGAACCGCCAAGTTCGGATGGTTCCTCGGAACGTTCGACAACGGCAGGTTCGAACCGTCCCATTCCATGGCAACTGCTCTTGGCATGTCTTTTTTCAAAAGGACGGCAAACTTCGGCGCCGGGTCCCGGGAAGCAATAAGCTACCTGAAAGGCGAAACCCTGATGCTGGAAGGTGAGAAAGGCCTGACAGCGGTATGCGTGGATGGCTTTACGCTAGGCTGGGCGAAGCAAACGGGCGGAATGCTTAAAAACATGTACCCCAAGGGATGGAGGAAACTTAAATGATACGGTCAATCGCAAATTGCAGTATATCTTCGCCCTCGTACTCTATATCAGGTTCGATGCCGTTTCCGTGGATATTTACGCCTTTCGGCGTATACCATTCCAGTATTGTGGCCTTTACGGCGTAACCGTGCCGAAGCGGCAACGTATACTGTCCTATGCCCTTGCCGAATGTTCTGGTCCCTATCAGTTCAACATTGTCAAGATTGTCGTTCAGCGCGGCTATCATGTTTTCGGAGGCGCTTGCCGTATTGTTGTTTTGCAGTATGATTATCTTATCGTATTTCAACGGCTGGTCCCTCCTGGAGCGGTAAACCTGCTCCATCCAGCGGAGGCGGTCGGTTGCAATCAGTGACTTTTTCGGGAGGAACATGCCAGATATATCCGCCATGACGGCAATATCGCCTCCCCTGTTGTCACGGAGGTCTATAATGATATTGCTCCTGCTTTCAAGCTTATCCATGTTTTTTTCCATGAATTGCAGCGTGTATTTTGAAAAGTTGGTAAGCTTCAGGTAAACCGTCCTGTCGTTCAGCATCGTGATTTCGGAGAGGGAAGCTTCTTCCTTTTCTTCCCGGCGTGTTTCCCTGAGAGCGGACGGGGTATAAAGGTACGTGTACCTGTCGCCTTTTTCCTCGCGTATCCTCCTGGTTACTATTGCTATCGCCAGGTTGTCGAACCTGTTGAAATACCTGCCGTTTGTGTCAATGCCGAGTTCCTTTTTATAAACCTCGTCCAATGTATCGGTGTAAATGTAACTGCTCGTGATGAAATGTTTAAACGCGAGGTAATCGTAGTTCAAGTACAGGTATAATGCGACAAGGGCTGTAAAAGCAACCAATATGCACAATACGGCATGGTATTTTCTTTTATATTTTTTTAAAAGTTCGCCTTCGGTCGGCTGCGGTTTTTTTGAACGTCTTTCAACAGGTTTTTTCATAAGTCTTTTCATAAATGCTTCAACTCTCTAAATACCTCTTGATTTTTCTTGTGGTAGTCTTGGCAAATTCCTCTTCCCGCAAGGTGAAATCCTTGACATACTTGTAAATAACAAGGCCCTTGTTTACCTCTTTTACTTCCTTTCGGATCAACTCGTAAATTTCCTCCGATGAGGGCTGCCTGCCGCCGAATTCAGCCTGTATGGCTTCCATATCGGGCACTATGGTGGCGGAGACCACTATATCGCCGTAAACGGGGTCGTCTTTCCCGTATACCATGCATTCCTTTATGAATCTGCTCTTGTTCAGCAGCGTTTCTATTTCTTCCGGGTAGATGTTTTTACCGTTCTTGGTCACGATAACGTTCTTTTTTCTTCCCGTAATATATACAAACTTGTCGTTGTCCATATAGCCCAGATCGCCCGTATGGAACCAACCGTCTTTCATCACCTTTTCCGTATTTTCCGGGTCTTCGTAGTAACCCAGCATAACGCTCGGGCCTTTTACGCAAATCTCGCCGATGCCGTCCGCACCCGGGTTGTCGATCCTGACTTCCAGGTTCGGAAGCGGCATTCCCGCAGATTCGTCCTTGAAGTCCACATCACGGTTCAACGTGACAATCGGGCTGCATTCCGTGAGGCCGTAGCCCTGGATGAAATGGATGCCGAATTGCCTGAATCCTTTCGACACCTCCGGATCAATGGCCGCCGCGCCACTGATCAGGAGCCTGATCCTGCCTCCGAGGTTGTCGTGTATTGGCGCGAATAGTTTCCTTGATATGTCGATCCCGAGACTCCTCAGGAAATCGCTCAGCTTGATGCCGAATTTCAGCTTTTTAAGCAGCTTTGGATGCTTTGACGCCTGTTCCCATATGCGGTTGTAAATTGCTTCGTAGATAAGGGGGACTGCCAGCATCACGGTGGCCCTGGATTCCTGGAGGTTTTTCTGTATGTGCCTCAGCCCTTCGCAATATGCGATTGAGGCGCCGCGGTAAATCGGGCACAGGAATCCGCACGTGTTTTCATACGTGTGATGGAGCGGCAGCACTGAAAGAAAAACATCGTCGGGTGTGATATTTACCATGGAGCTCATTGCCATCAGGTTTTCGACAATGTTCCTGTGACAGAGCATGACGGCCTTGGATTTGTCCGTGGTTGCCGACGTGAAAAGCAGTATGCTCAAGGCTCCGGTATCTATTTCCGCGTCGACGAAGTCCCGGCATCCTTCTTCGAGCTTTTTTCTTCCGCTGTCAATAAGCGACTGGAACTGGATAAAACCGTTCTCGCCGCCATCCTGCGGGTCCATGTCTATATAGCGTTTTACAAAGCCGATGCGTTTCGAAATATTTACCACGTGATTCCGAGGGTTGCCGGAAAATATAACGGCGTCGGCTTTTGATCTTATAAGGAGGCTTTCGATTTCATTCTCAGGCAGTTCCTTGTCGAGAGGCACAACTATGCCTGTCCCGTTTACCGTTGCCATGTATGAAACCGCCCATTCATACCGGTTTTCGCCGATAATTGCAACTCTGCCGCCTTTCAGGCCGATATCGATCAATGCGGTACCCAGTGCGTCCACATCATCTTTAAACTTCCTGTATGTAATAGGTTCATATTTGTCGGACCCTTTTGGTTTATATAAAAACGCGGTTCTGTCGCTGAATAGTGCGGCGCTGGAGTCAAGAACTTCCTTTATGGATTTTACCTTCCGCACCTCGTACAGTGGTATATCTTTCATTGCAAACACCTCGCAATAATTTGTTTGGGTTGTCCACATTATTATATAACAATCGCCAGTTTTATAAAAGAAAATTAAGTAAAAAGGAATAACCGAGAGAAAAATTTGATTAAATAAACTTGAATAGACGAAAAAGGAGTCTTTCGACTCCTCTTTACCATCTTCCTGATGAATTGTAGCTGCCCCTGGAAGAACCGCCGAAATTGCTGCCGTTTCTTCTTTGAGCCTTTCTGGCTTTCCTGCAGTCAGGGCACCTCTGCGGCTCGTTTTCGAATCCTTTTTCCTTGTAGAAAGCCTGCTCGCCTTCCGTGAATATGAATTCGCTGTTGCAGTCTTTGCAGATAAGCGTTTTGTCTGCCATTATTTTTTACCTCCTTGACTAATTTGGATTTAACTGGTCTAGACTTATTACTCCATGCATCCAGATTAGATAAGGAGGTTTCGGTCTATCAACAGATTAAATCATACTTTATATCGTTTCCGATATGGGCATATTATATCACGGCGCAACCGGTATTACAAGCGAAAGAGGAAATATGCCGGCGATGCCGGTTCCCGGAAAGTATTGCCGCCATATTTCCCAACTCTCCGCCGTTAGTATATAATCCTTTTTGATACGATTTCGTCGGCAATACGCCGCCAGGCATCCGGGTCTTCCATGCCGAGCCTCCAGAGAGCCACGCCGGATATCCCTTGCTGCCATGCGAGCTTGAGCTTTGCCAAGATGCTCTCGCTGTTTTCAAACCAGACTTCATGCGCATTTCCCTGTTCATCGGTATAAGAGAACATGGGGGTCAGCGTGTCCTGGTCAAAAATAATTTCCCGGTTGTAGCGCTCAGCCAGTTCCACCGCCCCTGCATGCGTGACGTAAGTGTTTTCCCCGGTTGACAGGTTGAAATCGAAACCGAACACGGATATTGCGGCGACTACCTTGCTTGCCGGCATTTTTGTAAGCGTGTAGCCGACAACCTTTGTCATCCAGCCGCTCGAAACCACCGGTCCAGGGCCGCTTCCCGGCCAGCCGTGCTCGTTGTAAAGCATTACTATAAACTGGTCTACAGCCGCCCCGATAACGGAATAATCAAAGGGATCCGAGAACGGGTTGAACGGCGGGAAATCTCTGATGCGGGAAGGTACGGAGGCCGACAGAAAGTACCCGCGGTTTTTCATAGCCTGCCCAAGCTCTGTGTAAAATTCGGATAGCCTTCCGCTGTCTTCCATAAACACATCTTCAATATCTATGTTCACACCGTCAAAGCCAAACCGGTCGATTAAGGCGATTATGTTACCGATGGCGGCGCTGCGGCTTTGCGGCGTCGCTACCATGGCCTTGACCACGTTTCTGCTGGCCTCCTGCCCGCCTTCGCCATATAACAGGTTGTGTATTACGGGGACGATCATGATATTGTTTCTATGTGCAATGGATACAAGCATTTCAATTTCGTTATCAGTAAATTCTCCGAATTTTTCGACGGATGTCGGGTTCTCCTGGTCAAACCTGTACATGAACAGGGGCAGCTCGGATATCTGGGATGTGTTGTCGATAAAAGACCGGAAGGAGCCCGGCAGTTCAGGGGCTTCCTGGAGCGTGTAGAAACCGGCGATTACCAGTATCGGCTTTGACCCGTCATATGTCCTGAAATTGACCAGGTTTCGGGAAATCCAGCCTTCATTGCCGTCATGCAGCGAGACCCTGAGCCAGTCGCGCGTTGTATTTGTCACGGGAAGCCTTGCGCCGGACGAAACCGCTTGTATAACGGTGTAGTTGGTTCCCGGGCCGCTGCGGATATTTGCTCTTCCCACGTTGACGACCGCCTCGGTATATTGGGGTATCACAAGGCGCTGGCCTGCATTGATGTCTGTGCTTTGAAGCCTGTTCAATACCATGATGCTTTCCACGGTAGTGTTGTATTGCCTTGCGATATTGTACAGCGAGTCGCCCGGCTGTACGGTATATGTAATGACCCTGGATACCTGTATGGGAATAAATAGCATCTGTCCCGGCGTAATTTCGCTGTCAGTCAGTTGGTTTGCGATTGAAAGCTGCCGCACGGAAACGCCGAACCTTTGTGCTATGGCGCTTAATGAATCGCCTGGTTGAACGGTATACCACATGATAATTCACCTTTTTTTCAATGATATCCATTATATTCAGCCGGGCTTTGAAAGGTGAGAGGGGTTGCATATAAATTTGCGTTTATAAATTTATAAAGGGTATATTTACAATAATAAAAATAAAAAGAAAATAAAAGGAGCATACATATGAATCCTAAATCACCAAGGGAATCAATGGTGGAAATGACGGAACTGGTGCTGCCGAATGACACGAATATGCTTGGGAACCTTCTTGGAGGCAGATTGATGCATCTTGTTGATGTTGCCGGAGCCATGGCCGCACAACGGCACAGCAACAGAATTGTTGTTACGGCTGCAATTGACAGTGTAGATTTTAAGTCCCCTGTTAAAGCCGGAGAAATAGTTATTCTGAAAGCAAAGGTCACCTGGGTCGGCAGGACCTCAATGGAAGTTGCTGTCGAAGTTTTTTCCGAAGATTATGTTACAAACATGAGAAAATTTACTAATAAGGCATATGTGACTTATGTGGCGGTAGACTCCGATGGTAAGCCGGTTGAGGTTTGCGGCCTGCTGCCGGAAACAGAGGAAGAGAAGAGGGAGTATGAAGCGGCGGCCGGAAGACGCAGTGAAAGGCTGAAAAGGAGAAGCATGGCAGAGGACCCCGGTATTTCTGTTTAAAGCAGCTGCAGGTTGCGATATTCAGGAATGCAGCAATTCCCGGAGCTTTTCCGGATCGGTGACCGGATTGTCGCAGGTAAAGCCACGGCAGACGTACGCTGCCGCTTTGCCGCCTGCAGCGGGATAATTTGCCGCAAATGGCACAAGCTCAAAAAGATCAGCCCGGGCTTGTTCGCTATTGATATAAATGGATACGGTGAAGGGCCTATATCCTTCTCTCAGTACATTAAGGAGCTCATCGGCGCCTGTGTCGCTGCTGCCCGTTATTATTACCTCATTTCCTTGTGCTTTCAGCATAATGGCTGCTCCGAGCATGTGGCTGAATCCGGCGGGGTAATCGGAAATGCTGCCGGAAAATGCGTCAATGATACGTAGAGCTTTCTCTTCCAGTTCATACGATCCTGTCAGCCGGGCCAGCCTTATCATATTGTGAGCGGCTTGCGAGTTGGCGGAAGGGACGGCTCCGTCATAGCCCTCCTTGGGGCGCAGTATTAGTTGTTCGCCGTCGTTGCCGTAAAGGTACAGGCCGCCGTTTTCGCCATCCCAGAAAAGCTCGAGCATCTGTCTGTTCAGCCGGACGGCTTCCTTCAGGTACTTGGTTTTATATGTCGTTTCATAGAGCTCAAGCAAACCCCATACCAGGAAAGCATAATCCTCGGCATATGCTTTCAGGCGGGCTGTTCCCTCGCGGTATACCGCAAGGAGCCGGCTATTTTCATCCACCAGGTTTCTTAATATGAAATCCGCGGCTTTTTCCGCTGCCGCGGTATAGCGGGAGTTGCCCAGGACCCTGCCGCCTATTGCCATTGCTGCTATCATGAGGCCGTTCCATGAGGTGAGGATTTTATCATCCTTGAAAGGGTGGGGTCTCCTGTCGCGGTACTCGAAAAGCTTTTGCCGGCATGCTTCCCAAAGTTCCTTATTGGTGTCTGGTATTCCGGCTTTGTCAACTGTGCCGGCGCTGTCGTTTGTGTCGGCGTCGTCGTTAATTCCGGCACTTCCAAATATGCTTTTTTCCGTATCTTGCCTGATTATATTGGGAATGCTGCGCCCGTCGAAATTTCCTTTGTCCGTTATGTCAAGCATGTCCATAACCCATTCGGCTTCATTGCTGTTGCCGTTACCCAAAGCTGCCCTGACTTCATCCGGGGTCCAGGTGTAGAACCGGCCTTCCTCCCTGAGCCCGGTTTCGTCTTCCGAATCCGCGTCTTCAGCGGAGTAAAAGCCGCCCTCGGGGGAGGTCATGTCCCTTAATATATATGTGAAAATTTCTTCGGCAGTGCCGGCATATTTTCTGTTGCCGGTCGCCTGGAATGTTTCCAGGTAAGCGATCGCCAGCAACGCATTGTCGTAAAGCATTTTTTCAAAGTGGGGGACAAGCCATGCCCTGTCTGTCGAGTAGCGGCAGAAGCCGAAACCGATATGGTCGAATATGCCGCCGCGCCGCATGCAGTCGAGCGACTTTTCAGTCATTTTCAAAGTCGTTTCATTTCCCGTCAGCTTCCAGTATCTCAGCAAAAACAAGAATATGTGCGGCGACGGGAACTTGGGGGCCTGTCCGAAGCCGCCGAATATATCGTCAAAGGAATTTTTATACTGCCCGAATGCCATGTTTATAAGTTTGTCAAGGATGGCGTGTTTTTCCTCATGCTCCGCTAATATGCGCTCCGCTGATGAGCGGGACGCAGATGCGCGTGTAGATGCAGATGCCGTCGGCGTATTTCTGCCTGAAACAGCCGCCATTATGGCGTCGGCAGTGTCAAGCAGCGCCTGGCGGTCATTTTTCCAGGCTTCAGATATCCTTTTCAGGATTGTCATCAAACCTGGCAAACCCATCCGGCTGTATTTCGGAAAGTAAGTCCCTGCGAAAAAAGGTTTGCCGCCGGGCGTCATAATTATTGTCATAGGCCACCCTCCATGCCCGTTAAGAGCCTGGCACACCGACATGTAAATGCTGTCTATATCAGGCCGTTCCTCGCGGTCAACCTTTACCGATACGAAATCCCTGTTGAGCACTCGGGCAACTTCATTGTCCTCGAAGCTTTCTCTCTCCATGACATGGCACCAATGACATGTTCTCAAAGTCATAAAGTCAGCTATAGCCAATAGAGAGAAAAACAGGTTTATCTTCCTGTTTTGCCTTATCAAAGGCTTCCTGTCCCCAAGGATACCAGTCAACTGGATTATGAGCATGTTGTAACAGGTAAGGGGATTTTTCAGAAATCAATCTATTGGCTTTAGTTGCTTTATTCATATGGCATCACCTTCCTTGTACAATTAATATAGTTATTTCATCAGTGACTTTTGCCACTGTTCGACCCTGTTAACATAACGTAATATTTGCTACTTTTCTAAACACCAAGCACTTCTATGTGCCATCCCCTAGGG
>JBLNDI010000023.1:0-14739 GCA_050261495.1 Bacillota bacterium
GTCTTTTTAGGAAAATAGTAATTAAAAAAGGAGGCTAAATATGAAAAAGCTATTGGTAATCTTATTGGCATTAGTCATGTTATTGGCCCAAGTTGCATGCTCGCAGCAAGGAGAGAAACAGGAACAGGATACGCCGACCAAAACGGAGCAAACTGCTGCCGAACCGGCTGGTACAGATAAAGAACAGCCGGCAGAACAGCCAAAGGAAAAAGTCAAAATTGAGTATTGGAGCTGGATCAGCACAATTGAGGGAGCTGTGCAGGAATTCAACAACTCCCAGGACGAAGTGGAAGTTGTCTTTACCACGGTAGCTCACCCGGATCTTACCCAAAAGATGACAATTGCACTTTCTGCAGGGGTTGGCGCTCCTGACGTATTCCAGATGACACAGAGACATTTTTCCAACTATTCATCAACAGAAGCGTTATATGACATGACCAATGATGTTGGCGACCTGATTGGTGAATATGCCGAGGGTCTTCAGAGCATTGTCAAATATAACGGGAAAATATACGGACTGCCCGTGGATATTAGCCCGGGAATGTTCTGGTACCGCGCAGATATGTTTAAAGAATACGGCATACCCGAGATACAGACTTTCAGTGATATAAAGAAGTATGGGAAGCAACTGAGGGCTCAGGGCAAATATATACTTCCTATCACTACTCCGGCCGGAACCTGGGCATGCAACATGATTGCGCTCCTTGTTCAGTCCAGGGGAGGCACAATTTATACAAAAGACGGGCAGATTGTCGGCAACAACAAGGATTTGCTCGCCGCGTTGAAATGGATTGACGAAATGCTTGATGAGGATATTGCAGCAAACTTGCCGCACTTGACTGCGGAATTCTGGGCATCTCTCAAGAATGGAGATGTTGCGGGATGGCTTTTCAACATGGCTGAGGGCGCCAATATCAAAAAGAACATGCCCGAACTCAGCGGCAAATGGAGTGTTTCTTCATTCCCGAAATGGGATGACCTTGATACTCATTACACAGGCTTCTGGGGAGGCACTGTCATGGCGATTCCTGCTCAGTCCCAGAAAGCCAAGGAAGCTTTAAAGTTTGTTCGCTGGGTAGCCGGCACGGAGGAAGGACAAGTTGCAATTTCGAAGTACAGCAATCTTGTCCCGGCGTTTGAGAAAGCCAAGGCGAATGAATTCTACAGCAAAGGTGATGAATATTTCTCCGGAACCAACCTTTACGAAAAGATCTTGGATACTCCTGCTTTCTACTACTTTGATTGGTCGGTGACCGAAAAAGTCATCGGCGAACAGATGGATCTGATGATCGCTGGTCAAATTACCCCCGAGCAGGCATGCGATGCGATTATTAATAATCTTGCAAGCGAAACAGGCAGATCAATAGCAGGATAACATTTTTATAACAGATGACTCTTAACGGTTCTGAATAATTCATTGCCTGAAAAGCGTGTACAGTCCTCCATCCGAAAAGGAATAATATCCTTCTTCGGGTGGAGGCCGTAGCACGCAAAGGAGAGATTTAGGATAATATGCCATTTATTGAAGACGAACTTAAAAGGGATATTGACATATTGGCCAATGAAAGCTCGAAAAACTATCCTCCCGAGCGGCTGAAGGAAATTCGGGAACTGCATCTCAGCACTTTCCGGTGGGAAGGCGAGCGAATTCCGTTGGCGCTTCTTTGCGCCGATCCGCAGAATTCCATCAAGGAATACCCGGGGTTGAATGATCCACGTCCGTTTTTGCAGATGAAAGTCCGTAATATGATCAATACTGTGCGCTTTTCATCCGACTTGATTCCCACGGTTAGCTTGGACTATTTCGGAGATAGTATTTTGCCCTCCATGGTTGGCTGCAAGATAATATTGCCCGAACGAGGTACTCAAGTTGTGGATGCAGCCACTGTCGGTCCCTGGATAAAGCCGATTATACATGATATAGAGAAGGTTGATGAACTCGAGATGCCGTCAATGGACACAGGGCTTCTTCCTGTTGCCCTTGAGGCTGCTAGCTTTTTCAGGGAGCACCTTCCCGCAAACATCAACGTGGCTACCTTTTGGAAAATAGAGCCGTTTACCCTTGCTGAGCTTTTGCGCGGACCAGAAATATACACGGATTTTTTTGATTATCCTGAAGAAATACATCGCCTTTTGGATTTTTGCACTGAGCTTTTCATACGCGTGGAAAAAGAATTCAGGAAAGTTACGGGACATTCCGATACGGATAATATATCACACTGGGGAATCGTTTCGCCGGGTATACGTTTAAACGGAGATACAATTATCAATTTATCTCCCGATTTGCTGCGTGAATTCGTTTTGCCTCAATGGAAAAAACTGGCCGATGCCTTTGGAGGACCGGTTTACCCTCATTATTGCAGTACCCATACATCAAAAGGTCTGCACCTGTTCAAAGTCTTGGGTGAATGCCCCTGGGTAGCCGGACTGAGCACACAAATAGGCGTTGAATATTACATTGAAAATTATAATGAATTATACGGCCGCTTTTTAATTGAAAGCGGGTATACAGGCGCCAATGCACCCGATATTTTCCATGATGCGCAATGTTTTGAAACCATTGCGAGAAAACTTAATGAAAAAGGCGTGCGCACAGGCATGATATTGAGTTATACCACGGATTCTTATTTGCGTGGAAAAGCGATTATGGATGTTTACAGGCAATATAACCTGATGAAGATATGATCCTGAATTTCATGGAGGTGCCGGATGAAAAACAGTCTTCTTTCTAACAAAAACTTTATGCCATATTTATTTCTGTCTCCATTTATTGTTTTCTTTGTGACATTTCGGCTTTGGCCGATCATTTGGTCTTTATATATCAGTTTTTTTAATTATAATGGCATTAATGTTTTTAAGTTTGTGGGCTTTGAAAACTATATATCCCTCCTAAAAGACGATACGTTCAGGAAAGCAGTTGTAAACACCCTGTTTTTCGTAATTGTATACAATGCCATTATGATTTCGCTGGCATTAATTTTTGCAGTGCTGCTTTCTTCAGCTTTTGTTAACGGGAGAAAAATTTACCGTTCCATATATTTTACTCCTATAGCCATGTCGCTTCCGGTAGTGGCGATGGTGTTTGATCTTATTTTTTCGCGAAACGGCGGACTGATTGCGTCAATTATGGACATTTTCGGATATCAATTCACCGTACGGTGGTTCAATGACATGAATTTGGCTAAATGGGGCATTTTGATCATGAAAGTTTGGAGGGGCACCGGTTATTATTGTGCATATTTTCTTGCCGGTCTGTCCGCGATTCCTTCAGATATTTACGAATCTTCAAAAATTGATGGGGCGGGCCCGGTTGCGACGTTTTTCCGCATTACTACTCCTCTTTTAAAGCCAACGCTGATGTTTGTGATAATCATGTCCTCAATTCTTTCTTTCCAGACATTTGAGGAGCCGTGGATATTAACGCAGGGAGGACCCGCGAACAGTACGCTTACATTGCAGATTATGCTTTACAGGACAAGTTTCCTGGAAGGTGCTTTGGGTAAAGGATCGGCAATTGCGTATCTTATGACTTTATTAATGATGGGATTTTCGATTCTATATGTAAACCGTCTGAGTGAAAAGGAGGGAAAGCAGAATGGTGAAAAAGTATAAAGTGTATTTGGGGAAAATCACTCTTCATTTCTTTTTGGTAATATTCGCCATATGCATCCTTATACCTTTTTATTGGATGATCATGAGTTCTTTTAAAAGCACGGGCGATTATTATTCAAAAATGACAGGGTTGTTTGTCAAGAATCCTGTATTGGATAATTATATTGATTTATTCACTAAGCATGATACGGTACGGTGGTTTATGAACAGTTTTATCATCAGTATCCTTACGACGGGGATAGGGCTGTTTATTTGTTCGCTTGCCGGTTTTGCGTTCGGGATATACAATTTTAAATTCAAGCCGCTGCTGTTTTGGATAGTTCTTGGATCCGTTGCCATTCCGGATGTCGTTACCATTACTCCCATATTTAAAATGATGGTAGATATCAAGCTGATAGATACTTATGCTTCCGTAGTGCTGCCATATGCTGTCAGCATGTTCGGCATATTTATGATGAAACAGTATGTTTCATCCTCCCTGCCAAATGATCTTTTAGAAGCGGCAAGGATAGACGGATTGACTGAAGCCGGCATTTTTGTGAAGATTGCCTTGCCGCTGATAAGACCGGCATTGGGCGTATTGGGGATATATCTCTGGTTGAATTCCTGGATTGGTTATTTCTGGCCTTTCATCATGCTTAAGTCAAAACATATGATGACGTTACAGGTCGGCTTTGCCACGTTATATGCGGATCCTTACAACCTGCAGTATGGTTTGTTAATGGCAGGTTCGTTCCTTTCCACATTGCCGATTATTATAATATTCTTGCTGGCGCAGGAGCAATTTATAACAGGTTTGACAACCGGAGCCGTAAAGGGCTGATGTTTGCTGCTAACGATCTATTATATATTATATAGTCAATAAGGAGGATTATATTATGAAGGCTGCTATTTTTTATGGCAAGGGAGATATAAAGGTTGTAGATGTACCTGTAAAGGAGCCGGCGCCTGATGAAGCTGTCATGAAGGTTGCATTTTGCGGGATTTGCGGGACAGACCTGCATATTTTCCACGGCGACGAGGGATCGGCGGCAACTACGCCTCCATGCATACTTGGACATGAAATGTCCGGGACGATAGTTAAAGTTGGCGAAAATGTAACTACATTAAAACCGGGAGATAAAGTAACAGTAGATCCTAATACATATTGCGGGAAATGTTATTATTGCAAAAGCGGAAAAGAGCATTTTTGCAACGGAATGATAGGTGCAGGGACGACAATCGACGGCGGTTTTGCCGAGTACTGCACCCTTCCCGAGAAAATGTTTATAAAGGTTCCGGATAGTGTCTCATACGAGGAGGCTGCATTTGCCGAGCCTATATCATGCTGTTTGCACGGCGTCGATCTGACGGACATACAAGTCGGTGACCGTGTGCTCGTCATCGGTGGAGGAACAATCGGCCTTATTATGGTACAGCTTTCAAGGTTGGCCGGAGCTTCTTCAGTCACACTAATTGAGCCGGATACAGGTAAAGCGGCATTGGGACTGCGGCTTGGCGCGGATTTATGCTTCGCGTCATGCGACGAATACATAAGAAGCATTGAAACAGAAGGCGACCGAGTAGATAGAGTGATAGAATGCGTGGGTAAGGAGGAGACTGTGAGTTGCGCTATTGAGGCTGCGTCAAAGGGAGCCACAGTCATGATATTCAGCCTGACGAAACCTAAAGCCGAGGTTTCTATTCGTCCTTTTGAGATCTTCAGAAAGGAGCTGCATATCACTGCTTCGTTCGTTAATCCTTACACCCAGGCTCGAGCGGTGGAATTATTAGCGTCAAAGCGGGTGCAAGTAAAGGATCTTGTGAGCATGAAAATCCCCCTGGAAAAGCTGGCGGAGGTTCTTAGCGATGGAAAATACCGGGCAAAGACAAAAATATTGGTTGAGTGCAGCCATAGTTAATTTTCAGTTTAATTCTCTTTGGGGGTAGAATAATTTGACAGTTATATCACTTGACATTGGTACTTCAAAAATATGTGCTGCCGCAATTAATGCTGATTCGGGGTCCGTTGAGGAAATTATAGAGGTATCCAACAGTTTTGTTGCAACAGAGGCAAAATATGAAAAAGTTCAGGATGCCGTTGCAACAGCTGATATAGCAGAACGTCTATGCAGGAAACTTGCCCGGAAATACCGGCCGATACTTTGCATCGGCATCACCGGACAAATGCATGGAATTCTATATTTGAACAAGAATGGGAATGCGGTAAGTCCCCTGTATACATGGCAGGATGAATCGGGGCTCATGCAGTATAAAAATGGATGCACTTACGCCGATTACCTTACCAGAAACAGCAACTACAATATGGCCACCGGCTTCGGCCTGACAACTTGCTTTTTTCATACGCAAACGGGGGTTTTGCCGAAGGATGCCGCTCAGTTATGCACGGTGCAGGATTATGTAGCCATGCGTTTAACCGGCAGGAAAAAGTCCTTGGTTCATGTAACGAATGCTGCAAGTATTGGTTTTTTCAACCTTGAGAAAGGGGAATTCGATAAGGCGGTTATTGGCGGTTTCGGAATTGATGTGAACCTTTTGCCTGATGTAGTCGGTGAATGTGCGATTCTCGGAGAAACTGCCGAAGGAATTCCGGTTGCCGTGCCCATAGGCGATAACCAAGCAAGTTTTCTCGGTTCGGTGGACAAGGTCGAAGAGTGCGTTTTAGCAAATATTGGCACCGGGAGCCAGGTGTCAATCGCGATAGACGGAATACTGAAAAACCAATATAATGGCTTGGAACTCCGACCGTTCCTTTATGGCAAGAACCTTCTTACGGGTTCACCCCTGTGCGGTGGCAGGGCATATGCTCTTCTGGAATCGTTTTTCAGGGATGTTGTCAAGCTTGCGGGTGTCAAAAAAGCTAATTCGCTTTATTCCCGGATGAATTCGGCGATCGAGGGAATTAATTCAATCGATAATCCTCTGCTGGTTACGACAAAATTCTGTGGAGCAAGGGATAACCCTGGCGAACGTGGAAAGATAGAAAATATTTCTTTTGATAATTTCACGCCGCTTCATCTGATAGCCGGTTTTTTGGACGGGATAGCGCAGGAATTGTACGAGCTTGTCCAGCCGGTGTTTTCCGTCGAAGGCAAAGGCAAAAAACGGCTAATAGTTTCAGGAAATGGAGTCCGGAAAAATCCTGTCCTTGCGGAAATACTTTCCAGGAAGTTTGCTATGCCGGTTCAGATTCCCGTCCATCGCGAGGAAGCCGCATATGGAGCGGTATTATATGCAATGACCGGGGTAGGCCGGTTTCGGGATATTGCAGAGGCTCAGAAGATTATTAAATATAGGAGTAATGAGGATAGCATAAATGTAGGAGGCCTTAAATGAGAGTCAGGCTCTTTCAGCGGGGATTCAACTATTCACAGGATGGCCCCGGCAATAGGCTGGTTTACCACTTTCAAGGATGCAATATGAGGTGTCCATGGTGCGCAAATCCGGAAGGACTGGAAAAAGGCGGTGTACTTATGGTTCGGAAGGGACGGCTTTTGCCTGAATATTGTCCGTTTGGAGCGATCCATGATAATGAAATCGACCGGAATATATGTAAAACTTGCAAAAGCCGCGCCTGCATTTATGAGCATCCGAACAGGCAAATCACGTTCTCATGTAAGGAATACGAAGTAAAAGAACTTTTAGATGAGGCTTCCGAAAGCAGAAGTTTGTTTATAGACGGAGGCGGAGTAACAGCCAGCGGCGGGGAGCCGACACTGCAGTTTGACGCATTGGAGGAGCTTTTGCGTGGTCTTAAGGTACTAGGAATAAACACCGCAATCGAGTCGAACGCCACGCATCCGCGCCTTCCGTCACTGTTTGATATTATTGATTTTCTTATCCTTGATTTAAAATGTGTTGATGGTGAACGGCACCGCACTGTCACCGGCGTAGATAATAAAACGATAAAAGTTAATATCAGAAGTGCTTTATGCTGTCACCCCAATGTATTGATCCGTGTGCCTTTAATAGGGGGTTTTAATACTTCAAAGAAGGATATTGAGGAATTGATCAGTTTTTTCCATTGCTGTGGTTCGACTAATGTAACTGTCGAGTTTCTGGGCTACCATGAATATGGAAAGGAAAAATGGGCGATGTGCGGTTATCCGTATAAGCCGGTCAACGCGTTCGTGCCGGACGAAACTATAAAGATGTTCGAGGACGAATGCAAAAAGGCGGGTTTGCGCGTACTGCACACTTGACCAGGATATGTATGAAAGCGTTCGGGATATGATATTAAAACGGGGGGAAGGTGAATTAAACCCATGACGATATTTGATATATACGCATGCAGTGAGATTTCAGAAATGGCTCATGAACTCTACCGGGAAGAGCGTAAATGCAAAAGGCTGGACGGGTGGTTTCTTGTCCAGGAAATCAAGCGCAATTTCGAAGAAAAATCGCCTGAACTCGGAAGAGAAAGGAAACAAGCCGAGTGTCTTGTTGAAATTGCTCGAAAGCTTCCTCTTTTTATAAGTGATAACGCAATTTTTGCCGGCACGCAAAGGGATGCGTTTGCCAACAGTTATGCGTTGATCAACCCCGAATTCCGTGTTGAAACGTTTTCGGGCTATTGTGATCCTGAAGCCGTATATAACGACATAAAACCGAATGAGGAATTTACCGCCGAACGGATTGAAGCGCAGCGGAAGTATTTCGAGCAGGGAGAATACGCGAAGGTGCTGAAAAGCATCTACAAAGAAGCCAGTGTCTATACCAGGGAAGCCGTGTTTTTCATTGAACCGGTTACCGGGCATGTTATTCCTGATTTTAGATACGTGTTATCGTATGGAATCGAGGAACTCAAAAGGCGTCTGGATATGAAAGCCGCTAACGAAGATGATGCGGAAAAGCGGGAAAACTATAAGGCTATGGGAATTGCTTTACAAAGTGCGCTTATCTTGGCGGAGCGCTATGCAGGGCTGGCTGGAGAAAAAAAGCAGAAATCCGCAGGTGCGGACCGCAAACGATGGGAGTTGATAGAAAACACATTGAAGAAAGTGCCAAGATACGGAGCGGAAACATTGTATGAATCTATTCAGAGCTTTATAATTCTTTGGCAGGTTATGTGCCTGGAACAGTCTCCCAATCCCTATGCTTTCTCAGTCGGCAATGCAGACCGGATTTTTGAGCCATACAGAAAAAAAGACAGATTGGATAAAGACAAAGCATCGCAGCTTTTCAAACATTTTCTCGTATTTTTTAACGTCGGAGACCGTAGCTGGGCAATCTCCCAAAATATACTAGTCGGAGGCAAATCATCCTGCGGTGAAGACATAACAAATGACACTTCTTTTGCATTAATGGAAGCGTACCGCGACATGAATCTTCCGCAGCCGATTTTATCGGTAAAACTGCATCGCGGAACACCCGAGGCAATTTACAAGGAAATGGGCCGTTTCTTTTTTGAGCCCGGTTGCCTGACACCATCTTTGTTCAACGATGATTCCCTTTTCAAAGTCATGGAGAATGCCGGTATAGATAAAGCCGACCTGGAAGATTACGCAGTTGCAGGATGCCAGGAACCGCTAATAATGGGCAAAGATAACGGAAACACAACCAATAGCTGGCTCAACCTGGCAAAAATCCTGGAACTTACTTTAAACGACGGATTTTCGGCTATCACGGGGGAAAAAATAGGCACAGTCGTATCCAATGAACCTGATATGACGGAATTTTTAAAAAACATCAGAGGAAAATTTTATCAAAATGCAATGTATTTCATAGAAAAGATGGTAACATATGCCAATGCAGTGTCACGTGCCGTAGCGCTTTGTCCGGTTCCTTTTCTCAGCGTGTTTATGGGCGGATTTGATACGGGATATGACATGCGCGATCCTGTGCATCAAGGAACAAAATACAATGCCAGCGGTTGCTTGATACATGGGCTTACGGTTGTGGCTGACTCATTCGTGGCAATCGACAGCCTTCTGAGGGATCGGCCGCAGGACGCCTTACGGTTGCCGGAAGCGTTGCGTAAAAACTTTGAAGGTTTTGAAGAATTGCGGGAATATTTGCTGACGTGCCCCAAGTATGGAAACAACATAGCGGAAGTTGATAATGAAGTAGTAGAGTTAGCCTCGAGGATATCAAGAATGGTAAAAGATAAAAAGAATTACCTTGGGAACCCATTCCGCGCAGACTGGAGCACTCCTACCACACATCTGCTTTATGGATATTGGGTCGGAGCCACGCCGGACGGACGCAAGGCGCGCGAAATGCTGAATTACGGAGTTGATCCGCTTTACGGCGATGCAGGATCGGGGTTGGGGTTCAGGATACTTTCAAGCTTGAAACTCCCGTATTTGGAATTTAACGGTGGCTATGCATCGCATTTCGGAGTAGATCCCAAGTATTTTACCGGATCTGACAACGCCGAAAAGGGGCTGCAATTCCGCGACAGGGTTATCAAGCCGTTGTTTTTCGGAGGGGATGGTGATAAACCGTCGCCGTTTTACTTGTATGTTAATGTAACAACCGCGGAAATTTTGCGCAAAGTGCTGGAAAACCCGGAAAAGTATGCTACCGGTGGAGTTTATATCATGAGGATACATGGCACTTTTGTAAATTTCCTCGACCTGTCGCCAGCAATACAGGAAGACATAATTAAGAGGCTGGATCCGCGTTCAACGGCGCTTTATTGATATGTTTTAATATTAAGAGAAAGGAGTGTTCCTATGAAAAGGCTAATGAAAGCGGCAGTTTTGATCGAACCAGGAAAAATCGTAATGGAAAACAGGCCGATTCCTGAACCGGGAGACAATGATGTGCTGGTAAAGATGAAGCATGTTGGAATATGTGGCTCGGATGTGCACTATTATCAGCACGGAAGAATAGGCGATTGTGTTGTGAGAAATCCTATAGTGCTTGGACATGAAAGCAGCGGCGAAGTAGTAAAAGTCGGGAAAAACGTAACGAATGTCAGTGTTGGAGATACTGTGGCGCTGGAGCCTGGTTATACTTGCGGGAGATGCATGTTCTGTAAAACGGGAAGGTACAACCTTTGTCCTGATGTTGTATTTATGGCCACTCCTCCGTATGATGGCGCCTTTGCCGAATATGTAGTGCATCCGGCGGATATGGCTTTTAAATTGCCTAAAGGGATGAGCACTATTGAAGGAGCGTTGATTGAACCGCTTGCTGTGGGCTTTCATGCCGCAAAACAGGCGAATGCCCAGATTGGACAATCTGCAGCGATACTGGGTGCGGGCTGTATTGGGCTTGTTACTCTGATGACTGTCAAGGCTATGGGTATTACTGATGCATATGTAACCGACATAATCCCTAAAAGGATTGAAAAGGCGAAGCAGCTTGGAGCCACAGGCGTTTTCAAAGCAGACGAAACCGATGTGGTTAAGGCTATAAATGAAATCACCGGTGGAGAAGGCGTCGATATTGTTTTTGAAACCGCGGGCAGCAAGATGTCAATTCAACAGACAGTACAGTTGGTTAAAAGAGGGGGAACGATTGTTCTTGTTGGATTGGCGCCTGAAGCAACCATATCTTACGACTTTATTAATCTTATCTCGAAGGAAGCAAGTATTCACACGGTGTTCCGTTACCGGAATGTCTATCCTGCGGCAATTAAGGCAGTTAACGAGCATTTGGCGGATCTCAGGAGTATTGTGACCAATATATTTAAATTTGGCGAAGTTGAAAAGGCGATGAAATTTTCTGTTGAAAATGCCAGGGAAATTGTCAAGTGCGTGATTGAATTTGATTGATAAAATCGTTGATAAAAAAATTCTATCGTGTTATAATAACTATCGGACTTAAACATATTGATTTTGGCGAAGAGTGGGCCAACCCCACTCTTTGTCTTTACACTGTTAAATTGTGCGCAGAACAAATTGAATGGAGCGAGCGGCATTATGTCAAAAAAAAGCGTGGAGGGCATAGTTGAGGAACTGGCGCAGCCTATTGTAGATTCGCTGGCATTTGAACTGGTTGGCGTGGAATTCCTTAAAGAAGGCGCCAATTGGTACCTGAGGGTATACATTGACAAACCCGGCGGAATCACCATCGACGATTGCCAGGCTGTCAGCGAACGGTTGAGCGTCAGGCTGGACGAAGTTGATCCAATCAGGCAAAGTTATATACTGGAGGTATCGTCCCCCGGTGAAATGCCCTTGAAGAAAGAACGCGATTTTGAACGGTTCAGGGGAGAAACGGTGGAAGTAAAGCTGTACCGCCCAATTGACGGCAAAAAGACATTTGAGGGAAGACTGGAAGGTCTGGAAGGAGACATTATTAAAATAACAGCAGATGACGGCGCTGAAATGAGTTTTGACAGGAAAGACACCGCCATTGTCAGGCGGATCATAAGACTTTGAGCATGCAATATGCTGAAACTTGAAAATACGAAAAAACGGCTTGCGGAAGCCATTGGATAATATAATTGGAATTAATGCAGTATTTCCCTGTAATGCGGGATATAGGAGGTAAAGATATGAGCGCGGAATTGATTCAGGCGCTGAATCAGCTGGAAAAAGAGAAAGGCATTGATAAAGGGGTTTTGATAGAAGCTATTGAAGCCGCCCTGGTTTCGGCTTACAAAAAGAATTTCGGTTCAACACAGAATGTAAGAATTACCATTGACCCTCAAAACGGGGATGTGAAGGTATTTGCGCTTAAAAAAGTCACATCGGTGCCTGAAAACGAAAGCGGTGAAATATCTGTTGAAGATGCGAAGAAGATAGACAGCAGGTACGAGGAGAACGATATTGCCGAGATAGAAGTTACTCCGAGGAAGTTCGGAAGGATTGCCGCCCAGACTGCGAAACAGGTTGTCATGCAAAGGATACGTGAAGCCGAGCGGTGCATAATCTATGATGAATTCTACAATAAGGAAGGCGATATCGTAACCGGGATAATCCAGAGAAGCGAAAGGAAGAACGTGATCATAGACCTGGGCAAAACGGAAGCTGTCATGACACCGTCCGAGCAGATAGCCGGGGAGGAATACAGGTTTAACGACAGGATAAAAACTTATATCGTGGAAGTGAAGAAGACGACAAAAGGACCCCAGGTTATGGTTTCCAGGACCCATCCGGGGTTGGTTAAAAGGCTTTTTGAGCTTGAGGTGCCGGAGATTCACGACGGGACGGTCGAGATCAAGAGTATTTCCAGGGAAGCCGGCTCAAGGACAAAGATTGCTGTTCACTCAAAAGATCCTAATGTCGATCCAGTGGGAGCCTGCGTCGGGCAAAAGGGCACCAGGGTCCAGGCTATTGTTGATGAACTCAGGGGTGAAAAAATCGATATTATTAAATGGAGCAGCAATATAGAAGAGTATATTTCAAGCAGCCTGAGTCCCGCGAAAGTCATCAGGGTTGATGTCAATGAAGAAGAGAGAGCGGCTCGGGTTATCGTGCCGGATTTCCAGCTGTCCCTCGCCATAGGGAAGGAAGGGCAGAACGCAAGGCTGGCGGCAAAGCTGACCGGGTGGAAGATCGATATAAAGAGCGAATCACAGCTGAGGGAAGCTATTGAAAGGCAGATGTTCAATATCGATAATAATTATGACCCGGACAGCGACGAGTATGATTACGAGGATGAAGAAGCAGACGGGGAATATGAAGAAGAATACGGCGAGAGCGCCGGAGAAAATGCTGGAGGCGCTGAGAACGCCGGTGATGAAAGCGGCGAAAATTTCGAAGGGGACGGCAGCGATCCGGAGGAAGACGGTGATGATGCAGGGGTGAACGGTGAAGACGCCGGGGAGAATAATGATGGCGAAGTACCGGCTGATCAAGCGGAATAGGGGTGTTTGATCTTGAAACGCAAAAAGGTGCCTTTGCGAATGTGCCTTGGGTGCCATGAGATGAAGCCCAAGAAGGAATTGATAAGGATAGTAAGGAACAAGGAAGGAGAAATGTCCGTGGACCTTACCGGGAAAAAGGCCGGAAGGGGAGCATATATCTGCAGGAATACGCAGTGCTTTGACAAGGCGAGAAAAGGCAGGAAACTGGAAAAGGCATTTGAAACAAGCATTGACGCCGCTGTTTACGATACATTGAGATCAGAACTGGAGAAAAGCAATGACTGACAAGATTTACTCCTTTATTGGTCTTGCAAAAAAAGCCGGAAAGCTGGTTGCCGGCGAAGAAACATGCGAAAGCGCTTTGAAATCGGGGAAAGTGTACCTGTTGATTGTATCTGAAGACGCATCGGCAAATACCGTGAAGAAATTCATGAATGCCAGCGCCTACAGGAAAGTCGGCATGGTGCGTTTCGGACAGAAAGAATTGCTTGGTAAATTTACAGGGGGAAATGTGCGGACGGTAATCGCAATCAAGGACCGGGGTTTTGCGGAGCATCTGAAGACAATGATAGCAGACCGTGGTAAAGAGCATGGGGGTGTATAGATTTGGAAAAAGTTAGAGTATATGAATTGGCAAAAGAGCTGAACACGACAAGCAAGCGTTTGATGGAAAAGCTTGCGGAAATCAATATTATAGTGAAAAACCATATGAGCCTTCTCGAAGAGCATGAACTGGAGGCGTTGTATAACCATATCGGCGTCATCAGGCACGATGAGAAAACCGACGGCGCCGAGGAAAAGAAAGCAGCCCCGCCAATTCCTGCGCCGCCCAGGCCTGAATTGAAGAAAGATGCGAAAAACGCACCCCGAATAATCAGGACTACGGAGATTATTATAAATACCCGGGACGAAGGCAAGGACTCGTTCAGAGACGGATACCCCAGGGGTGATGTGCGCGGAGACAGGCATGACAGGAAGAGCGAGTACATTAGGTCGTCCGATGCAAATACAGGGCTTCTTTCCGGGTTTGTAAGAAAAACCAGACCCGATTACATGATTAATATAAGCGAGTTGCAAAAGCAGGAGCGTAAAAAGCCGGCGGAAACCACCGCAAAGGACGGCGGCGCACAAGCCGCGGAAACTCCTGCCAAAAAGCCGCCTGTAACGCCTGCGAAAAGTGAAGAGCGCGAGCCGGCTGCAAAAGAAACAACTACGGCGCAGGCAGGGCAGGTTAAAACGGAACCCTCTAAAGAGATAAAAGCAACCGCTGCTGAAACGGATATATCCAAAAAAGAAGAAAAGACGGATGCGGCGCGGGGACAAACAGCGGCAAAGCCGGCGACCGGCGCTGAAACCGCGGCAAT
>JBLNDI010000024.1:0-38952 GCA_050261495.1 Bacillota bacterium
ATTGCCGGTATTTCCGCGGAATCGCTGGCAAATGATCTCGGCATTCCGGCAGATACATACAAGGAATATGAAGGCGGCGAAATTGACATTCCTGTCGGCTTACTTTACAAGCTGGCAAATTTGTACAACGTGGAGCTGACTGCCATATTGACCGGTGAAAACCCCAGGCTCCGTACTTATTGCCTTGTCAGAAAAGGCAAAGGTATCAGCGTCGACAGGAAAAAACCTTACAAATACCAGAACCTTGCATACAATTTCGTCAATAAAAAAGCAGAGCCGTTCATTGTCTGCGTTGAACCGTCTGCGAATGATGAGCCAATCCATTTCAGTTCGCATCCCGGGCAAGAATTCAATTATGTGCTGGAAGGCACACTTATGATTTACCTGGATGGCCGCCAGCTGCTATTGAACGAGGGCGATTCACTGTATTTCGATTCCGGGTGCAACCACGGAATGAAGGCGCTGGGAGGAAAACAGGCGAAATTCCTCGCCATTATTATTAAATAGCAAAGCCCGCCATAAAAACAAAACGTGAAAATACGCCGCGTATTACCGCTATGCGGACATATGCGGAAATCCGAAATGATAGGAGTAATTTTTATGCTGGACAAGTACTTGACAAGAATAAATTTTGAATCTTACGAGGATTTTTATGAAAACTTCAAAATAAACGTGCCCGACAATTTCAATTTCGCATACGACGTCGTTGACGAAATTGCAGATAAAACACCCGATAAAACCGCCATGGTGTGGTGCGATGACAAGGGCAGCGAGGCAACTTTCACATTCGCGCAAATGAAGCATTTCAGCAACAAGGCGGCCAATTTCTTTAAAAGCCACGGGATAAAAAAAGGCGACCCTGTCATGCTGATCCTCAAGAGGCGGTACGAATTCTGGTTTTGCCTTCTTGGCTTGCATAAAATCGGGGCTATCTGCATTCCTGCAACTCACCTGCTGACAAAAAAGGATATCGTTTACAGGTGCAACGCCGCCGATATCAAGATGATCGCGGCAGTTGCAGAGGACGACGTAATCAGGCATGTTGAAGACGCCATACCCGAATCCCCGTCGCTTGAGGTTAAAGCACTGGTCGGCGGCCGGCGGGATGGCTGGCTGGATTTTGACAGTGAATTGGAGGCATCTCCGGAATATTTCGAGAGACCATCCGGAAATGAATCCACGAAAAATGATGATATTATGCTTCTTTATTTTACTTCCGGTACAACAGGCATGCCTAAAATGGTGAAGCATAATTTCACATACCCGCTCGGTCACATATTGACGGCCAAATACTGGCAAAACGTTGCAGAAGGCGGACTTCACCTGACAGTTGCCGACACCGGCTGGGCCAAGGCAATGTGGGGCAAGATTTACGGCCAGTGGATCAGTGGTGCTGCCGTGTTTGTTTACGATTACAACAAGTTTGTCCCGAAAGACATCCTGGAGGTTATATCCAGGTACAAGATAACGTCTTTCTGCGCGCCGCCGACAATATACAGGTTCTTTATCAAGGAAGACCTTTCAAAGTACGATCTCAGCAGCCTGAAGGACTGCTCAATTGCCGGCGAGCCTCTTAACCCGGAAATATATCATCAATTTCTCAGGGCTACGGGGCTGAAAGTCATGGAAGGCTATGGCCAGACAGAAATGACCGTTACGCTTGCAACATATCCATGGATGGAACCCAAGCCCGGCTCCATGGGCAAGCCGTCGCCCGGGTACGATATAGATTTGCTCAATGAAAACGGCGAACCATGCGAAGTCGGAGAAGAAGGCCAAATAGTGGTGCGCACCGGCAGACACAAACCCTGCGGCATGTTTGACGGCTATTACAGAGACCCGGAGCTTACCCGGAAGGTCTGGCATGATGATATATATTACACCGGAGACATGGCCTGGAGGGACGAAGACGGGTACTACTGGTTTGTGGGCAGGGCGGACGACCTGATAAAAAGCTCCGGCTACCGGATCGGTCCATTTGAAGTGGAAAGCGCCCTGCTGGAACATCCGGCCGTACTTGAGTGCGCCATCACGGCGGTTCCCGACCCTGACAGGGGCCAGATTGTGAAGGCAACGGTAGTGCTTGCAAAGAATTATACTGCAAGCGACAGCCTGGCAAAGGAACTGCAGGACCATGTAAAAAGGGTAACCGCGCCTTACAAGTATCCCAGGATAATAGAATTCGTCGATGAGCTTCCTAAAACCATCAGCGGGAAAATCAGGCGGGTTGAAATACGCGAACAGGATAAAGATAAAAAATAAAGGTTCCGTCATTATAGCAGCTTCCGGAAAAACAAAACCGGATGGACTACGTGCCATCCGGTTGCTGTTTTTTTTACGGTGTTCAAAGCCGGTTTTACTCCCCTGCCGCGGCTTTTTAGTCCTTTTTTTCTTCATTCACCGGTGTTTCTTGGCCTTTCCCCTGTTCGGCCAGTTTTTCAAGAATCAGGTTGCTTCTCTCGATAAATTTCGTCATGGCGTCAGGTTCAAGCTGCCTGTGGCTCATCATTGCGAGGTCGTAAATGTGACGGCAGATAAGCGAAACATCGTCCATTTTCTTCTCGTCTTCCGACATTCCGGCCACGGCTTTTATCAACGAATTGTTCCTGTTAAGCACCAGCGTGTGCTCCTCAGGAAACATCTCCCCGGCGTCACCGATGCCGATACCGTACATCCTGCTCATATCCCGAATCCTCCTGGAATACTCGGAGAGCAGCATTATGCCGGGCGTGGAAGCCGATTTCAAAGCTTCGACCCGAATTTTCAGCTTATCGTTGTCCAGCGTTTCCCTGAATAGCTTTTCCAGCTTCTTATCCAGGTCGGCATCGGTTTTGGACGCTTCCTGTTCTTTCATGCTGTCCGACAGTTCCGCATCAATACGTGAAAACTTTATGCCCTCCTGCTTCATCTCGAGGAACTGGATAAAATGATTATCGATCAGGGTATTGAGCACCAGCACGTCTATGCCCTGCTCATCGAACAGTCTTACATACTGTGCCTGCTGTTTCTCATCCGTCACATAGAAAACCGTGTCTCTTTGCTTGTCCTTGTTCCTGTCGAGATATTCTTTCAGCGACAGGTACTCACCCTTGGTTGTCTTAAAGATTACGAAATCCTTCATCCTGTCGTAGAATTTCGCTTCCCGTATGCATCCGTATTTCACGAACGGGTTGATATCGTCCCAATACTTGTTGTAATTGTCCCTCTCGTTTTCATACAATGACGTAAGCTTGTCCGCCACTTTTTTGGTAATATGGGTTGAGATTTTTGATACATACCCGTCATTTTGCAAGAAGCTCCTTGAAACATTAAGCGGAAGATCAGGACAGTCAATAGTCCCCTTGAGCAGCATGAGAAACTCCGGTATCACTTCCTTAATGTTATCCGCGACAAATACCTGGTTGTAATAAAGCTTTATCTGCCCCTCGATCGTCTCAAACTCGTGCTTGAGCTTGGGGAAATACAATATGCCCTTGAGGTTAAAAGGATAATCCATGTTCAAGTGGATCCAGAAAAGCGGATCTTTGAAATCACGGAACACCTTCCTGTAAAATTCCTTGTATTCTTCTTCCGTGCAGTCCTTGGGATTCTTCAGCCAAAGGGGGCGCGTATCGTTAAGCGGCTTCTCCTGCTCCGGTTCGTCCCCTTTCTTGTCTTCGGCGCCACCTTTCCCGGAAACGTCTTTCTTCTCCTTGTCCTCCTTTTTCGAATCATCCCGGAGAAAGATTTCAAACGGCATGAATGAGCAATACTTTTCGAGAATATCCCTCATCTTGTAATAATCAAGAAATTCCAGCGAATCATCCGCTAAATGCAGCGTTACCGTTGTGCCTCTTTCGTAACGCTCCGAATCGTCCATCGCGTAATCGGACCCGCCCGAACTTATCCACCTGACGGCCTTTGCATCCGGCTGCCAGGATAAAGTGTCAATGGTGACTTTTTCGGAAACCATGAAGGCGGAATAGAATCCAAGGCCGAAATGGCCTATGATCTGGCTGCCCTCATCCGTTTTGTCCTTGTATTTCTCAAGGAAATCGACCGCGCCTGAAAAAGCTATCTGGTTTATGTATTTTTTTACTTCCTCGCCGGTCATGCCGATTCCGTTGTCAATAATTTCAATCGTTTTTTTATCCTTGTTAACAACCACATCAATACGGTATTTTTCGTTCTCTCCCAATGGAGGGGCTTCACCTATGGAAACTAGCTTTTTATGTTTCACAATGGCGTCATTGGCATTTGAAACCATCTCGCGGACGAAAATATCCTTTTCGGAGTAAAGCCATTTCTTTATAATCGGTAATATATTCTCGGTATTTATTGAAATATTACCAGTTTCCCTTGGCATAAAAATACCTCCTGTTGCAATTGTACGTAGTAATGACAATATTTATATTACAACTTGAATTCCGGCATTGTCAAGGAAAAATTAGCACTCTCTTGGCGCGAGTGCTAACAAATGATTCGCATAATGCCGAGCCACGCTATCCGTCGATTATACTAGCTTCTCAGATTTCTTGATATATTCCTCAAGCAACTTTTCATATTCCCGCCTGACGGAATCAACCACAGGATTTGATGGAGATTCCAATATCATGTCGTCAATGGACCTGATAGGAAGCACGTTAATCGAAGTGCCTGATAAAAACGCGCCTTCTGCCTCTTTTATTTCATCGGCCTTCATAAACCTCTCAACAACCTCATAACCTGCATTTTTGCAAGCTGCGATAACATATTTGCGCGTAATTCCTTTCAGCACCGACCACCCCGGCGCTGTCAATATGGAACCGTTCTTCACAAAAAACACGTTGGATTTGCTGCCCTCGGTTATCCGCCCGCCGCCGTCCACCAGTATGACCTCGAAAAAGCCGCCTTCCGTGATTCTCCTGCTCACTGCTTTTTTATATTCGTTGTCGACAAGTTTTGCGTTGGGATTGCGCCGCTCCATCCGTAGAAGCCCCGTTTTGACGCCCTCGTCGGCTACTTCTTTAGGCGGGTAATAGCTTTTGCTTATATATGCCAGGCGCGCCTGACAGCCGCGCAACCTGTTGCCTCCGTTATCGCCGTAAATTATTATTTTTACGTTGCAGTTATCTGCCTGGTTTGCTTCCAGCAATCTCCCCATATCCTGCTTAAACTGACCGGGAGTTGCTTCAAGAGACTTCCCGATCGCATCGAACGAACCTTTCATACGTTCGTAATGATCTTCAAAAAACAACGGCACTCCGTTGATAATCCTGATAACTTCATATACAGCATAACCGGCAATACCCGGATATTCCGGGTTAACCGAAGCATCCTGCACCTTGCCGTTCACAATGTAATATTTTGCCGCGTTGTCTTCCATGCTACTTATCATCCTCTTTTCCATACAAGTCTGAGTTTTTGCCCGTCAGCACTCCCAGCAGCTCATAAAAATTCCCTACCCTGTCTTTCAATTCGGTGCGCTTGTTGTAACGGTCCAGCAGAATTGCATTCATCCCCATGCTTTTAGTCGTGTAATAATCGTTGATATAATCGTCGCCGACGAAGACGGCCTGTTCAGGGGAAATGCCGGCAAGTTCAAGGGCTTTTTGGTAAATTGCCTTGTGTGGTTTTCTCCACCCCTCGGCTACCGATGTTACCACGAATTCAAAATAACCGCTTATTTCAAATCTTTCAAGCAATTCTTCAATGCCTCCCGGGACCATGAAGTTTGATACCACGCCCATTCTAAAATGCTTTTTCAACAGCGGCATCATCAAGCGCACGTCTTCCCTTACATAACACCCGGCCTTATAGTTGCGCCAATAATTCTCAAAAAGCGTTCCGGCGGTTTTATCCATGATTTCGTAAGGCATTCCCGTCAGGCTCAGCCGCACCAGGTGGAAAAAACGCTCTTTCATGTCATAATCCGCATACTCCGGGAGTCTTGCCGCAAGATCCTCTTTTGCCAGTATATAATACCTGAAAAATTCATCAAAATCCTCCCACAGGTTTTCCACTCCCGACCCGTCGTAAGCCCAGGCCGCATAATCCCGAATTGTCGGGAGTTTATACAAGTCAACCAGGGTTTCCATGCAATCAAAAAACACAAACTCTATATTATTCATTATGTTCGTCTCCCGGATTATGGGTAATATAAGAGATTATAATGTATGAAATGAGAATATGCAATACATCCCTGCCTGGCCGGCTATTGCTTGAATACTTGCAAAAATTACATTATGATATAAAATAAAATACTCTGTGTCCATGGTGTTGTTATCATGAAAAAGACATGGCAGAACTACCAGTCCCGTCAATACATGCTGAAAAACGAATACGAGGTATTCCACTACAAGGACTTGGAATTCAGCGAGGTTGAGCTTCATCATCACGACTTTTACGAAGTATACTTGTTTTTGTCCGGAAAAGCAACTTATATGATTGAAGGGCGTTCATACATCTTAAGTCCCGGCGATATTATTCTGGTAAACACGGATGAGCTTCATCAGCTCCAAATAAACAATAAATCGGTTGCTTACGAACGCATAGTATTATGGATAAAGCCCCAGTTTCTTAAAGAGCTTGGAAGCAAGGACACGGACCTTTCATACTGTTTTAGAAAATCCGAAGCCTCCCGCACCAACCTGGTCCGTTCGGCAGCCGTCACCGGCAAAGTACAGCGCTGCCTGACAAATCTATTGGTTGAAGCGGATTACGGCGGCTATGGCAGCGACATATATTATAAAAACTTGATCCAGCAGATAATGATTGAAATTAACCGCGGCGTGCTGGATGTTCCCTCAACGGACGTTGAAGACGTTGTAACGGACAATTTGATTTATTCGGTATTGGTTTTCATTTCTGAAAATATCTCGCGTCCCCTGACGCTGGACGATATTGCTTCGGAATTTCACGTCAGCAAGTATCATCTCCTTCGCGAATTCAAGCGTTATGTCGGAACCACGGTTTACCGCTACATACTTCAAAAAAGGCTGATTCTTGCAAAGCAACTAATACTTCGGAACATGCCGATAAAAGAAGTTTACCTGGAAACCGGCTTCGGCGACTACTCCAACTTTTTCAGGGCGTTTAAAATGGAATATGGCATAACACCAAAAGAATTTTTGAAATTAACCAGAGCAGACTGGCCGTAATTCAGGCCGATAAACCTGATAGATATAATAAATCCTTAGAACCTATATGATTCTAAGGATTATATCCCCTGGAGCTGGAGATGGGATTCGAACCCACGAACCTGCTGATTACGAAAAATAAGATGCGGAATTTATTGCAATTTATATTAGTTTACTATAGAACAAAAAACCCCCTTATATTAAGCATTTGGGGGCTTTTTTGTTACAATTATTTTACTTTAGTGTTTATTTCGATTTTTATTAATTTATATTGAATGCAGCAAAAAATGTAACATAAATTCGCTATTATGATTGATTTTTTAGAATGTCTATCTCTTTCTGAATTTCTTCTTTTTTCTTAATGTCATCAGTTCTCGATTTTCTCATTTTAAGTCGTTGAATTTGCTCGTAGTTCGGATTTTGTTTGTCTTTTTGTACTCTATACTTATCTCTGCATTTATCATTACAGTATAGTTTTTTCATAGCGTTTTTTGCCAATGCAAAATAATTATCACAGGAGGGGCATCGCCTTATAAATATGTCATTCTCTATGGCAAATTTGATTTCAGCCCAAACAAGAGGTAGTATGCCAGCACTTGAATAATAGCATCGTGATTTTATTTTATTACCCCTTACATATATGCGCTTACCTTCATCGCTAGTAACCGTTACTTTTGAGTTATCATGTTCAACTTTTCTTATGTCATCGCTTAACTGAGAATACCTTTTGCTTTTCAAATTGGGTACGAAAGATCTATCTTGCAATAGAGCCTCTCTAGGTATTCCATTTTTATATACAGTATTAATTATTTCATCACATAGCTCTGGTGAAAATAGATATGATCCGTATTTTCCCATTATTTCAGTATACTTTTCTGATGGCGTACGTCCCTGTATTATTGATATTTCTTTTGAAGGAATTATTTGTATTTCGTTACTCTCTGTCAATATAATTTCATAATTTTCTTCTATTGACTTTGCCTCTCCAGGAACCCCAGGAAATAAGTAGATCAAAAATTCCTCTATTGTATTAATTTCAAATTGTATGAATTCGCTAATATTTTCTGTCTTTAGCGGCGCTTCCGCCTCTGTAAAATCATTTATACTGTTGCCGGTAAACTCTAGCAATGAAGAGACTGCCTCATATTCTGTTCCAAGCAATTCTTTTAATAAATCGATCTGGAAAATTGAATATAAATTATCTTTTCCGTTTACGGAAGTATATTGTTTTTTAAGGTTTTCAAGTGCCCTTACTATTGATAACATCGGCCTTTCTATCTGTGCATTATAGTTAAATGTTATCAATTCTCTATAGCTTTCGCCTATTTTAATAATATCAAGCGTAACAGTTTTCAAAAATCTCCCCCTGCTTTCAATGCAAATTATCAATCTTGGTAACTTAGTATTATCAATTGTTACCTAGATTCCTGAATTTTATATATAAATTATATCAGTTTATAATAAGACTATCAAGTATATTTTAGGTTACAAAATTTTGGGTGAGTTCAATTACTCAAAGCCCAGAACTAGCCAAACGGAGGGAGTACTTATGACTTATGCCCAAAAACTAAAAAAGCGTGAGAATAGGCGCAAAAAAAGGCAAATAAGACATCAGTTAATCATACAAGCTAAAAACAATAAAGGTATAGCTCCTGTCGGCAAATTCGTAAGACTGAATAAAAGTTTTCCTGAATACGTGGTTAGTGAGACAAAAAGGGAGTTGTTAAATGAAATGATAGCAACAGAACGCGCCGAGTTGTTGAAAAAGGTAATTGAGTTAAAAGACAAACTTAATCCAAAAAGAAAGGAGGGTTTGATTTGAGAAGCAAATGCACAGCGAACGAACTTATAAGCGGAAACGTTCCTGCAAGAACCGGCACGGCTGCGTTTATGCAAATTTACCCTATCGGTAGAAACAAACTGCTAGAATTTTGCAGTATGAAGAATGCGCCAGTTATAAAAAATGGCAACAGATACATCATCAAAACTGCGGAGATGATTCAATTCATCGAAAATCAGGCAGTTGTTAATGTATAAAACGAAAAAGCCGGGCTTGCAGACCGGCGGAGAAAGGCAGGTGCAATATGTTTTTGCGACAACTATATTTTAAGCTAAAACTGAAAAAGATGCAACGTATACTTAAAGAAGCCCCTGCAAGCGTGCAGCGGGCTTTTTTATCGGCATATTTCGCATGGCTGAAAAGACAAAGGCGGTGATAGAATTGACACAAGATATTTTAAGCTACATATTACGCCGGACTGGAGCAAAACCAAGGAAAAGAGGCGATAAAGTATTATTGAACCCTTGTCCGATATGTGGGCATAAGGATCATTTTTATATTTATCTAAATACCAATAGTTATTACTCTTTTTCCGGATGTTGCGGAGGTGGAACACTTGTTGATTGGCTTATGGAGTACGAAGGTGTTTCGCTTGCGGAGGCCATGAGACGGGTACACGGGGACGAACCACCACCAGATAAGCAAAAAGAGAATGAAATAAAAAAGCTTGCGAACCTTCTAAACGAACAACTAGAAGGTTTTTTTAATGCCTGTGTGCTTAGATACAGGCTTTTCAAGAACATTGAAGCGGATTTTGCGGAATACGGCATTGAGTGGACAGACTGGGTTTATCGTTGGATTCGTCAAGGGGTCAGGTTTTATGACCGGGTACTTAAGCAATTCATCGAAGGTGATTACCCTGAACGTGTGAAGCTGATGCGGAACCATGATAACGAGTATTTCTATAAGCTTAATCCGGCGGGGGTGAACGCCTTTGAATGATGAATTTGAAGCAATGCGATTAATAGAATCCGATCCAGAACTAAAAGAAGAGCTGCAACAAATGACAAAGCAATTCAAGCTATCCGAATTAGGAAACGCTGAAAGGCTTGTCGCCAGGCACGGAAAGGACATTCGGTATTGCCATGAATGGAACAAGTGGCTCATATGGACCGGAACCCATTGGGAAATTGATTTGACAGGCGAAGTTGAACGCCGGGCAAAGGAAACGATTCGGGCGATATATTCCGAAGTCGCAGAAACAGAGGACGAGGAAAAGCGGGCGACGCTTGCCAAACATGCAGCAAAGAGCGAGACAAACAGGGCAATTTCGGCAATGGTTGAACTGGCAAAAAGCGAACCAGGCATACCGGTATTATCTGACCGGCTTGATAGCGACATATGGCTGCTGAACTGCAAAAACGGGACACTTGACCTCAGAACAGGCGAACTAAGGCCGCATGACCGCAAAGACTACATAACGAAGATTATTCCAATTGAGTATAACCCTTACGCAGACTTTGAAGAATGGGCTAAATTCCTGGACCGGATCATGAACGGTAACAGGGAGCTTATCTCATTCCTGCAACGGGCAGTCGGCTATTCGCTGACTGGCAGCACAAGGGAACAATGCCTTTTCATGCTCTATGGAAGCGGAGCAAACGGCAAGACTACGTTCCTTGAAGCCATTGCGGAAACCCTTGCAGATTACGCGCAGAGAACGCCGACGGATACCTTACTGGCAAAGGACACAAGCGGCATATCAAATGACATTGCCCGGCTGAAAGGTGCGCGTTTTGTTGTCGCTTCCGAGGTTGAAGAAGGCCGGAAGATGGCGGAAAGCCTTGTAAAACAAATGACCGGCGGCGAGAAAATGACGGCTCGGTTTATGAGGGCTGAATATTTTGAATTTAAGCCGCATTTCAAACTGTGGATAGGTACGAACCATAAACCGGTTATTCGTGGTACTGATATGGCAATATGGCGCAGGATCAGGCTGGTACCGTTTAATGTGACAATCCCGGAAACGGAAAGGGACAAGGAACTACTGAACAATCTGCGGAAGGAAAAGGCCGGTATACTTAATTGGGCTGTAATGGGTTGTATGGACTGGCTAAGGGATGGCCTGGGCGAACCGGAGGAAGTTATAAAGGCAACAGGCGAGTACCGTTCAGAAATGGACATTATAACGCGATTTATATCCGATTGCTGCACTACTAACACACAAAGGAGCACGAAATCAAGTGAACTTTATAAGAAGTATGTCGAATGGTCGCGTGATAACAATGAATTCACGCTGTCGCAGACAAAATTCAGTACGCGAATGCAGGAAAAGGGGTATGTAAAGGATGTCAGATCAACTGGTAACTACTGGCTTAATATAGCAATCATTGACGAAGATGATAGTGATAATCCTTTTATGAATAATGGAAGGTGTTGAAGGTATGGAAGCATTTCCGGTATATTTCTTATATATTTTTATATAGTGTTTATGTCGGAAAAGCCTCCAAACCCTCAATAAATATATAAACCTTCCACTGAACGGAGGTGATGACGATGGATGAAATTGAAGGTGTAAAGGATAATTACTTAACAGAGAGTGACGCTCCCCGCCTAACCCCAGCCCGGGAAAAAATCCTGATGGCCTTACTGAACCCTGAATTTATTGGCCTTACGGTAACCGAAAAATGTCAACGGATAGGGGTTTCACGGCAAGCTTGGTATACCGCAATACATGATGAAAAATTCATGGAGCTTGTGAATAAAACAAGCCTTGACGTCTTAAAAGAAGGTATTGCCGGCGTTATGTCCGCATTGCTTAAAAGCGCGTCAAACCCGAGCCCTAAAAGCAACCCCGACAGGCGGTTGTTCTTTGAGCTTACCGGCCACACAATGAAGGAATTTGGCGGACAAAATATTGTTGTAGTCAAAGTTGATGGATAGGAGGTGTAAAAAACGAAAGTAGAAGTTGACGCGACTGGATTAACTGCCGAAGAAGTGAGGGAGGCAGTGGCAAAGGCAAAGAAGTGGAAGCAGGATTTCTCTGTCCAGGAATGGCAGGAAATGAGGAAAGACCTATTGTTAAAATTATATGAACTTATCAAGGATGATACAGACTTTACCATGAAACTTCTTGATGCGATCCGTGAACATCATCCCGACCTGCTAAAAGACGTATGACCCTCTAATATACGATTAGAATATCGTACCCGAAAGCCTTAGAAATAGGGCTTTTTATATTTTACGCTGCAATAATGTTGCGGCCAAAAAACAGAAAGGAGATTTGAAATCATGGAAATTGGCATGAAAGAAATCTACAAAAATTTCAAAAAGGGCGTTCAATACAGCATAAAGGCTATTGCAGAAAAGCACTGTATCAGCCCGCTTAATGTGCTCACAGCAACATCAGGAGAAGTATTCGGAGAGCTTATGAACGAACTGGAAGCCATTGCTGATATGATGCACGCCGACTATGACATTGACAAGGAAAATGTCTGGCAGATGTGGGACGAATTCCAGGCCGAAGTAATAAGCTTTATATGCCCGGATTGGAATTCAACTCTAAATAACGACGACGTATATTCCCATCTTAACAGGCAGCTTGTCAAGGCTGGATATGAGACGGTAAAGCGTGAAGCCCTTGAACTGCTGTTTGACGAAATCCAGCAGATGAAGCCAGCAAAGGAGGATGAAACAAATGAATAAGCCGTATTGGGAAGTTGAAAACCCTGCCATTGTCGAAGCGGGAAAGCAACGATTCAAGTACTACAAGCAAAGCGGAGTACTTGAAATAAGCACAAAGGTTAAAAAGGGAGACGAGGAAAAAGAGATACGGAGGCAAACCATTTCCGCGTACAAGCTGAAAACAAATGATAAGCTCCGCGATATGGTGCTTGACTTCCTGGAAGATTCAGGGCTTGTACGTAGGGTAAAGACACCCCCACCCCAGGGGGAGTAGTACCCCGGGGCCTATTTTTGACCCCGGTGGGGGATGTGTGTATATGCCTCTCACACCCTGAGGCTAATTTAAAGAAGCCACTGTAAAATATTACCATTATTGAAGGTGATAACATGAACCATGCCGGACGTGATCCGCCTGTTATACCTTAACAGCAAATCTGACCTATTAGTGTTCAACTAAAAAATAACATAAAAAGGAGTGAGATTCCATGGAAGAAAACGATGTAATCCTTCCAGCAGATCCGGAAATGGAAGATAACGATATCATCCTTCCAGCAGACCCGGAAGCCGAAGCAAGAGAAGCGGCGGCAAAAGAGTATATCGAAAAGCAGAACGAGATTGACGAAGCCAATAAGCGCCTTTATGAGCGGGCATACAATGAATTGCTCAAAGCGGGCTACTCAGAAAGCGTAGCGGCGGCATATCACAAAGACCCCAGCATTATAAACCGTGTGAGGGATGCGCTTGACGCTGAAGCATATGAAGAATTTCTAAAAGAATATCCAAACGTCAAGCCCGATGAAATCTCTCTTGAGACTTGGAAAGCGTTTAATCGTAACGGCAATCTCGTCAAGTCTTTCGAAAAACACGATCCTTTCCTTAATGGACTAGAAGAAGAAATCCCCAGTGGATTTGCAAAAGGAAAACCCGACCCTGACCCGTTCATTGCAGGGTTTGATTCAGAGTAAAGGAGTTGATGAAAATGTTACAAGATAGCACAATTTACGCAAAGTATAAGAAGTGGATTGAAGGAATAAGGACTATTAATGCAAGGATAAAAGACCTGGAAACGGAAAAGCAGGAGATAAATGACAAAATCAATGACGACATCGAAGAAAGCCCCGCCGAAATGGTTGAAATCCATATGCGCCTGCACGCGATTGATAAGGAAATAGAATCAGCTAAAGCTGTAAAGGCGGAATTGCTCACAAAGAAGCCCTTCACAAAAGAACAATTTATCAATGCGTTCAACGAGCATATTATAAAGTTGAACGAAAAACTGAAGGATCCTCTTGAAAAAGCCATACAGGCACGGGCAGCCCTCAGAGAAGCACTGTCTGAATATTTGAAGGCGCACCAGGAATACAGCGCCGAATATGCCCGGGAAAGGGCTCAGTGGGAGTCATTTTACAGAGAAGTTGATGATGACAATCACGGCCATTCCCACGTATTCCACCGGCTTAAAGAGGCAGAATATTTGAAATCAAGCCTGTTTAGGGAGATTAAGAAAGGGCCGGTGTTGCGTGGCGACAACCTCAATATAATAGAGGTTTTGGGTGAATAACAAAAAACTGATGGGAGCGGAAACCCCCGCTCCCTGTTTTATTACTGGAGGTGGTTTAATGAAATGCGAAACTTGCGGCGGCGAGATGTATATTGCAGAAAGCCGGTTTGTAAGCGAACTGAATTCAACGGACGTATACAACGAACTGAAAATGGTTTGTGTTAATCCGTTGTGTGATGATTTCTGCGGATACGACCCGGACAATTTAAGGAAATTCAAGATAGAACGTAAGAAGGTTGAAAAAGTAGTGACAAATTTTAATTGGCTGTTTTCCAACAAAGGAAGGTGAGATAGATGGCTGAACCGCAATATGTGGTACTTGATAAATTTTTCGGCGTGAATAAACAGGAAACTGAAACCCTGCTTGAATTGGGCGAAGCGTCGGAAATGTCCAACTGGATGATAACCGACGACCTGAAACTGAAAAAGCAGTACGGGTATAAGAGCCTTAACGCTTCAGTTGCGGGCAAGAAGATAAACGGCATGTGGTGGGGCAAAATCCACGGCGTTGACCATTTCTTTTTTGCCCGGGGCGGCAAGGTGTACGAATACGACTTTACCGCCAAGACAGAGGTTGAAATCGGTACAATAGTTGACGCGTACCCCACAACCTTCTTTGCGTCAAACAATGTCGTGTATATCCTCGACGGGACGGAATTCTACCAGTGGGACGGCACGACGTTCAAGGTTGTTGAGGGCTATGTGCCGCTTGTTGTTAGTGGTGCGCCACCGACAGGCGGAGGTACGCTTGTTGAAGGAATAAATTATATCTCGGGCAAAAAGAAAATGAAATTTTCAGCGGACGGCGAGGCAACAGTTTTTCGACTTTTTGAAGAAGAAATTGATTCCGTCGATTCCGTTGTATTATGGGCGGAAGTTCAAGAGCCTGGCGTTGACTATACCGTTGATCTTGAAAAAGGCTTGGTTATATTTGTGACCCCTCCGCCAGCAGGGGCAAATAATATTGAAATATTGTGGACAAAGGAAGATGCCGAATTCAGGCGCAGGATAACCAACTGCCGCTATTATGGCGGCGTGTATTACGCCCGATTCTGGCTGTTCGGAAACCCGAATTATAGGAATACCCGTTACCCGTCCGGCGTGACGCAGTATGGCGTATCAGACCCTACATATTGGCCTTATGCTACCGATTCAACCGTCGGAGAACATGAAATCACGGACATTCTGACGCAGTACGACAAGCAGATTATATTCACGTCCGGGGATTCCTCCGGGGCCTCGGCGTGGTATAGCACCAACGACATATACACAGACCCAAACAGCGGACTTGAAGTTACTATATTCCCGACGTTCCCGATAAACGCCAAAGTAGGCAATATCGCCATGGGGCAGACGCAAATAATCTACAATAACCCGTTCACTGTCTGGAAAGGTATCTATGAATGGATATCGACCTATGTAATGAACGAGAAAAACGCCGCATGGATAAGCCAGCGTATACAGCGTGACCTTGACCCATTGGACTTATCCAAGGCTATTACATGGGACTGGGATGAAAACGGTCTGTACCTCTTATGTGTCGGCAAAAAGATATGGGTATACAACTACCGCGTAACCGGCGCACGGGGAGAACGCGGGGTGTGGTATATTCTCGATTTGCCGCATGAGCCGACATGCTTCATGACCGTCGATAAGAAGCTGTGTTTCGGTACGACGGACGGACAAATAATGATGTTCGATGAAAACGAGGCCACGTTCGACGGGCAGGAAATCGTCGCAACGTGGGACATGGGTTACCACAACTTCGGCACGGACTGGGTACGGAAGTTTATCCAGATGATGTTTATTTCAATAGTTCCTTACATAAGTACCCATGTTGACATATACCTGTCTACCGACAGGGATTCCAGTTTCAAATTCATCAAGAAAGTTTGGTACGGGCTTTCAAACTTTGATACATGGGACTTCTCTAATTTCAGTTTTGCAACCAATTTCAGCCCGCAACCCAAGAAAGTGAAACTGAAGGCAAAGAAAATCGACTACATGAAGATACGCCTTGTATGCGGCGGCACTGACGGCGCAACGGTGCTGTCAATCACGCTGCCGACACGCACAGGCGGTCTGGTTAAAAACAGGTAAAGGGCATTCTCCGGAATGCCCTAAACATTTGAACGGAGGTATAATCATGGTTAAGATCAACGATATGTATTATGTCTATGTAGAAGATAAAAACCTTACGCTTCAAAAGGTGGTTGGCACAGATAAGCGGACCGTTAAAACAAAGTACAACCCTGTCGGATATTACACTAATTGGCCGGCATTGTTTGACGCGCTTATAAAGCTGTTTGTGGCCGAGAAGGTTAATCTTGAAAAGGTTATATCGCTGTCACAGCTAAAGAATATTTATGAGGAAATACGCAAAGAAATAAAAGGACTATTAGCAGACCAATTCTAATATATGATAGAGCGCGTACGAGGCTGGGAGAGGCATTTTTCATATGAGGGTAATGAAGAATATACAACCGCAATAATTTTGCAGGATTTCAGCCTTTCAACGGTGAATAATAACGATAAAACCCTGTGCAGAATTCTTCATGGGGATAAATAAAGGCACAAGAACCGGATAATCCATAATTAATTCAGCAGGAGGAATATTTCCATTAACCAGCGCGCGTTATTGGCTTTACAATTAGACGACATTGTGAGGGCAAAGGCGAAGGAAAAGCAACTATCTACGCTAAAACAAAACACCGATTTGGAGCTAGCGCCAAAACGGAGTGAACCTATCCACACAGACAAAGAACTTGCTAAAACTGCAGGTGGTGCGTTTATCCAGAAATCTGACAAACCGGGTTTCCGTTGCGCATATGGAAAGAATTTTAAAACTTTTATCAGAATTCTGATGAATGTCTGTACGTTTCCCTTGCGCATGTGGGAAGTAGTTTTTCCCGTTCTGCGGATCCCGCATTTCGGTATTACCTGCATGTACGCGGAGGAAACAGTGTTGATTTTTGTTTATCAGAATTCTGATAAACAGATTCTGGCTTTCCCCCAAATGGGGGTAAACCTGATGTACCCACAGATACACTAATTTATAGCGAATTATTAAGGGTTGTAAGTAGGAATTATTCTACTGATAAACGCAATAAGAGACAGAATTCCTAAAATAAAACCTGTGCGCGCTTGCCATTTAGATAATAACGGATTTCGCCGCGCATCACGCATGCCTATATAGCCAAAGAATATTGCTAAAAGAGAAATAACAATAAAATTATTAAGCAATATTGCTACAATACTAATTCCAAAGCTTATGTTGCCATATTTGTTTTTATTGCTTTCCATAACACCATCCCGCAATTATCATATAACAAAATATTACATTTTGCAATAATTTCTTTCCGGTACTGTGTAAATTTTACCTATTTGTTTTGTAAGAAATATTTTAAAATATGCTTGACATGTTTTGATATGGCACGGTATGATTATATATGTTAGGAGGTGTTATATGGGACTTGATAATTTGCCAGAAATATTAACAATTAAGCAACTGGCAGAATTCTTACAGGTGAGTGACCAGACAATAAAAAGGGCTATTAAGGCAAGAAAATTGAAAGCATTCAAAATAGGCAAGGATTGGAGGATTGAGAAAGAAGAAGTAATAAAATGGGTAAAAGAAAATTAAAGGAACCCGACCACCTGGACAGTGAAAACCGGATTCCTTTATGCAAAAGACAAAGCCTTGTTAAGGCTCCGCTTTGCTATTATTATAACACGAGCTACAGCCTCCGACAAGGAAAATTCACAGCAGATGAAACACCAGGCAGTAAATATTCTATACTGCCGCAGGACGGCAGGTAAGGAGGCTATGATTATGTTTGATGAAATCACCAAAACAATGGAGCAGCTTTCACCTGAAAACCTGAAATGCATAATAGGATATGCAGGTTTTCTTCTTAAGTCACAAAACGATGAAATTAAAGAGCAAGTAAAAACGCCTGAACAGTATCAGGAGGAAGGACGGCAAAGAGTCGAGGAAAGCAGGCGGAAATATGAGGCCATTATGGATAATCTTCCGATAGAATCAGCGGATTTAATCAGGATTGTAGGTCATTCAACACCTTTTGCGCATGTTAGCCGAGACGAAATTAGGGCAATGCATGACATCTATGGCGGCCTTGGGAGCGAAATGTTTGCGCTGGCTGTGTCTTTTGAAGCCGGATATATTAGGGGATTAAGGGCTGGGCGCAAACAGATGAATAGGAGGCTTCTGAAATGATTACAAAGTATTTGGACATGACGGACGATGAGCGGAACGAACTAATTCACGGAGCACTTAAAAGGAATGAGGAATTTCTAGCTGAAGAGCGTACATATCTTGAACTTATTAAGAAGTTTGGGCCTGAAGTCAGTCACCAGATCGATGACGAGGTTATTAGGATAATGACGCTGGCAGAGGACATTATATTCGACGCAGGATTTAATGAAGGTGTTAAATTCATCATGGGGTGTCTCGCCGGTCAGGAAGTCTCAAGGGTTATATTGATGGAGGAGGGTGTTAAAGCATGAATAAGACTAAAAGATTGAACCACAGGATAGCCCAAATTGTAACGGAAACTCTCAATAGAGAGATGATACAAACTGAGATTATTGACATATTGCCAAAACTCTCAACATACAATCTTAATTTGCTGATGTCGTTTGCAAAGGGTTTGAGTAAAAACGGATACCAATC
Source organism: Bacillota bacterium (assembly GCA_050261495.1). Lineage (GTDB taxonomy): Bacteria > Bacillota > Clostridia > Acetivibrionales > DTU013 > JBMNKL01. The sequence goes on from JBLNDI010000024.1 coordinate 18,816, forward strand.
ATTATAAAATAGGTGGGTGGCCTTGTGCCGCCTTACCTATTAAGAAAGGAGATTGATAAAATGGCAAGAAGGAAGGGCATACCTGCCATACGGCAGAGAAAGGACAAAAACGGCAAAAAGCTTGATTTATGGGAATGCCTTATTAATAACGGCAGAGACCCGGCAACGGGCAAACCGAAGCGCATTCCCGTATACGGCAAAACACAGGAGGAATGCCGGCAGAAGGTTATTGAAACCCTGGCCAGCATCCAGAATCAGACGTATGTTGAACCCCATAAGACAACACTTGAACAATGGCTTGATACATGGCTTACGGAATACAAGAAAGGCAATATCAGGCCGACAACTTACAGCAGCTATGAGTACATTATCCGGGTGCATATCAAGCCTAACATCGGAAAGGCTTTGTTAAGGGAACTGAGGCCGGAGCATGTGCAGAAGTTCTATAATGAACGCAAGTCTTCCGGATTGTCTGCTAGAACCGTCAGGTATATTCATGTAGTATTGCATGAAGCCCTTGAACAAGCTATGAGGAATAATCTTGTTGTCCGCAACGTAACCGAGGCGACGACGCTTCCGAAGCAGGAGAAAAAGGAAATGCGCGTATTGACACAGGAAGAACAGCGTAAATTCCTTGGTGTGCTTGACGGTGACAAGCTGGGGGTTTTGTTCAAACTAGACCTTGCGACGGGACTTAGGCAGGGCGAATTGCTTGCATTGAGATGGAAAGACGTTGATTTAAAAGAAGGCGTTATCAGGGTAAACCAGGCATTATATCGGGCAAGGGTTAACTTAAACAAAGGCAACACAGAGAAGAAAACAGAGATTATATTCCAGAAGCCAAAAACTAAAAAAGGAGAACGGAGTATTCCGTTATTCAGCAGCATTATAACCGATCTGAAAGCGCATAAGGCGGCAGAAACAGAGAAATTCAAGCTATTAGGATGGGACGACCTGAAAATTAAGCAGCACTTCAAGGATGGGCTTGTATTCACTAATGAACTGGGCGGCATAATTGAACCCCGGAACCTGGCAAGGAAGTTTTACAACCTTGTTAAAGCTGCTGGCATACCTAAAGCAAATTTCCATTCCCTGAGGCACAGCTTTGCAACAAGATTGTTAGAGATGGGAGAAAGCCCAAAAGTAGTACAAGAACTGTTAGGCCATTCCTCTATCACCCTCACATTGGACATATATTCCCACGTCATGCCCGAACTAAAGAAATCCGCCGTTGATAAGCTTAGCAGTCTATTTGCCAATAAGCAGGCAGACACGGTACAAAAAGAGAATTCTGCAACATAATGTGCAGCATAGGCATGAAAAAAGGGCTTCAAAAAACCTTGAAACCCTGGAGCTGGAGATGGGATTCGAACCCACGAACCTGCTGATTACGAATCAGCTGCTCTACCTGCTGAGCTACTCCAGCATGCATTTGAGGGCCGGAATATGCTTGTTTCCGCGCTCTGCTACTGCCGGCCGAACCAAGTCTGCGACAGTACATGCAATATGTTAATACTTATTCGTTCACTTGTCAATACGCATTTGTGCCGCATGCCGGGCCGGACCAAACCAAACTGCTGTAGAAAAAAGTAGAAATGGATATTAAAATGTATCGACAAATGATGGCAGCCATGATACTATTTTCATGTAAATAAATTGACAGATGGGGGTCGGCTATGATTTTCAGACCAATAGGAAAAACAGGAATGAAAGCGAGTATTATCGGCCTCGGTACGGAGTATTTGGATAACAGGCCTTACGAAGTGAGCGAAGAAGTCATCGACGCAGCGCTTGAATCAGGCGTCAATATCTTCGATTTATTCATGCCGGGCACAGCAGTGAGAGAAAATATATCAAGAGCCCTCAAAGGCAGAAGAGACCAGGTATTGCTGCAGGGACACATCGGTTCGATAGAAACAAACGGGCAATACGACAGGACGCGCGATGTCCCTACGTGCCGCAAATACTTTGACGATTTGCAGCGCATACTGAAGACTGATTACATAGATATTGGCATGATGTTTTTCATTGATACCGAAGAAGATTTCAAGGGTGTTTTTGAAACCGATTATATTTCCTATGTACAGCAGTTAAAGCAGGATGGCAGGATCCGCGCCATAGGGGCCAGCTCCCACAACCCGGAAATAGCGGCAAAAGTAGTGAACACTGGGACTATCGAGTTGCTTATGTTCAGCGTCAACCTGGCTTTTGACATGTTGCCGTCGGATATATACGCACTATCATTTATGGAGGATGATTTCGGTCATATCCGGCTGGATGGGATCAATCCGGCACGGGCGCGCTTATACGAACTGTGTGAAAGCAAGGGCGTTGCAATAACCACGATGAAAACTCTTGGAGCCGGAAGGCTGCTTTCGAAGGATTTAACGCCATTTGACCAAGTGTTGACCGTAGGCCAGTGCATCCACTATGCCCTGACCCGTCCGGCCGTGGTCAGTTCGCTTATCGGCTGTAAATCCAGGAGCGAGGTATTGGAAGCCGTCAACTACCTGAACCTCACCGAGGAGCAACGTGACTATAGTTCCGCGCTCAAAAGCCTCAGGGGGACATTAAACGGAAAATGCGCCTATTGCAATCATTGCCTGCCATGTCCGTCCCAAATAGACATTGCGGCAACAACAAGGCTTCTTGATATAGCTTCACTGGATGGAATAGTAACGCCTAAACTCCGTGAGCAATATGACGCGCTGCCTCGCAAGGCCTCCGAATGTATCGCCTGCGGAAGCTGTGAAAGCAAGTGTCCTTTCAGCGTCCGGGTTATTGAAAACATGAACAGGGCCGCAGCGCTGTTTGAGTAACAGGCTGCAGCCCTCCGATTACCTCTTCACGCGGGCGTTGCCTTCGTATATGCTCCACACCTGGGCTTCGTCCACCGGCGATGAATAATCCTCCACCAGCGTAACCACCAGGGCTCCGGTAGCCCATCCGAACTGCGGCCACTTTTCAGGTTCCCAGCGCTTCAGTATCCCGTAGAGCAGTCCGCCCACAAAGCTGTCCCCTCCGCCGATGCGGTCATACACGGGAATCTCCCGGGGCTCTATCACATGCCATTTATCGTCGTACAGCATAATCGCGCCCCACAAGTGCGTATTTGCATTCAGGACTTCTCTCAGCGTTGTTGCAAACACCGACGCATTGGGGTATTCAACCTTGACTTTCTCAATCATTTTCTTGAAACCGTCTATCTTTTTCGCAATGCCGACTCCGCCAGCTTCAGGGCCTTCTATGCCCAGCGCGAGTTGGAAGTCCTCCTCGTTGCCGATAAGGATATCCGCCATGGCGGCTATGCGTCTAAATATATCGCGAAGTTCCCGCTCCCGGTTTACCCAGAACGATGCCCTGTAATTCAAGTCAAAAGATATTAATGTGCCGTACTCCTTTGCCTTGCGGGCGAGTTCCAGGCAAAAATTGCCCGTCTCCTGCGAAAGCGCGGCGATCAGGCCTGACATATGCAGTATGGCTGCTCCCTCATGGGCAAAAATCCTTTCAATGTCAAAATACTTGGCGCTAAGTATCCTTCCTACTTCTCCCGCACGGTCGTTCAACACACGCGGTCCGCGCATTCCATATCCCATATCCGCAATGTTGAACTGGTGCCGGTAGCCCCAAGGCCCTCCCTGCGGTATATCAGGGCCTTCAAACTCAATGTTCCGCTTTCTCAATTCACCTTTTATGTACCTGGATATCTCATTGTCCCTGACAAATGCCGTCAGCAATTTAACCCGCATGCCAAGCGAGGCCGCTATGTTTACCACATTTGACTCGGCGCTCGTCGACCGCATCATGTACAGGCTGCTGGTACTTGCCGGCTGGCGGTCCACAGGCGTCAGACGAATTCCCATGCTGGTTGGAACAACTATTGCGTACGTGTAATTGTTTTTCAGTTGAAACATATTCTTCTCCTCATCCTGATATAAGCACTATTTAGTTAACATTCAACACGATTTTGCGAAATCCTTCTACTCTTCACAGGAACATGCCGCAAACACGGACGGGCAAAAATCACCGGCATGATACAAGGCGTTTTGACGCCTTCACGGCTTCGTACCTGACCTTCTCCTCGTCAATTGTTTTAAGCTCCCGGTTTTCCATCAGGATATTGCCATCCACGATAACCGTATCAACATCGCTTCCTTGCACCGAATATGCAACGGCGGAATAAGGGTCGTTAAGCGGGCAAAGGTGTGGCTTGTCGGTATCGATCAAGACCAGGTCCGCTTTCATTCCCGCCTTCAATATCCCGGTCTCGTTTCCGAAACCGGCTGCCCTGGCCCCGTTTGCGGCAGCCATTGAAAAAACCTGCCTGGCGGAAACAAGCTCCGGGTTTTGTGCCACGCCTTTATGTATCAGCGCAGCCAGGTGCATTTCTTCAAACATGTTCAGATTGTTATTGCTGGCCGCTCCATCCGTGCCGAGCGCAATCGTAACGCCGGCATCCAGCATTTCCGGCACCGGCGATATTCCGCTGCCGAGCTTCAGGTTGCTTGTAGGGTTGTGTACCGCGAAAACTCCATACCTTGCGAGTATTTCCATGTCATCCCGGGATACGTGGACCAGGTGCGCGCCAATTACCGGTACGTCAAAAATGCCCGTTTCGGCGCATATTTCAACAGGCGACTTGTTATAAGCATCAAAACTGTCCTTCCGTTCTTTTGCAGTTTCAAGAAGGTGTATATGTATGCCTGTATTGAGCTCTTTCGCAAATAAAGCGGAACGTTTCAGCGAATCAATGTCGAACAGGTAAGTCGAATGCACCTCGACATATACCTTTATTCTCCCTTCCTCGCTGCCGTTCCAGGTTTTAAAATATCTCCGGCACTCTTCAAAAACATCTTTCGCCTTTAGTTCGCCATCCTCCATGTAAAAATCCAGCGGGCTCCTGGACAGATTAACCCTCAGCCCCGTACCTGCCATGGCTTGAGCTACATAGTCCATATGGAGGTACATGTCCGCAATCGTGGTGGTTCCGGACTTTATCATTTCGGCTGCGCCCAAAAGCGTGCCCCAGTACACGTCATCATCAGTCATCACGTTTTCCATCGGAAAAATTCTCTCAAAAAGCCACTTGTGCAACGGAAGGTCGTCAGCGGCGTTTCGCATGATGGTCATCGCGGCATGCGTGTGGGCGTTTGCAAGCCCCGGCATGGCAAGCTTATGCCTGCCGCTTATTTTCCTGTCCGCTTTAAAATGCGCGGGCGCCTGCCCGGAAGGAGCAATAAAACATATCCTGCCATTTTCAATGCCGATATCAGCGTTTTTTACCGGGTCCGCCTGCTGATCGCCCGTCAAAAGAACATCCACGTTTTCAATAATTATATTCATCCGGTCCATCTCCATTCATCCTTGCGAAGGTACTTGTTTCATACCGTCATGTCCCGCTCTGCCAAGATGCAAGATATTTAACCTGCTCTTCTGTCAGTACGTCAATGGTTATGCCCATGGATTCCAGCTTAAGCCTCGCAATTTCATGGTCCAGTTCCCTGGGCATAACGTGAACCTTATTCTCCATCCTGCCGGCATTTTTCACGAGATATTCCGCTCCAAGGGCCTGGTTGGCAAAACTCATATCCATTACGACCGCAGGGTGTCCCTCGGCCGCGGCAAGGTTGAGAAGCCTGCCCTCGGCAAGCAGGTACACCTTTCGCCCGTCCTTCATCGTGTATTCCTCGACAAATTTTCGGACAACCCTCTTTGAAACAGCCAGTCTTTCAAGTGCGTCAATATTGATTTCATCGTTGAAATGACCGGAATTTGCGATAATTACGCCGTCCTTGGCGAGCTTTATATGCTTTTCGTCAACCACGTTCAAATTGCCGGTAACAGTTATAATAATATCGGCGAAACTCATGGCGTCTTCAAGCTTCATAACCCTGAATCCGTCCATGACGGCTTCTATGGCCTTTACATGGTCGACCTCCGTTACAATGACGTTCGCGCCCATACCCTTCGCCCTCATTGCAAGACCTTTTCCGCACCAGCCATAACCGCACACGACAAAGTTCTTCCCCGGAATCAGCACATTAGTGGCCCTCAACAATCCGTCGATCGTGCTTTGTCCCGTCCCGTACCTGTTGTCAAACAGGTGCTTGGTTTCGGATTCGTTAACAGCAATAATCGGTATTTTCAGCGCGCCGTCCTTCTCCATGCTCTTCAGGCGTATAACTCCCGTTGTCGTCTCCTCGGTGCCTCCAATGACATTTTTCAGGTACGAGTCGCCGTAATCCTTGTGCAGCAAACCCACAAGGTCGCAGCCGTCATCCTGTGTAATAACGGGTCCATGTTCGATAGCCGCCACAAGGTGTTTATAGTACGTTTCCCTGTCCTCTCCCTTTCTTGCAAAAACAGGAATGCCGTAATCCATGACAAGCGACGCGGCGACATCGTCCTGGGTGGACAGAGGATTCGAAGCGCACAATACTACATCGGCGCCGCCTTCCTTCAGCGTCCGTACGAGGTTTGCGGTTTCAGTGGTCACGTGCAGGCAGCAGCTCATTTTTATGCCGGCTAGCGGTTTTTCTTTTGCAAACCTTTCCCTGATCATTTTTAAAACAGGCATCTGGTTGTCTGCCCATTCAATCCTCAATTTCCCTTCAGGTGCCAGTGTTTTGTCCTTTATATCACACTTTACCATCGAACATTACCTCCAAAATTTTGCGTTTTTATTGTATATTATCATCGCCGTTTAGTTTTTCCCATGCGCCTTGCGGTATATGCGCCGCAGCTTACTATCCCCCCGGCTCCCTATCCCTTCAATTATTCTATTTCATTCCTTTTCTTCGCTATCAAGATGAAAATGCCTTCGTGTATTTTTTTCCCGGAATCCTTTCTTTCGATAACATCAAGTGCAAGGATACTAAAGCCGCACTTTGTAAACCATTCATATATTTCTTTTTGGGTAAATCCCTGCCACGCATCATGCATTTTTTCGGAAAATTCCCTGTTGCCATGCTTGTTCAGGTCGGCTAGGAAAAAAACGCCGCCGGGCTTTAAAACCCTGTACGCCTCTTTTATGGCCATTACAGGTTCGTCAATATGGTGAAGAAACATATTCGCGCATACAATATCCGCGCTCTGGTCGGCCAGCGGCGTATCGCATCCGTCCGATATTATTGTCCTGATATTTGTCAGGCCTTGTTTCGCCGCTTTTTTGGAAAGCTCCTCCAGCATCGCTCCTGAAATATCTATTGCTATTACGGATCCCACATGAGGGGAAACTGTGCGTGAAAGATAACCGTCTCCGGCGCCCAGGTCCACCAATGTCATGTTGTTTTTCAAAATCCCGGCGCCAAGGAGCCTGTCGACGACTTCATTGTCGAAATGGCAGTCGCTGCGTATTGATTCCCATTCCGTCGCCACGCGATCGAAAAATTCCCTGGTGTCGCTCTCGCTTGAGGAGTACTGCTGTGAATCACCGGATGACAGCCATTCTATCAGGGCCTTTCTGCTGAAACGCCATTCCCTTCCTATTTTCCTTGCAGGAACTTTTTCCTCTCTCAAAAGCTTAATAAACGTCTTGATGCTGACATTGAACAATTCGGCGGCTTCTTCCATGTTGAGGATTTCTTTTTCCACTTAAAGACCATCTCCTTGTATTGTCCCGGTATCACCGGGTCCCGCAAACGGTTTTCCAATTACCTCTTTTACCCTCTTTGCCTCACCCTGCTTCGGCTTCTTTTTGTTCTCCTTTTTCTTCTTCTTTTCTACTCTGCTCCCTTTCAATCCTCCTGCCTTAATCAGCCCTGCTTGACCGTGTTCCTCGGATCATAATGAAGAATGGGACATCCTTGCATGGCCTGCCCCATTCATTCTATACCATTCTACTGGAATTATCAACACTTAATTACAATCATTCTGCCCGCAACTTCGCTTTTACAATAACCATTTACATTTCCCGTTTGCCTGGGACATACGTTCAGCCCGGGAGCATGAGGTCAACAGTGAGGATAGGGTCGACCGGAAGCGCAATTTAACCGAGATCAAGGGTCAACCGGGAGCCAGGTCAGCCGGTATGAAAGCCAACCGGGAATGCATGGTCAAACAGGCCAGCGGGCTATAATTTCATTAACCAACCTTGTAAAACTATTTTCTGCTATTCTAGCAGTATATATTACTTCTTCGTGGTCAGGCGGCCGCTCTGCCATTCCCGCCGCCATATTCGTTATGCACGATATCCCCATGACTCTCATGCCGCAATGGCGTGCAGTAATTACCTCCGGCACGGTAGACATGCCCACCGCGTCGGCTCCAAGCACGCGCAGCGCCCTGATTTCAGCCGGTGTTTCGAACATGGGTCCTTGCATAAAAGCATATATCCCTTTTTTCAACGGTATACCGATTTCATTTGCGGTCTTCAGGGCTATTTTTACCAGGCCGGGGTCATATGCGCCGCACATGTCCGGGAACCTGACGCCGAATTCGTCCAGGTTCCTTCCCCTCAACGGCGATGGTGCAAAAAAGCTTATGTGATCGGTTATTATCATCAGGTTTCCCGGCCTGAAATCCGCATTTATCGCGCCCGCCGCATTTGTAACAAGCAGGTTGGATATGCCGAGCAGTTTGAAAACCCTTATATGAAATACAACCTGCGATATATCGTAGCCCTCGTAATAATGGAAACGCCCTTTCATAACCAGTACGCGCTTTCCTGCCAACAAACCGCTTACCAGCTTTCCTGCATGCCCCTCAACGGTTGTGCGGGGAAAACCGGGTATGGAGGCATAATCGATCTCCACGGCATCCTTCAAAGCGTCTGCAATCGGGCCAAGCCCCGAGCCGAGTACAATACCAATCTGCGGCTTATCTTTCTGCGGCTTTTCCACAGCATGCTCCCGTATATATCCGGCAGCCATCCGTATACTTTCAATCTCTATATTTTTCATGCCAAAATCATTCATCGTCCTCTCATCCGTCCTGTCATTTGTCCTTTTTTATGTTCTCTCATCCGTCTTGTCGTCCTGTCATCCGTCCTGTTATTTGCCCATTTATCCATCATGTCAACTCCCCGGCGCTTCAGACCGGGATTTTTTATATGATTTAGCCGGAGTTCCCGGAGAGCAGCCAAGACATTTACATACCTGCATCGACCTGGATTTCAGCCACTTTTCCTTCCGAGACAACAATCGTCAACAACTCATAACCGTCATAACAATATCCCCAGATTCCGTCTTCCTTGATTGACGGCTCGCCATACAATTCAAGAATCCGTTCTTCGCCGTCTCCTGTTTTCAAGCCCCTTGGAGTCGCATATTCCGGACTTGTGACATTAATCGTGTAAACAACATTATCTACAATATATACCTGTGTATTGTCCGGGAAAAACAGCGTTTTGGCCTGCAAACCCTCATATTCGTCCACAATCTCATGCTCAGGCTCTTGTCCCATGACTGCAAGCAACTCTTCATATGACATATCGATCCTGATATTGCCCAACTGCAGGTCGTCAAGCGTAATTGCGTTATTGCTGTCAAGGCCTTTTCCGTAGCTCTCCCTGGTTATCCTTATGCTTTCTGCCATGTAATTTAGTTTTTCCTCGTTGATTTTTTTCCATTCGGGGTCTTTCTCGGCATTTATATGCAAAACTATATAGCTGTCGCCATCAACGCGCACAAAATATGATTCGTTCTCGGACACATTCACCTGTTTACCGATCCATCCGTCCCTGTAAGCAAAATCCGACACACTGCCTCCGCTGCCTGCCAGGCCGGCATAAAATTCTTCTTCAGGTTTATCCTGCATAACGCCGTAAATCTTTATTTCGACATTGTCGTTTCCCGGCAATATATCGTAGACAGACCCGTCTTCCGAGTTATCGACGGCTTTCCAGTCAACAGGAATATCAAACCAGAAATCATACAGTTCGTTATTTCCGGTTTTATACCCATCGTCATAAGTCGGATAAAACTTGATTTCTCCCTCCTGCGTTTTGGCAACGCTTTCGCTTATCCCGGGGAAAGCGGCATCCTTTTCTTCCCCGTTATTGCCTTCGTTGCCGCCGTTAAAGCCATTAATACCATCAACACCCTTTATGGAGCACCCGGCCAGCAGCAGGCAAAGAAAAATGACCGGCAAAATTATTCTTCTCATATATGTAAAACCTCACTTCCGCCGAAGCTTGACGCAGCAAATATACTAAAACCCTTTAATGAAAGCGTCTTCATTTTTTATTTTATCATATACTGTTGAAATATGATAGTTTACCTTTGGCAAATGCTGCCGACGTCAAAACGCCGCACATTTTCAGAAGAAATCCATTTTTGCTGGTAGAGAACAAAAGTATTGTAACCGGGTTCACTACTTAACTGGTCAAATTCGACCAGGTTAACCTCCGGACAATCAATTTACACATCTGCTGCTAAAAAGTACAGGCCTGCCGCTGTATCAACGACAGGCCATATCCTGGTGGGGAATACTGGATTCGAACCAGTGACTTCTACCGTGTGAAGATAGCACTCTCCCGCTGAGTTAATCCCCCGCGTTATTTCCGAAAAGTATCCGTTTCGCGGATAAATTGCTCTCACTTGATAAATACAATATAACATAGTTTATAAGCGGATTTCAAGTCTCTTTTCAAAAGAAGATATCCTAATATATGGAAAATCTAAATCTAAAAAATAATCGTAAAATAGTCGTAATTACCGGAAAATTATCGGTAATGCAAGGCGCATTCACATGACCCGTAAAGAACGTGCGGGCATGGTGCAAATTAAGACATCGCGTGAAGGAATACTGAAGGCTGTTTGCTTTGACGATGGGCGAATGCGGTACTGGGAGCCGTAACCTGCACCACGGATGGTGCAGGCGCGCGATAAATCGGCAGATAAGGCGGCTTGCATGGGGCGCGGGCAATTGACATCATGTGGACGAATGGTTGCAGGGTGTTTGTCCTGGTGAAACTTGAACGCGGAACCCCTAAGGAATACCCGTAATACTTCGGCATGGACGCCGAAGTCGCTTGTCCTGAGCCACGGATGGTGAATGACAAGCGCCCGCGTTGAAGTGAAACAGGACAATACAGCCTGCCCATGAGGGAGCCTGATGTCAAATTGCCCGTACCCCATGCAGTCTGCTCTATCCGCTTAATTCATCCGCGCCCGCATGAGGACGAGTCAATACATTACAACCTGCTCATGACGGAACCTGATGTCATATTTGTGCTGTTTCCGCTTGCTCTTATACAGGCATATGCGCTGGAGTCGCTCGGAGGTTTCATACGATGCCTTGACCTGCACCCGCATGCAATCCGCCGTCCTGATGGTCAAATTTGCACCATGCCCGCCCGTCTCGATGATTTTGGGGGTTGCTACGTATTGATAAGCACGATTCTCTTCTGTTCATCGCACATGATGGTCCTTTTCCTTCCTTCGACCACCGTATTCAGCATAATTCTCCCTTCCCACAAATCCGCCATGTGTTTCAGGGTCTCTTCCGCATACAACGTATCCAGTTCCCTCCCGTCGTACACATGCTGCAACAAAATCGTGTTGTCCTTCTGGTTCCAATCCGTAACTTTTATTACGGGAATATTGCCAAGCCCTGAAAATGCTGCAATAGTATCCCTTATTTTTGTCCATCCTTCCTCATCGGCCACTTCCGAAACCACGTATTCATTGCCGTCCTTCTCATACTCGTAAAGTTTCAACTCGCAGCACAGTTCGGCAGTCAGGTATCTTCTTATAAAAGATTCGTCACGCTCGATTTCCCGCACGTCAAAAAGCTTTTTCATATTACCGGGATTTCGCATATGAAGGTCTTCAAAAATTTTAAACCCGAGGAAATAAGGATTTATTCCCCCCTCGATGGGCTTGACTACCTGGTTGTGTCTCTTCAGAAATTCAAAATGCAGTTTCTGCGGGAGATTCAGGCTGTTCAGCAAATGATAATGCCAAAAACATGCCCACCCTTCATTCATAATTTTTGTTTCCACCTGGGGAATAAAATAAAGGGTCTCCTCTCTTATCATATCGATAACATCCTTCTGCCACTCGCTGAGTTTCCCATAAGCCCCGATGAAATAAAGCAAATCCTCTTCGGGTTCGGGAGGGACCTGTTTCATGTCGGCTTCGGCAAAATTAAACCTCTTATTCTGTTGCGTTTGCGAAATATGATCCCTGGACTTTTCCATGCTTTCCAGGCGTCTTTTCCTGATCTCCCCGTAATCAAGCCTTCTGGCGCCGATCGTCCTGGCGCACTGGAACCTCAGCGCGTGCGCCGCGTTAATTACCTTCTCGACCTCGCTATACCCGATGCTGGGGTCACTTATGTATTCCCTTATCCTGACGGCATGATTTTTAAACATCTCTACCGCAAGCTCGGCTCTTGTCCCTTCCTTGAACAAGCGGTTGTTTTTAAAAAAATCATTATGCCCGTAGACATGGGCCATGGTCAGGATCTGCAGCAGCAGCGAATTGTCCTTCATAAGGTAGGCAATGCACGGATTTGAATTGATAACCATTTCGTATGGCAATCCAGCCAGGTTGTACTTGTTAAGGGTCCTTATTCTTTCATATGCCTTGCCGAAGCTCCAGTGCGGATAGCGCGACGGCATCCCGGCATATGCTTCGGTTTCGGCCATATCATCGAAGCTTACGAGCTCGAATTCCTGTTCATAGCAGTCCAAGCCGTTTTTGGCAACAAGCTCCTCAATCCGCTGATTCCAACTCTTCAATTCTTCCACGCTATAGTCCGGCATATCTTAATCTCCTGTCAACCCTGTCCTCCCTGTCCTCCCTATTCTCCTTCCTTTTCAAGAAGTCTTTTCAAACCCGCAATTATGTCCTCTTTTCTTGACATTGTTACAATTACAAAGTTGTCGGCCCTGATATGCTTCATAAATTCTGACTTTATCGTGCTTCCGGCGAAGTAATACCCCGGTATGATTTCACCGTAGCCGAACAGGTTGCATACTTCGCAAAGCTTGGAAGCCAACTCCACGGCTTTTTTATTGTCCTCCGTCCAGTTGTCCCCGTCGCTGCAATGAAATGCATATATGTTCCAATTTTTTGGATTGTACCGCTGTTCTATTATCTCAAGGGCTTTTTCGTAGCCGCTGCTGATATACGTCCCCCCTGATTCGCCCCTGTGGAAAAATTCCACTTCGCCTACTTCCTTTGCCGTCGTGGTATGCGCAATGAAAACAACCTCAACGTTCGCATACCTCAGCCTTACAAACTGGTACAGGAGAAAATAAAAGCTCCTGGCCATGTATTTCTTGGTCTGGTCCATCGAGCCCGAAACATCCATGATGCATATCACAACCGCGTTAATATCCTTCTTTCGCACCTGTCTCAGCCTGCGGTACCGCAAGTCGTCTTCCGTAAAAGGAAAACGCTCCCTGCCGCTTCTCAGGTCTACTTCCTTATCGGGATGGCTTCTTATGTACACCTGCTTCCTCTTTATTTTCTCTACAACTGTTTTTTTCTTGGCAATTCTCGGCGGAATTCCTTTCCTCTGGTAGCCGGATTTTCTAAAGCCAACATACGATTCGGCATCCGAAAGCTTTTTCCTGTCAATGTCGGGCAAATCGAGGTCGTCAAACAAGTAACCGATCAATTCCTCGATTGTTATTTCGGTCTCGTATATTTCCTCTCCTTCCTCGCAGCCTGCACCGCCATGCCCGTTGTTTTTGCCTTCTTCGTCCTCTCCTACAATATCTCCCCTCTTCTCATCCCCGTCGCCGGTTGCCACACCACGCTTGTTTTTCCCGTAAATAAAGCTATATTCCCTGATTCCCCTTATGGGTATTTTAATTTTTTTGCTGCCGCTCTGCCCTATAATGCTTTCTTCTGAAATAATGCCGCCGATGTTTTTCTTGATGGACTCTTCAACAAGCTCCCGGTGTCTCCGCCTGTCCTCGGCCGAGCGCTCCCTCCCGCCCGGGCCCCGGTCCCTGAAAATCGCCATAAAATCTAGTCCTTCCACAGATTATTCGCGCTATACTTTAAAACCACGTTGCAGCAATGATCACAGTAGCCGTTCCGCTTCATTTCCTCCACCATCGCGTTATATTTCCTGTCCTGCTCCTCGTCTCTTACCTTTGCCTTCGTAATTATCCTGCTCAAATCCTTTACCGAAGCGGCAAGTTTTTTCTCAATGGCTTCCTTGAGCGGTTCATAGCTGTTATATTCCAACTTTCCGCCGCTTCGCAGCACAAAGAACATGTATGCGGTGACGTCTCCCCTGAAGCCTTTTGCCGACGCCTCGGTAATACCTATTTGCTCCTCGATCGACCTCATGAAACGTTCGTCTGGCTCCAGTTCTTCCCCCGTATTGGGGTCTTTCAGCCTTGTCTTGTTTATAAAAGCTTCAGCATGATCAAGGTAATTGTTGAAAAGGCTTTCGGCCTGTTCCCTGTAGCCGTATATAAACGCTTTTGTCACCTCTTTTTCGAGGATCTTGTTATACTCTTTCTTGATTGAGTCCTGAACAAACCTCACATACTTGTTTTTCTCCTCCTCGCTTATGGAAAGCTCTTTTACGGACTTTACGATGGTGTCCATGACCGAAATCGGGTTTATGCAGTTATGCTCGGACTCTGACAGCGCAACATCGAGGGCTTTCATTATGAACCGGGTGGAGATGCCCGTCATGCCTTCACGCGGAGCCTCTTCCCTCATTTCCATGATATCGATTTTTCTGGTCATTCCTTTTTCAACTATATCTTCGCCGTTATATAATTTCAGCTTCGTCATCAGGTCAACCTTTGTCGACGGCGCCAGCCGGGTCATAATTGCAAACATGGAGGCTACTTCGATGGTATGCGGCGCTATGTGGGCCTGGAACCGGCTTTTCTTCAGGATTTTCTCGTATATTTTCATCTCCTCGTTCAATTCAAGGCAATACGGTATTTCAATCTTGACTATCCTGTCCAGAATGGCCTCGTTGGTATGGTCGGATTTAAACTTGTTCCATTCGGCTTCGTTGGAATGAGCCAGGATCACTCCGTCAAAATAGATCATCGGGCCTTTCCCCGGCGACGGTATCAATTTTTCCTGTGTAGCGGTAATCATGGTATGAAGGTACTCGGTTTCGTTCTTGAACACCTCGATAAATTCAACTATACCCCTGTTCCCCACATTAAACGCCCCGTTCAGCGACAATACCCTGGGATCGTCTTCCGGGTACAAGTCTATCTTTGAAATATCAATGCTGCCGGTCAGTACGCTGGTATCCTGGTTGTTCGGATCTACAGGCGGAACCACGCCAATACCCTTCCTGGACCTTATGGAAAAGCCGGTTTTTTCCACCGGGAACCTCTCATATTCACCGTTGTATTCATTCTTGAGCCTGTAACGGCAAACCGGGCAGAGATCTCCTTCTATCCTGACTCCCAGGATTTCCTCAAACTTGCTCCTCAGGTGGTTTGGCACCAGGTGCAGCGGTTCCTCGCGCATCGGGCAGCCTTTTAAAGCATATATATCACCGCTGTCCTCAAGCGCCTTCTTTAGCGCTTCCATAATCGACGATTTGCCCGAACCGACCGGCCCTACCAGGTAAAGCACCTGCCTGGCCTCTTCTCCTGCCATCGCCGCCGAGTGGAAATACCTGACTATTTTCATTATTATTTTGTCAATCCCGTAGAAGTCCTTGAAGAACTTATATTTCTTGATGGTGTCATTGCCGTATATCTTTCTTAACCGCGGGTGCTCGTCGGTTTTTATTACTTCCACTCCTTTTTCCATGATAAGGTTATATATTCTCTGGTGTGCCAGCATTGCCAAATCAGGATTCTTTTTAACAAGCTCGATATAATCAAGAAATGTACCGGCAAATTGGTCCTTTATCCTTTCCTGCCTATCTTTATGTATGATTCCGGAAATATCACGCTCATTCATTAAGCCTTCCTCCTTATCCAAAGAAACATACCGGCACGGGACTTGCTTTAACCGGACAGGTGATTCTTGCGGTTTATGTACCGCTACATTTAATTATATTAGGCGTGCTTATTTAAAATACCTTGGGGACTAACTGGTTGCAGCGTTAAAAAATGCACAATTCCTAATCCCAACATTTACATTGGCGCTTTGCGTTTTCCTGGTGCTAAAATATTGTATAAGTGAAGAATGATATGAAACAGTCCGGGTTTTCGAACAACATCATAATAGTCATAATAGGTGTTATTACCGGGATTGGTTTATTCCTGGCTTCGTTTTCGCTGCAATTGGCCAGTACTGTTTTAAACGAAGAATTCCATATGGAAGCTGCCGAAAATCTCGGATTTTTCGATAATATCAGCAGTATGCTCCAGAGCATCTCCGGGAGCGTCAATAATGGAAATGAGCAGGCGGAATCGGCACTGAAAAGTGGAATAACACCCTCTTTCATAAAATCAAATGTCAAATCACTGATAAGCGGACTTGCCGGTTACATTGACATGAATAAATTTCTGGAAGTCCTGGACCTTATCCGCTTTATTCTTTTTAAGTCGATAATATATTCCTCATTGATATTCGCATTAGTTCTGGCAGTAATGCTGTTTAAATCCCCCGCAGAAATACGCGCATGGGTGCGCTCCGCCGCTGTTTCTTATGCCCTGGTATACCCGGCAGCTGTCAGACTGCTGGGCTTGGCTTTGCATCGTATAGCATCGGGTTACGGAGCTGAAAAAATACAAGGCGTTTTGGCTGTCTCAAGATTTGCATTGGAAGAACCAGTTACCGGGTACATTTCATACTTGACAGGGTTTCTAACGACACGGGCTGTCATATCGGGAACGATCCTGTTTTTTGGTGTGGAAGCGGCAATTTTCATCATATGTCCCCGAAAGCCGCGTAACCTGGCACATTTCGGTTCAAGCAGCCGGCAGCCGTTAGTCAATAAGACTTACGTCCTGTTTCCGGCTTTGCTGCTTCCGGCTGCAGCGGCAAGCATGCAAATCATGTTCGCAAAACAATATTTAGCCGGCATGGATTTTCCGGACACAATTGCATTTGCCGTGAAAAATACCGTCTCTGTTTCCGTAACTGATGCAAGAGACCAGGAAGTGTGCTTTCTGAATGTGGCAATATCTGATGAAAACGGCGATGTGCCTGCAGATAGCCTGGATTTAGCCTTATACCCGGCAGGAAGCAGCATGCCGGTTGAAAATACAAGTACAGGCGCGGAAGGTTCGTCCTTTTTCCTCCTTGAAAAAGGCAGATACCGGATTGTTTTAAACCCGGTTTCTTCCGACCCGGCAGTATTTGATTTTGAACTGGACAATGCCGGAAGAACCGATTTGTTCATAACCATAGGCAAAACAAAAAGCGGAACTGCATATATTAAAGATACGTCCATGCTGTACATGCCGTAAGACTGTTTTATTTTCGCTGGTATTCCGTTGGACTGACTCCAACAATTTTTTTAAAGACGCGGGTGAAATAACTGGGGTCTGAAAATCCTACTTGTGCAGCTACCTCATGAATCCTCATATTTTTCTTAAGCAATAATTGCGATTTTTCAATGCGAAGAAGATTAATATCCTTAAAAATGGACCTCCCTGTTTCACGTCTATAGGCTCGACATAAATAACTCGGATTTAAATGAACATATTCTGCTACATCAGTCAGAGAAATGTCACGGGTATAGTTTTGCCTGATATAATCCTGCGCTTTTTTCAGCGGCGATAGCGGTACCTGCTCGTCCACATCCGCCTTCCAAGCCAGATGGGCAATTGCTTTTTTAATAGCCTGCGGCAGTTCATTTTCGTAGTTTAGTTTTACAACATAGTCTATCGCATTCAGCCGCAACGCAGTATGGGCATACGTAAAATTTGTGTAGGCTGTCAGGATAATGACACAAATGTGTGGACATTTTTCGGTAATGATTTTCAAGAGATCCAAACCGTTAATGCCTGGCATCCTGATATCCAAAACCGCAATGTCAACCTCATTCGATTGTATATACTCTATCGCCTCAACACCGTTTTCAGCAAGACAAACAATCTCGCAGTTCAAATCTTGCCACGAAATAAATGACGTAAGTCCTATTCTCATAGTAGGTTCATCGTCAGCAATCAGCACCTTATACATTGTACTCTCGCCTCTCTCCGTCAATTGGTATTGTAATAATAACACAAGTTCCCGCATTTTCATGGCTATCAATCAAGAGCCCGTATTCCTCTCCAAAGATCAACTTCAGCCGTCGGTCAGTATTTTTAAGCCCTATCTGGCTATGATTTCCCCGAGGAATTGCCGACATGGTTTTGTCGGATAAGTTAAGGGTTCCCATATCAAACCCTACACCATCGTCGTTTACTATTACGTAAACTTTGCGGTTATCGCATAAAACAAAAACATCAACACAGCCGCCGCCTATTTTTTGTTCAATGCCATGAACAACCGAGTTTTCTACAATCGCCTCGATGGAGAGTTTAGGTATCCTGCAACCAAGAACACTGCTGTCATGCACAAATATTTTATATTCCAGCATATGTTGAAATCGCATTTTCTGAAGATATAAGTACTTCTTCACATAGTCAAGTTCGATTTCGAGAGTTGTCAACTCGTCGTTATTTGTATAAATCCCCGCACGGAGCAGTTCGTTCAGCGCAATGAGCATATTTGACACCGTTTCATTTCCTGCAAGCTTTGCCTTTGTGCGAATGGTCGTCAGTATATTAAAGAGGAAATGCGGGTTCATTTGTGATTGCAAAAAACGTAGTTCAGATTCCCGGGCTGCGAGTTTTGCTTTGTACA
This sequence comes from Bacillota bacterium, assembly GCA_050261495.1. Classification (GTDB taxonomy): domain Bacteria; phylum Bacillota; class Clostridia; order Acetivibrionales; family DTU013; genus JBMNKL01. The sequence continues at coordinate 37,508 of JBLNDI010000024.1, forward strand.
CGTCATCGATAAGATGTCGGATTCTGCTGGCCATAGAATTAAAAGTTTCAGATATTAACTTGAGATCGCGGCTACTAGAATGATGCAACCGCACATCGTAATTCCCTTTGCCAATCTGTTCCATGCAGGCAACAATATCCTTCATAAAGCTGGTTAAGTAATGTATAACAAAATTGCCTAACAGGATAAATGTGGCGGAAATACTCAGCGAGATGAGGATATAGTAAACGAGACGATTTTTCATATCTGAGAAGGCGATATTTTTTGATATGCATGTTATAAGAATCAATCGGTCCCAAGCCACTCTTTCATATTTTGTGAGCAAAATATCATTACCAAGGTTTATATCGTGAATGCCTTCCGGGAAACCATCTATCAGAAGACGTTCGTTAATCTTTTTGCCCAGCATTGATTTGTCGATAGCAGAAAAAACTATCCCATTTTCGTCAATTAAATAGGTAATAATATTCGGATTTTGATTTAGCATTGTACTCAAAAAACCTTCAGAAAGGCAATAAACCAAGCTGATATTTGCCGATTCGGTAGGAAGATTGTACACATTGCGGACAAAATAAATATTGTGCCGTGTGCTGGTCGGCGGAAAAAACAAGGGGCTGCTCGATTTCTTTAATTTCGATTGCCGGTATATTGTTTCCAGGTTCTCTTCATCTGCGCTGACAGAAAGATACGGGAGATTTATATAGTGTGTTTCATCCAAAAAAATATAAGTGGAAACGATGTTTTTTAAAATACCGGTGCGATATCCTTGTCGGGAAGGCAACTGTTTATATTCAAGAAATCTCTCTTCAAACTTTTTCTTACGTTTTGCTTCATCCTTCTCAGTGAATATTTCAATAACGGCCGGGTCGTTAAATTCCCTGACGGCCAACGTATCAATGTTGTTAAAATAGCTATCAAGAGCAGCAGACAACTGTTTGCTTTGCGTATACAAATTATCGTAGGTGTTCTGCTCATAAACTTTGTATATGCTGGTAAGAAAAAAGATCCCGATAGCGCTCAACGACAAAACAAACATAAAGGTTATTATAATAATGTATTGAGTTCTTAATGTCATACTGGATATGTCCTAAACCCTCGATATAATCAGTTTTTATATTGTGAATAATTCGTAAACTATTCGTGCATCTGTCTTTGGTAATTTTTTTTGTTAATATATTATGTATACTTAAATAATAAATCAAGCAGTATGGAAAGTCAATATAATACCGACATGTGTAAAAATCGTTCATTGTCCATGCAATAACCTGATGATAAAGTTAACATATACCCGCTTTACTAAAAGGGAAGAGAAGTATAAAAAATAAAAGACCAGCTAATAAAAGTCAAGAGCTTTTTAGAAAAGATATGAAGAATTTTTTGAAGTTCCTGATTTGAAAAAAGTGCATAGCAATAAGACCACCCAGGAGAAGTTGACATAAAATAGC
>JBLNDI010000025.1:0-10636 GCA_050261495.1 Bacillota bacterium
CTTGCTGTATAATGTTATTCAAAGAGACCTCTCCTTCCTTGGTTTTTGGTTTTGTCAACTTTATTCTACCAAAGAAGATTGGTCTCTTTTACTTTTTTCCTACGATTATTTTACTCCGTGATATATTAGCAATAGCCCCGGCAGCAGGTGGCATGGCTTCTTGTTGAAGTGAAACGCCATGAAAAAAACAAATAAACCAAGCATAACCGGCCCGTACAAATGGAGCAGCAGCGCCGGTTTACCTGAAAAACGGCAGGATGTACCTGATGATAAACCATAGCAAGCCGAAGAAAATTACAATATACGTCGCGTACCTGATAAAGGCGATGGCAACGGCCGTATAATCTGCTTTCTTCTCAACATGCGTTTTTTTATATTCCCCGTTTTTGTCCATTATTGCAAATCAGCACTCCTGACGCATACGCGGGTAATTATGACTTCCGGGATTAATATACCCTGCCGGAGGCTCATTTATTACTTTTCCGGCCATTGGCTTTTCGGCACATTCCGGTAAATTTCCTCCATGGTGTGAAACCCGTCCTTTATAACCGTATCCACCATGTTTTCTTTGGTCACAAGAATAGGCTGGTACTGGATGAAAGGAACCTTCATTTTTCCATTGTCTATTGTATGCGTATACTCGATTTCATAACCTTTTGCCATATTTACGGCCAGCTCGGCCGCGCCCTCGGCAAGGACCTTTATCGGTTTGTATACCGTGGCTACCTGTATCCCCTCTACAATCCGCTGACATGCCGACAACTCGGCATCATGGCCTACAACCTTTACTTCGTCCGCAAGCCGGTTTTCGGAAAGGGCTTTGATCGCGCCCTCGGCCAGGCAGTCGTTTCCGCCGATGACGGCGTCGATTTTCTTTCCCTCGCTTATGGCCTTATTAACCGTATTGTACGCTTCCTCTTCCCTCCAGTCCTCGGCCCAGACTTCATCAACTATGTTGATGCGCCCGCTATCCAGGCCTTTCTGCAAAGCCAGCTTGAATCCGCGGTTGAACATGTAGCTGTTATTGTCTTTCGGAGAGCCGTTTATGATAATATAATTGCCTTCCGGCACCTTTTCGTATAATGCTCCTGCCATAAGCCGCCCGACTTTCACGCTGTCAAAACCTATGTACACATCCAGTTCGCAATCCATTATCAGCCTGTCATATGAAATCACCTTGATGCCTTTTCGCTTTGCCGCCCTGATGCACTGGGAGAGCCCGTGCATATCATACGGAATGACAGCCAGGACGTCGATTCCTTCTTCAATAATCGAATAAATCTGCTCGACCTGCCTGTCCGAATCCTCGTTCGCGTTTTTAACAATAACTTCGGCTCCCAGCTCCTTGGCTTTCGACACGAATATATCCCTGTCTTTCTGCCACCTCTCAATTACCAGGCCGTCAATAACCAAGCCAATAACTATTTTATCCTCTTCATTTGCGCTCACGGTTTTATTTCCTTTGCAGGCGCAAGTAACAAGCATGAATATCAAAATCGCAAGCAGAAGAAATGACCTTGGAACCCTTTTCATCATTTCTTGACCCCCTTTTGCGCTATGGACCACATCATGTACTATTTTTCCATATTTTTCAGTTATCAGTCAACGGTTTCGCCGCCTGTTTTCTTACCCGACACCCTTGCATAGGAAGTAGGAGACATCCCCGTATTTTTCTTGAACAGCCTGCTGAAATAATTGGGATCTCCATACCCGACGCTGTAGCATATTTCCTTTATTGTCATGCCTGTAGAGCTCATTAAGCGCTTGCTGTGTTCAATCCGTACAAATGTCAGGTATTCAATGAAATTATAGCCCGTTTCCTCCTTGAACAGCCTGCTGAAATACTGGGGACTGATGTTGAGTTCTTTTGAAAGTTCCTCCAGCGTAATCTCCTTTTGAAAATTATCACGTATGAATTTCTTCGCCCTGCTGACAATACTGTTGCCTTTTTCCGATTTCTCGTCCCGGCTTCTTCTCGTGATATATTTAATCCGGCTTATGCACCACGAAACCAGGCTGCAGATATTGTCCGCCGAAAGCATTTCCCGGATGTAATCGCCGTATTTCAGGCAGGAATCCTCGCTTATTCCCGCTTCCATGGCTTTCCTGTGTATAGCCACCATGTATTCTATAAGGACGCTTTTCTTTGATTCATAACTGATGTCGGAAATACTGTCAATCCTGTCAACAGTTTTTATAAAAGCGGCCACCGCCCCTTCTTCGTCCCCCATCTCAATTTTGGCGATTATATTGTCGGCTGCCCGCACGTCATATATGTGCCGCGGTTGTTCGCCGCATATGTCAAGAATATGGGATATTGGTTCGCCGCGGTTGTTCCAGAGGGCATTAACCGCTTCATTATACGAATATACGATCTCCCTGGCGCTTTTATACCCTCCTATCCCTATAAAGCACTCCGTCTTTATTCTCTTTTTGATGCTTTTCAGCATATCATCGGCCAATTTAATGGTTTGCAGCCTGAATTCATATTCGTCCCTGAAGTCCTCGCAGCAAACATATACAACAATCTTGTCGATAAGGATCGGCCCGACGATGCACTTGCAGCTCAGTTTAAAAACATCCCTGACATATGGGTAGTTTTCATGGCCCATGATTGAAGAGCCGATCTGGCCGGCCACCCCTTCCGCTTTCCCGCCGCCGCCAAACTGGACGATCATTATGTAGCCGCTGGGATTGTCCATGTTAAAAATCTCCATGTACTTGGTTAATTCCTCATCATGTACCGTATTCAGCAAAACCGAGCAGATAAATCCCTGCTCGAGGTATGGCATCAGTTTTTCCAGCTTCTCGACGGTTTCCAGTTCCTTTTTTTTCTTTTCATTACTTATACGCACCTGGTCGACCATTTTTAGGATGGTATCAACCAAAACGCCCCTGTTGATAGGCTTCAGGATATAATGCTCCACTCCGAGCTCCATTGCCTGTTTTGCAAATTCAAACTGCTCGTAAGCCGAAATAATCGCAAACCTGGTATCCGGCGAAAAACGCCTTATTTCCGAAATCGCGTCTATCCCGTTGATACCCGGCATGCGAATGTCCATCAGGATTATGTCAGGGTGGTCTTCCCTGGCTTTTTCAATGGCTTCACGGCCGTTTCTCGCACATGACGTTATCCTGACATTTTTTATAATTTTATTAACAATATGGGTCACGGCGTCAAGCACTATCTGCTCATCATCCACTATCATAAGCTTGTACATACTTTCCCCTCCCCGACCGCCGGAATCCTGATTACAACCTTTGTGCCTTCTCCCTTCACGCTGTAGATGCTTATAACATCTTCCCTTTTAAAATAAAGCCGGAGCCTCTGGATGACATTATTTATGCCTATGCCCGTCGTATGGCCTTTTTTGGGTTTTCCGGGCAGCATATCGCTGCCTGATGCCTTTCTAAAGATATTTTCAACAAGCCCGGGGTCCATTCCCGCCCCATCATCCGCGACCTCGATAATTCCTTCGCTTTTATCGCGAAAAACATGGATTGATACACTACCGACGCCTTCCTTTTCTCCCACGCCGTGTATACAGGAGTTTTCAACGATCGGCTGCAGGATAAGGGGGGGCATCGATACCTGCAAAAGTTCCTCATCGTCGATTTCGACGCTGAATAGTATCATGTCCCCGAACCTGACCTTCATCAAGTCGATATACGCTCGCACGCTGTTTATTTCATCATTCAGCGTTACCGCGGTGTCAAGGCGCCTGACATTATACCGGAACAGCGCCGCCAGGTTTTCAAGAAAAATCGACGTTTTGTCGGCGTCTTCCATCATCGCGAGCTGGACGCCGGCATTCAGCGTGTTAAACAGGAAGTGGGGATTAATCTGGGACTGCAGCGACTGCAATTGAGCATCGTTTAGCAGCGTCTGCATTTTCAGGTTTTGCATTTCTTTTTCCATCAGCCTTGACTCGATTTCAGACTTGTTTTGAAGTTCCTTGATATAGTTTCTTACGCTGGATTTCATCTTGTTAAAGGCTTCGGCCATTACTTTTATTTCATCCTCGCTGGTGACTGTCACCTCATCCACGTCGAAATTCCCTTTTGAAATTTCTTCCGCGGAATGGGAAAGCTTCACTATCGGGTCTGTCATCTTATATGTAATGTACAGGATAATTATGCACGACAGCACGATTATATCTATTATCATGACAAGGTTGGCCCTGCCGACGATAATGTTGTTCCTTGACAGGGCGGAATAATACTCGGTATTCCGTTCCAGCTGCTTAAGGTTCAGTTGTTGTATTTCCTCCATGATATATTTGCTTGTCTGGTGCACGTAATTGTAGTTTTCCCTCATCGCGTTTGCGTCACGGCCCTGCTTGGCGCCAATCGCTTCCTCGGCGTTTTCCGTGAAAGTTTCTATCAAATTGGCAAGCTTGTCCACGTTATAGTAGTCGGAAACCAGAAACGTGCCTTTCAGTTCTGTCATACTCTCATTGAGAAGATCGGCGTACAGCTGGTAATGGTTTTTGCTGTCGGAGTCCTTGGTCTGGATATATAAAGCAAGGTTCTTTTCGGATTCGGCAAGGTAGTTTTTCATGTCTTCAAGCAATATGCTTGCCGAAAACATTGAATCTATCTTTCTGAAAAAAGAGTTGGAATTAATCGATAAATAAACGCTTACCGAGCTGACCAGGATAATGGACATAAGGAAATAAAACAGCATCCTTTTTCTTATGGTATTAAGCGAAAACCTAGGCATATGTTTCATAACTTCACCCGCTATTTTGCATAATCAGCGACATTGTTGGCAGTTACGATTTCAATGGGTATTTCAACGTAATCGCTGCTCACCTTGTCGCCGGCCATTATTTCAATGCATTTTTCGCTCATAAGCTCAGGATTCATGTCAAACGAAGCAGCAATAACTCCCAGCCTGATATACCTGGTGATATCTTTTGATACTCCCGCGCCGATCAGCTTGATATTTCCGACACGGTTCAGATCAATAACAACCTGCGCCGCTCCAAAGACGTCCTTCTCACTGGTGCAGACAATCGCGTCGATATCCGGGTGCCTGCTTAAAATTTCGTAAGTCATATCTTCCGCGCTGAAAAGGTCATAGCTGGTTCTCAGGATATCCACCAGCTTAACCTTGGGATACTTGTCCGTTATTGATTTAAAGCCTTCAATAAACAAGCTGCTGGTTATATCCTTCTCATCGCCGGCAAAACTTTGCAGCATAAGGGCTATATTCCCCTCCATCCCCGGAAGCTGATGAATTGCGCAGCGCGCCGCTTTTTTCCCGTAATCATAGGCGTTAAACCCGACAAAACACACCCTGTTCGCGTCCATCGCATCGGTATATGCAAATTCTACGGTTATGCCTTTTTCAATCGCCTTGTTGATGGCCTTGATATACTCGGCGTCGTATATTCCCTGCGCGATAATGCCGTCGACCTTTGCGGCAACCGCGGTATTGATGCTGTCAATGGCCTCGTTGATATCTTCGACGTTGACAAAATCGATAAGGATATGTTTTTCTTCCGCATACTTGTATATTCCCTGCCGGAATTTCTGCATAAAATCGTCGGAGGTCTGGTACATTACCACGAGTAAGTTTTTTTCATATTCTTTCCCTGACCCGTCGGCTTTCCTGATTTTATAGAAATCTTCCTCCAGGACCATTGAATATGTCATAGAAACGGCAAATGCAACAGCAAGGACCAAAAACAGCAAAAGCATCAATCCTCTAAACAGCAGGCTGATTCTTTTAATGCCAAACAGCATGAACAGTTTCTTTTCGGCGCTGTTCACTTTTCCGGTCCCCCTTTTGCTGTTTTTTAGATCAAAACTATTACTCCAATTATAACCTAACAAACTTAAATTCCGTATAGCATTTTTTTAACCGTAAAAAAGCAAAGAACCATAGAGTCCTTTGCTTTGGCAAATTACAATGCATACACGGCTTATAATTTTTTTGAACGAGTTTCAACTGGTCCTGGCCTTGGATTTCGAGTACACGTCAAAAGCGACGGCAACAAGCAAAACCAACCCCTTGATAACGGACTGCCAGAATGTGCTTACCCCCATGATGGACATGCCGTTATTCATTATTCCCATTATGAAACCCCCGATTATCGCGCCGATAATCGTACCGACCCCGCCTGTCGCGGATGCTCCGCCGATAAAGCATGCGGCAATAGCATCCAGTTCAAAACCGTCACCCGCGGTAGGCGTTGACGAATTCAAACGTCCTGCAAAAATAATGCCTGCAATAGCTGACAGAAAGCCCATATTGGTATAGACCCAGAAGAGCACCTTCTTGGTTTTTATCCCGGAAAGCTCCGCCGCTTTCTGATTGCCGCCCAGCGCGTATATATGCCTGCCAGCGACCGTTTTATTAGTAATAAAGGAATATATGACAATTAACGCGATCAGCAGTATGACAACGTAGGGCAGGCCGTTTGCCAATGCCAGCCAGTATGCAAATAAGTTGATGACGACAACGATGGCCAGGAGTTTAGCCAGAAACATCGTTTTCGGGCTTACGTCGAAACCCATCCTGACCTTGCCGGCCCTGGTTATAAGCTCCATAATAGCATAAGCGGCGGAACATACGGCTCCGACAATAACCGTTGTCGTATGTATTGTATAGTCGCTTCCGAATATATCCGGAATAATGTCCGATGCAATCGTTATGTAAAGCTGCGGCAAAAGTATCGTCTGACCGTTCAGTATGATATTGTTTATGCCCCTGAAAATCAACATTCCCGCAAGGGTCGTTATGAAGGGCGGAATTCTTACGTATGCGATCCAGAAGCCCTGCCACATTCCTGCCAACAAACCAAGCAGCAGCCCAAGAAATATCGAAAGCGTAACGGGCAATCCCATCGTTACGCTGAATAACGCGGACGAAGCGCTGACCATGGCGACAATCGAGCCAACCGACAGGTCTATGTTTCCGCCGGTCAGAATGCACAGCACCATACCGACTGCAAGCACCAGGATATAGCTGTTCTGAAGTATAAGCCTGGATACGTTGATAGGCTTGAGCAGTATTCCCCCGGTCAAAACCTGGAAAGCCAGCGCAATCAGCAGCAGCGCGACAAGCATCGCGTATTGCCTCATATTATGTCTTAAAACATCCCTGATCTTTTCCATATCGAAACCTTTCCCATCCTTCCTAATTTGCGGTTGTCTGAAGAATGCATTTCATTATGCTTTCCTGGCTAGCCTCACTTCTATCCATTTCTCCGACAATCCTGCCCTCGTTCATTATGTATATCCTGTCACAAATCCCGAGTATCTCCGGCAGCTCGGAAGAAATCAGAACGATGCACTTTCCCTCTGACGCAAGCCTGTTGATAATCGTGTATATTTCATATTTTGCGCCTACGTCGATTCCCCTGGTCGGCTCGTCCAGGAACAGAACATCCGGCTCCGAGAAGATCCACCTGCTTAAAACAACTTTCTGCTGGTTCCCTCCTGACAAATTGCCCGCTATCTGAAAAACCCCGGACGATTTGATATTAAGTCTTTTCCTGTATTCTTCGGCGGACCGGATTTCAATATCTTCGTTTATGATATTGTTTTTGCTTACCTTGTCAAGCCTTGCCAGCGTTATATTCCTCCTGATGTCGTCTATCAGTATCAATCCCGCCGTTTTTCTGTCTTCGGTCACATAAGCCAACCCGTTCCGGATTGCGTCGCTGACGCTCTTGAGGATTAATTCCTTTCCGTCTTTAAGTATGGTTCCGCTTATCTTTTTGCCGTAGGCCCTGCCGAAAAGGCTCATGAAAAGCTCAGTCCTGCCGGCTCCCATAAGTCCTGCAATACCTACGACCTCACCTTTTCTTACATTGAAACTGACACGGTTGATACGTATCCTGTCTTCATCAAGCGGGTCGTATACCACCCAGTCTCTCACTTCAAACCCGATTTCACCTATATTGGGAGTTCTCTTCGGGAAGCGGTCCACAAGCTCCCTGCCTACCATTCCCCTTATAATACGGTTCTCGGAAATATCATCCGCGCCCTTTTCCAGCGTTTCAATCACGGCTCCGTCCCGGATAACGGTAATTTTATCGGCTATCCTCGTAACCTCATGAATTTTATGTGAGATAATAATGCAGGTAAGGCCGTGTTCCCCGTTAAGCTCAAGCAGCAGGTTCAGCAATTTGTTCGAGTCCTCATCGTTCAAAGCCGCTGTAGGCTCATCCAGGATCAGCAGCCTCACTTCCTTGGAAAGGGCCTTGGCAATTTCAACAAGCTGCTGTTTCCCCACGCCGATATCCTTGACCAGCGTATCGTGCTTTTCCCTCAAGCCTACCCTTGCAATCAGTTTCTTCGCTTCCTGGTTGGTAACGTCCCAATTCATTATTCCGTTTTTAGCGCGTTCGTTTCCGAGAAATATGTTCTCGGCTATCGTCATGTAAGGATTCAGCGCCAGTTCCTGGTGTATTATGGCAATCCCGGCTTTTTCGCTGTCACGGATGCTTTTAAACTTGCATAAATTCCCTTCAAAATATACGTCTCCCGAATACGTGCCGTACGGGTAAATACCGCTCAGCACGTTCATAAGGGTGGATTTGCCGGCGCCGTTTTCGCCTACCAGGGCGTGTATTTCTCCCTTTACGACTTTCAGGTTTACATTATCCAGCGCTTTTACTCCCGGGAACGTTTTGGTAATGTTTTTCATATCAAGAATATATTCCGACATAATCATCTCCTCAAAACAAGCCAGGATAACAGGCCGTTGTAACAAACCATGATATTGCCCGGTTAAAGTAAGAAGATACTGTAATGGAGTTTATCACTCCATTACAGTATGAGGTAAAGACAATTGATTCTTATTTCAGCTGATCTTCAGTGTAGTATCCGGAATCAATCAGCAATTCCTTGTAATTGTTGACATCCGCAAACACCGGTTCACACAGGTAGGACGGAACTACCTTCACGCCGTTGTCATAGGTCTTGGTGTCGTTTATCGGCGGTTCTTCGCCTTTCATAATTGCTTCGATCATTTCAACCACTTTTTTCGCCAGTGTCCTCGTGTCTTTAAATACGGACATCGACTGCTCGCCGGCGATCAACTGCTTGACATTGGTTATGTCGCAATCCTGGCCTGTCAGGATCGGATACGGCTTGTTGGGCGTACCGTAACCCGCAGCCTTCAGCGAAGCGACAATACCCTGTGCAAGGCTGTCATTCGGTGAAAGAACGACATCAATATTTTCATCGGAATAATAGGCGGTTAAGAGGTTGTCCATTCTCGCCTGGGCGCCCTCGGATTTCCATTCGGGAATGGCAATCTGGGCCATTTCGGTCTGGCCGGATTTGATTACAAGAACGCCGCTGTCTATGTAAGGCTTCAACGTGTCCATTGCCCCGCCGTTGAAGAAATATGCGTTGTTGTCGTCGGGTGACCCGCCGAATACCTCCATCGTGAAGGGGCCTTTTTCGCCCTGGTCCAGTTTGAGAGCCTTAATAATGTATTCTCCCTGGATAACGCCGACCTTGTAGTTGTCAAAGGTTGCATAATAGTCAACATAAGGCGTTCCCCTGATGAGTCGGTCGTAAGCAATGACCTTGATTTTTTCTTTAGCGGCTTGTTCAAGAACACCCTTCAAAGACTCACCGTCAATTGAAGCGATAACCAATACTGCCGCTCCCTTTGTAATCATGTTCTCAATTTGGGAAACCTGCTTTTCAACCGAGTTCTCCGCGTATTGAAGGTCAACCCTGTAGCCTGCCTCCTCCAGCTGTTTTTTCATGTTGTCGCCATCTTGATTCCACCGCTGCAGCGATTTTGTGGGCATAGCAACCCCTATAAGAGGTTTGCCTCCGCCAGCCTGTTTTGAACAGCCGGTTGCCAGTAAGGCAATCGATGCCAGCATCACGACGGCCAGCACAATAGACAAGAGTCTTTTCATAAGAAAACCTCCTTGAATGAAACCATTATTCAGTATTCTTGTTTCCAAGCATACTGTCTGTCTCATATCATATAGGATTGCGCGGCTTTTTTCTCTGGACTAAATTATTAATTTCTGTATATATTTATTTTTATTCCCTGCGGACTAGTACGAATAGCAAATTATTAAGACAAGAAAAGAAAGACTGCCGTCCCGGGCCAAGCCTGAACCTCGCTTGAGCCTGGCCCGGAACGGCAGCCTTTGCCTGGCAGGTCCCGATAAATTCCGCTTACTTGTCCTCGATTAGCTTTTTGAAATCAATTTCCACAAACTTGCCTCTGCCTTCGGCTATAACCTTGCCCGTTCCGCTATCGGTTATAATTGCTTCAACTTCGATTTTTTTACCTTTACCGTCACGGTTTTTCACCCAGGCTTCGGCTGCAAGATGACGCCCTTCAAGGGCAGGATTCTTAAAATCGATGGTCATGCTTGCGGTGACGGCTTGAATGCCAAGCCTTGCAATTGTATGAAACATGACCTCGTCCATAAGGGTTGCGATAGCTCCTCCGTGCATGATTCCCGGATAACCGCAATACTCGGGTCCAACAATAAATTCGATATGCGTTTTATCATTCACGTACGTTATTTCCAGGCGCAATCCGATGGGATTATCCTTACCGCAGCCGAAACAGCGGTTCAGGTTGGCAATTTTCAAGTTTCCTCTCCCCTTTTCATATAACACGATAATGGCAGACTGGCAT
>JBLNDI010000026.1:0-8579 GCA_050261495.1 Bacillota bacterium
GTTGAAGTCAATATACCCGAACGCAGGATTGATCTTGTGGAAGGAAATGATGATAGTGGAAATGTTTTAGACGGCGATACATTGCTGCGGCTTCGCAAGGATTTGCATCAATATGTAAAGCCCAGCGGCAGAGGCGCGTTTGAAATATATAGAAGTCTAGCCAGGCAAGCGCTCAGCGGCGGGACAATGTTTGCCGGACAATAGTTTTGGAAGAAAGGACGGAATTTTCACAAATCATGATGGGAGGGATGCGTATTCATTCGAAAAAAGCGAAGGCGAGGTGATGCAGTCTTTACGTTAAGCATGTTGTGAAATGGAGTATCAAAATGTTCTACAGGAGGTAAAAAATGAAAAAGCACAATTACAACGACATCAAAGATAAACTGTATACGCCTTGTATTGTGGACATCCTGGATGATATGGGTTATAGGAATCAAGGCATGGATTACACAATAAGGCCTTTGGTTGTGAACAATAATAAGATTATGGGCAAGGCTTTCACCATGTTGGCTTGCGAAGTGTATGAAATCCCTGCCGAGCCTTACAAGAACGAGCTTGCCGCGCTGGATCTCCTTGAAAAGGGCGATATAATGGTTGCTACAACGCAAGGATCCATGGGTTCGGCGTTCTTTGGCGAGCTGATGGCGACCAGGTGCATGGTTCGGAACGCCGTTGGCGCGGTTATTGACGGCTGCACAAGGGATACTGCTTTTATCGAGCGCATGGGATTCCCGCTATTCTGCAAGGGTGTCAATCCGTTGGATTCCAAGGGCAGAATGGATGTTATAGCTTATAATGTACCAATAGTATGCGGCGGCGTTTTGGTCAAACCCGGAGATGTAATCTATGCCGATCGCGACGGTATTGCAGTTATTCCCGAGGCAATTGTGGATGAAGTCATCGACAGGGCTTTGCAAAAGATATCGATGGAGGATGTAGTCCGCAAGGAACTGAAGTCAGGAATGAGCGCTACTGATGTATATGCAAAATATGGCGTACTTTAATGTACTGCCTTTAAAAAAAAGAATTATTAAATGGGGGAAAGGAGTATCGATATGAGAAAAGCCGTAAAACTATTTTGTGTATTCATGGCAGCAATGATCGTACTTACAGCATTATCGGGCTGTGGAGGGGCCGAAAAACCCGCCGCGGAAAAAGAAGCCAGCTCATCGGGCAAAGTTGACGCTTCTCCTTCCGAGAAACAGTCGGACAAGAGTTCTGAAACCAGCAAAGGACCCATCATTCTTAAAGTTGGTCGCCCGGAAGACGTTTCTTATTGGGACATGAACAATCACTTCAACCTGGTAAACTGGTCCATCGGTCGTTTACTTTACGATCAACTGATTAGACGCAACAACGATGGCACCTATTCCCCGCACCTGGCCACAGAATGGTCTTGCTCAGAGGACGGTCTTTCATGGTCGTTCACGCTTCGCGAGGGCGTAACCTTTACAAATGGCGAACCCCTTGATGCTTACGATGTCCAGTATACTATTGAAAGGTTTGTAAACGAGAAGAATTTGCGTCAGGCTCCGAACTGGACTTACCTTAAAAATGTCGATGTTCAGGATGAGTACCATTGCACGGTCAACTTTACACAGCCGAACGGCGCATTTCTTTCCATTATTTCCGAGCTTTCCATACTGCCCAAGGATACTATTGCAGAAATGGGACTTGAGAAATTCTTCACCGCGCCTATAGGTTCAGGTCCGTACAAATTTAAATCGTGGACGCAGGGTTCATTGATTGTTTTTGAGAAAAACGAAAATTACTGGGGAGAACCCGGTAAGGCAGACATCATTGAATACCATACCATCAGCGACGACAATACGCGTGTTTCGGCATTCCTTGCCGGCGACCTTTACTGGGTCGACAACGTACCCGGCGACCAGGTCGCTATAATCGAGGAATTAGGGGATACCGAAATTATACCGGTTAACACGTGGGATGCCATATATCTCGGACTCAAGTGCGATACTAAACCCTTTGACGACATTAATTTCAGAAAAGCACTTAGTCTTGCGATAGACAGGCAGGCAATTGTTGATAAAATTCTCGGCGGCGGAGCAGCCGCAAGATGGATAGTCGGCGAAGGCGTTGTAGGGTACAATCCGGACGCGAAAGTACCGGAGCAGAATATAGAAGAGGCAAAAGCCCTGGTACAGGCTTCAGCTTACGACGGCAGGGAGCTGTCCTTTGTCGGACCTACGACGTGGTACGCGCGTACCAGCGAGGTAATGCAGTATATAGCCAGCTGCTGGAATGAGATCGGTGTCAAAGTTAAAATCGAACTGCTCGACGGCGCTACCTTCACGGACCGCCGTGCAGGAGGAGATTATGACATATACTACACCGGTTGCTCACACGTTGGCGGCGACCCCATCCTTTACCTGAACCAGCGTATTGTTCAGGATACCATGAAGAGCGGTTACAAGAATGAAAAGCTCAATTCCATGATCCTGGATGTTTACGGCGAGACTGATCCGAAAGCCCGCGATGCAAAGATGAGAGAAATATTCCAGATCATGATGGATGAGTACGCTCCGCACTTGTTCCTGTACTCCATACAGAATACGGTGGCAAAGAAGAAAAATGTTACAGGAGATATTATTTACAAAGACAAGATTATCGACTTCTCACATGCGACTATTGAATGAGATTGCTTGTACAACAGGGACGGCGGGGGTATATTCCCCGCCCCCCTTTGACTTGTTTGAGGGAAATGACCGGGGCAACTCCGTATTATTTGTGCATACGCAGTGCGAGTGACATAATTGCAACAAGGAGTTGAATAAGATGTTGCGATATATTTTAAAACGCTTGGGATATACGGTAATAATTTTGCTTGGTGTATCCATTATAGTTTTTACAATTCTTCACCTTGCTCCGGGCAGTCCTGCGCGGATATTGCTGCCGCAAGGCGCCACCGATGAGCAGGTAAGGGCAAAAGAGATTGAAATGGGATTGGACAGGCCCCTTGTGGAACAATACCTGGACTATCTCGGCGATCTCCTGCGGGGAGATCTTGGGACTTCATATTCGTTTAACAAGCAGAATGCCCAGTTGATAGGAGAGCGGCTGCCGCTTACGGTAAAACTGACATTGCTTGCGGTGCTGGTATCGATCAGCATCAGTATTCCGCTTGGAGTCCTGGGCGGTATAAAGCGAGGATCGGCAATAGATTTCGGAGCGATGACGTTTGCCCTCCTGGGGCAGTCAATGTCGCCGGTTTGGATAGGCATAGTGCTGATACTGTGTTTTTCAGTTTGGCTGAAGTGGCTTCCCTCCATGGGACCCGGAGGCCTGTCGCATATGATTCTTCCCGCGATTACACTGGGAACGCCCATGGCGGCGCTGGTAACGCGCATGATAAGGGCGGGCATGATCGACGTCATGCAGGAAGATTATATTACAGCCATATATGCAAGGGGAGTTTCCAGGGGGAAGGTGCTTTTCAAATATGCGCTTAAGAACGTGCTGATTCCCGTAATAACCATTGTAGGAATCCAGATCGGAACATTCCTCGGGGGCGCGATAGTAACCGAGCAGGTGTTCAATCTGCCCGGGATCGGCATGCTTTGCTTGCAGGCTATCAATAACAGGGACTTTCCTTTGGTTCAATCTTTAATGATTGTTATTTCAGCGTTGTTTGTAATGGTAAACCTGTTAGTGGACATTATATACACATTTATTGATCCGCGAATCAGGCTTGAAGGTTAATTATTTTTGAGAACGGGGGTGCGTCATGAAAAAGAGGAATCATTTCAAGGAGTTGGCACTCCGCCTGCTTTCAAGCAAGTTTTTTGTTATCGGCGGAATAATAATCCTGGTGTTGCTTATATTGTCATTTATTTCTCCATATATAATCGTGCATGATCCGGAAAAAGCCGATCTGACCAAGAGATTGATGAAACCGGAAGGATTTGCAAATGGCTGGTCGGGCCACATACTGGGAACGGATGCGATGGGCCAGGATATTTTAACAAGGCTTTTGATCGGAAGCAGGATCTCGTTCAGAGTTGCGTTTACCGCCGTAGCCATATCATCTGTAATTGGCGTCATGCTGGGCATTGTTTCAGCGTATTACGGCGGTTTTATCGACAACCTGATCATGCGGTTCGGCGACATCCAGTTATCAATTCCCAGCATGATGCTGGCCGTTGCAGTAGTGGCGGTACTGGGAACGGATTTGAACAACCTGATCCTGGTGCTGATTATTACGTCATGGATGCAATATGCCAGGGTTGTCAGATCAAATGTGCTCATAATCAAGAGCATGGAATTCATATCGGCATCCAAGGCCCTGGGCGCGTCTGACCTGTGGATAATGTTTCGCCAGATTTTCCCTAATATATTGACTCCTCTGCTCATACTGGTAAGCCAGCAGCTCGGCTTTATGATCCTGATGGAAGCGGGCCTCAGTTTCCTGGGTCTCGGTGTTCCGCCGCCAACGCCGTCATGGGGTGTTATGATTTCCGACGGCAGGTCATATATCACGATTGCTCCGTGGGTTGTTGTCATACCGGGTATGGCATTAATGATTGCCGTTTTGGGATTTAACTTCCTCGGTGACGGGTTAAGGGATGCGCTTGACCCGAAAATGCGCAATTAACGGCAAATATTAAAATATTAGGCTTATCGGCGTGATTTGTTTATATGGCCAATTATAATGAGATGACGAAAGAAGGTTCATTATTTATGATGATTGATTTTAACGCGTATATAGGAGTTTTTCCATATTGGTCTAATAAGTACGCTGACGTTTCCGGGGACGGAATAGTAAGATTGATGGACCGGGATGGAATACAGCGTGCGGTGGTTCTTTCTCTTCGCGCAATTTTCGATGATATTGAAGCAGGAAACTCGGAAACATTTGAAGCTGTTGCCAGGCATTCCGACAGGCTGATTCCTGCGGTGACTGTCAGCCCGTATATGCCCGGCGATTATAAGGCGTTGATGAAGGAATACAGGGAAAAAGGAGCCAAGGTGCTTAAATTGTTCCCTTATAACCACGGCTATGGGTTAATGCCTGCAAGAAACGAAAAATTGGATGAAATGATGGCATATGCAAAGGAATTGGGATATGTTGTAAGCGTTCCGTACAGGCTTTTCATGAACTGGTACTTTAATGTGCAGCCCAATGCGGACATGTACGCGTTTGCCGTAAAATACCGCGATATTCCCATCGTTATTGACTGCGTGAACTACAGTGAATATTCCACTGCCGTCGATGCGGCAGAGGCAAACAAGGACGTTTATATCGGCACTTCGGCCATTACCATGATGAACGGGATTGAAATGCTTACGGCGCGTTTGGGCGCAAACCGCCTGATCGGCGGCACTTGCGCGCCTCTTCAGATACCGGCTTGCGGTACGGTCAAGGTCACAGAGGCAATAATCAGCGAGAAAGAAAAAGCAATGATACTTGGCGAAAATGCAAAAGCGCTGTTGGAAGTTTAATCAATCGGAAGGAGTGGTCGGGCTATGATTATTGATGCTCATGTTCACATTGGGAAGATGATATTAAACAGGGAATCATTGGAGAATAATTTTGAAATCGCGTTGGAAATGGCAGACCGTCATAATATTGAAAAAATATTCTGCACATCCACAACGTCCTTGTATTACGATTTTGAGACCGGCGACAGGCAAATCCTGGAGGGACTCAGAAAGTATCCGGACCGGGTGCTTGCATATGCAACCGTAACAACGCCGCGGCATGGCGACAGACTGATGAATCATTTGAAGAAATGCTTTTTTGAATACGGATTTCACGGCATTAAAATTTACAGTCACACCATGGGTATAGGAAGCTATGAATCCTATATCTCCATTACGGATGAATATATGAACCCGGTGTATGAGTTTGCGTCAAAGCACCGTATTCCTGTATTGGCTCATTCTACGCCGGAGCAATGCGACCTGGTGTGCGAAAGGTTTCCTGAGCTGCGCCTGATCGAGGCCCATATGGGTTCCACCCAAATTGCGCATGGTCAGTGGCATACGGCGCTGGCCGTCGCAAAGCGCAGGCCCAATTTAATACTGGATACAACCAGTTCCGGCATGGATTTGGGCATGGTGGAAGCGGCGGTAGAGGCAATCGGAGACGAACGTATCATTTGGGGCTCCGATGTGCCGCTGCTCGCGATTGGCTACAATATTGCCAAAATTACAAGCGCCGAAATTCCCGAAAGCTCAAAACGCAAAATACTGGGTGAGAATATTGCCAGGCTGGTATCCGAGGTGATCCGATGACTTATGTAAATTATCCCGCCGCATATGGGAAAGGACCCGTTAACTATATAAACCTCCGGTTTCCGTCCGACTGGTCGGTTGAAACCATCCGGAATACGGGAAAAGAAATGACTGTGGAGGATATTAGGGATGTTATCATGCATCCGACCGGGTCTCCGACTCTGTTCCAGCTTGCAAAGGAAGCAAAGAAGGTTGGAATTATTTTAGAGGACCATACCAGGTTTACGCCGCTGGTTGATGCATTTGACATAGTCCTGGAGGAACTGCTGAAAGCCGGAATCAAGCAGGAAAACATCTGGCTGATCGGCGCTTCGGCAACACACAGGGCGACTACCAGGGAAGATATTGCAAAAAAAATCAGCGCGGACGCAATGAAGAAGGTTAATATAATCGAGCATAATTTATTTGACGATGACAAATTAACCTATATCGGGACAACAACGCAAGGCACACCCGTGCGTATCAATTCACGGATTGCGGAATGCGACCTGATTATTGGCGTAGGCGGGATAGCACCCCACGGATCGGTGCAGTACGGCGGCGGCGCCAAGCTTTTGCTCCCCGGTATCGCGGCATTTGACACTATAAAGTATAATCACACGCGAATAGATCAACGGTGTACTTTTAAAGGCGATGAAATCCGGCCAATGCGCAAGGATATGGAAGAAGCCGCGCGCATGGTCAATTATGCCTTTAACGTGTCGGGTTTCATAGACCATGACGGAGTGCTGGTGGACATGGTGGCAGGAGACCCCATTGAAGCCCATAGAAAAGGTATGGGGATCGCAAAGAAGCTCTATTGCATACCGGTCGAAGAAAAGGCCGATGTGGTTGTTGCCTGCTCCAACCCGCTGGATGTTGATTGCTTCCAGTCGATAAAAGGATTGCTGCCGTCGGTCGAGTTTGTAAAACCCGGCGGGACCATATTCTGGTTATCCGAATGTTCCGAAGGTATTGGTACGCATCTGCTTACGCAAATGGACGAGGATTATTGCAATGCAATGATCCGGGGCATGCAGGAGCGCTGCGAGGTGGCCAATGTGATATTCTACAGCGGCAATATTGACGAAAAGGAAATTTATAAATACATCGCGCCTGAGATAATGTTTTTCAATGACTTGGACAAGTCGCTGGAAAAGCTGTTCGAATTGTCTCCTGCCCAGACTGAAGTAAAGATACTGTGGGCTTCACCATTTACTGTAGGGATATAAAAGGAGAGGGATAATAGTATGGAAAACTTGCTTGAAATTTCTGATTTACACGTGGAATACAAGGTTGGTAAGTCTGTTGCCAGGGCGCTCAACGGCGTCGACCTGACAATCCGGAAAGGCGAAGCGCTCGGGCTTGTGGGAGAAAGCGGAGCAGGCAAGACAACAACGGCATTATCGATTTTAAAACTGCTGCCGAAGAGAAATGCCACGATAAAAAAAGGCAGCATCATGTTCGAAGGAAAGGACATTATCAAGGCCAAGGAGCCCGAGATGATGAAACTGCGCGGGCAGGGCATATCGATGGTATTTCAGAATCCGCTGACCTCGCTGAATCCTGTATTTACTGTAGGCGAACAGATCGGCATGTCCCTTAAGAGCCATACAAAGCTGTCTGCCGCAGAAATAAAGGAAAGGACGTGCCGGCTGCTGGAGGAAGTCGGAATTAACCGGATTCGTGTTAATGATTATCCCAACCAGTTTTCGGGAGGCATGCGCCAAAGGGTAGGCATCGCGGCAGCGTTGGCCTGCAATCCCAAGCTGATTATCGCAGACGAGCCGACAACCGCGTTGGACGTAACCATACAAGCGCAGATACTGGATTTGATTAAAAAGATAATTAACGAGCGCAATTCATCAATGCTGATGATTACGCATAATCTGGGCATAGTCGGCGAGCTTTGCAACAGGGTTGCGGTCATGTATGCCGGAAGAATTATAGAAATAGGTACGATAAAGGAAGTCTTTAAAAATCCTCTGCATCCTTATACGAGGGGACTTTTTTCATCAATACCCAAGCTTAAGGGTGAGCGGAAACCCCTGGAGATAATACCCGGAAGCATTGCCAGCGCGCTTCATGTACCCGGCGGCTGCCCGTTTCATCCCAGGTGCGCAAAGTGCAGCGAAATTTGCAAAACTGAAATTCCAAAACAGGTTAAGGCCGGCGTCGATCATTGGGTTGCCTGCCATTGCTATATAGGAGGAGAAGCAGATGCCTAAAGTACTTATTGAAGTCAAAAACCTCAAAAAATATTTCAAAGTGAGCAAAACCGAGTATCTGCACGCAGTTGACGATGTTAGCTTTTTTATCAATGAAGGCGAAACACTGGGTCTTGT
>JBLNDI010000027.1:0-9950 GCA_050261495.1 Bacillota bacterium
TTGACATGCCATTTGCTTTTCACTATATTGTTACCAAGGGCTTGTAAGCCAGAATCTGGCCTACAAGCCCCATTGAAAATTATCATAGAAAGTTAATTTACAGAAAAAGTCTCACACAGCCGATTTAAAAAGTATATGGTAAGTTTTGTACATAACAATGATAGGGCCTGTTTTACTCAATTCAATGATCTTTGACTTGATATCGGCACTCCATTCAATGCGGGTTTTACTACCACCTGACCCTTTTATAAATCTCCCGAATTCTAAAAATTCTAAAATACTCATAAATAGTTTAGCAGCATCTTCTCTGTTTCGTTGTGTTGAACCATAGTTGGCTATACCCCAGAAATTTACTATTTCATCAATATCAGTTTTAACTACATCATCCTTTTTTAGCAAGCTAAATAGAAAAGCTTCATAAGGAGTATATTTTTTTAATACTTTAAGCATCACTGTTTTTGGCAAGTATAAATCCGAGCAGTGCGGAACTTAATTTTCCGAGCACCCCATTCCCATTACTGGGATTTCATGGTTGAGTGTGTTAGTCTGTAACTTTGGCCTTGAAAAACCAACAAATGGCTGTGATGTACCAACCTGTCAATAATCGCACTTGTCAGTTTTTCATCATAGAAAATGCCGTTCCATTTACTAAATTCCAAGTTTGTTGTAATTATCACGCTCCTTTTTTCATAACATTCTGAAATTACCTGAAATAAAAGCTGTGAGCCATCTTTTTCAAAAGGAATATATCCCCATTCGTCGCAGATCAACAGATCTGTTTTCCTCACCTGTTTCATAAATCGCTGTAATTCTCCTTTTGCCTTTGCTTCGCTTAAAAGGTTAACTAACGCCGCTGTACGATAAAATTTTACCTTCTTTCCTCTGGAGCAAGCTGCAACTCCGATAGCCGTGGCCATATGACTTTTCCCTGTCCCTACCGGTCCATAAAGAATCAGATTTTCAAGCTTATCAATAAAAGTTCCGGTCTTTAATTCTTCAATACTGATAGTTTTTGGTATCTGAATATCCCCAAATTCATAGTTTTCGAAGGTTTTGATAACGTCAAAACCCGCAGATTTTAGATTCCTGTTTTTCCTGACAAGCTCCCGATGCTCTATCTCCATCTTTAAAAGCTGAGCAAGAAAATCAGCATGATCGGTTGCACTAATTTTAGAATAACTCTCATAAATATTCATTCCAAACCGGAGTTCCTTGCAATACTGCTTTATCAATATATCTGCATTCATTGCTGTAGACCTCCGGGAATAATTAATTGATCATATACCTTGATGTCAGGTGTATACTTCTTAAGTTCCGGAACTGTATCAGGCAAGGATACTTCCGGTTCAGGTAAAGTTCCGGTCGTTAAGCGGCAATATATTGCCCAAATACTATCTGAATCGCTTACACCTAGTTTTAGTCCTTCTTCAAATGCTTCTATTGCTGTGTCAAAGCCTGTAGCTGCCGTCATCTTAGCAAACAACTTTAATGCCTGCTTTTTCCCCTCATAGTTGCTCTTGTCCAGGTATTCTTTAAGGATTTGCGGTAGTTGATGGTATAGTCCTGTATATTTTAATGCGGTCGGCCTTTTACTCATAAGTTCAAGATAGGGAATCCAGTTCATTGACTCCTTTTCCTCTCCGTAAAGCCGTCTATGTTTGATGATATGATTGCAATCCTCATCAAGTATTTCTACATCATAAGCGCCAGCTTTAACAATAACCTGTCGTCTGGCCATATTAGGTGAAGTCGAATAAATTCTGCCGTCAAATTTAACTTTCCCATAGTTGTCGGCTTTAGCGAATTCATGCAGGTATACTTCAAAAGGAATTTTCGGAAGCTTGAAGAATTCTTGCTTATCTTCCTGGAATAAATCTTTGATCATCCCGTACTCCTTGTAATGCATCCTATTCATATCCTTGTCGCATTTTAAAAGGAGCTCTTTGTTGTATTCCTTTAAATCCTTAAATTCCGGAATTGGAACAAACATATTCCGGCGGTGATAGCCGACCTTGTTTTCTACCGAGCCTTTTTCATGTCCACTGTCGGGATTACAAAAGTTGCTCCGGAAACCATAATGCATCATAAATCTTAAAAATCCCTTGGTTAAGTCACGTTCCCCATACTCCTTGATTTTCTTGACAACCGTAGACATGTTATCAAACCAGATGGCTGTCGGAACACCACCTATGTGTTCAAAGATTGCTTTCATCCCTTCCAGCAGGCATTCCTGGTTCGCACTTTTGAATAACTGCATGTGACCGCCGTTACTGTAGCCTCTCCAAAGTCTGCCTGGGCTTCTCCCGGAGGATGTTCCAGCGGAAGAAATCCATCCGTATTCATTTGCAACTCCTTACGGATGTCTGCCACAAATTTTCTGACTGCCCTCTCACTGACATCAAATTCATCTCCATACAGTTCCTTCAACCGGTCATATACTCGTTTTGCAGTGTGATGCTGTTTATGAGGTGCTTGCTTATCTTTGATAAGCCATGTGGTGACAATGCTCCTATATGGAGACAGTTTGCTTTTTCGCCTCTGTTTAGGGCGTATAGTATGATTAAAATTGTCTTTCTCAACATACTTCTTCACAGTTTCAAAGTCGTGCCCGGTAAGCTGAGATATTTTCCTTAAACTTTTTCCTTCAAATTTCCTCATGTTTCTGATACGATATACTTGCTCCATTGTTAGCATCCTTTCTTTACTCCCTTCAAGTATGGTCAACTTAAAGGGTATTATTTTTTTGGGGTGCTCGCAATGGAGTTTTTCCATTTTATGCAGGGTTTTTTAAGTTCCGGAACGCTCGGTTTTCATTATACCAAAAACAAGCATCACAGCTTTTTTACCACTATCTTGAGAAAATGCAATTTCACGTCCTTCATCAGTAAAATTAAGACTATCTTTTTCTATAAAACCGAATGCTCTCAGAGCTGATTTTGAATTCTGATATGCTGATTCACCTTTCCCAAAAATAGCCTTAGCTTCGTCTTCACTCTTGCTTTTTCTTTTGAATGTATCTATTAGGGAGAACAAATTATCTACCGTAGTATACGCTGGCAAATTATTACTATTTCCTTGGCCATTTCATTCCCCTCCAATGTATAATATATAACAATATTTTACATCAAATATTTTTATTTTTCAACAAAAAGTTGCTAAATTGTGATTATTTTACTATAAAGTCATTCCTAAAATATCGGTTAAAATGTCATTTTTGTGAGTGGGAAGATACAATCATTAATAACACAGGAAAACAGAGCAAATAAACGTGAAAATAACAATTGGGAAACTTGTTGAAGTTTCAGGCATAGGCGTATGATAATAGAATCATTATAATAAGGGATGAAGTACCAATTTGGCCTATCCATAATACACAAAATAGAAGCGTAAACTTCACGATGACGTAATTGATAAAATAAAGGGACAAGTAATCAACTTTAAAGAACTAAAGCAAATATGAAAAGGCTAATTTCATCTGTTTCCGAGAATTGTTTGAGGGTCATGAATCAATTTAGACTAAATAAGCAACAGTATACAGGATACTGTTTCGAATGGCTTTAAAACAACATACCCGTAACAACTCTTATAAACATATAATTTGAGATGATTATAGAACGATACTCATTATTGCAACTTAAGAACAGAATTATCCCTCCAATAAAACTATATTATATCAAAACGGTTATAAAGCAAGACCTATACTTCATAAAATCAGCCTATATTTGCAACAGCGAGTAGTGCGCCCTGTTTTTTTACCATTCAACCCTCCATGCCAAAGAAACTGCTTAATTCATACACCCCCCACCTGCATTGAATGTATTTGCCGTTCACGGCCTTGTCAAAAATCGATTCATGTATGTTTATTGAAGAGGCAAAAGAAGACTTGTCAAGGGTTTTCAGCGCTTTCGGCCCATTTCTGAAGAATTCTTCCTCGCAATCGCACAATTTGCGGGCTATGTTAAAAATAATATCTTCCCTTTGTTCAAGGCATTTAATAAGCCACGCCGCATTGTTAAGCTGCTCCTGGTAACTGCCGTTTTCGCCGCCGCATAAAGATTTGTCCGCTAAAAAGCTTTCCGATATCACAATGTCGGGAAACGCCTCCTCGTTGAAAACCACATGCAACCCATCGCCGTTATCCTTTATAAAAATGTCGGGAATAATGGGATTTTCCATCCTGTTAACGTAAAACTCGCGCCCGGGCCTGGGCTCCAGGCTTCTCACTTTCTCAAAGATTCTTTTTACCTTTTCCTCCGGCATGCCGGTGGCCTTTGCCACTGACTCCGCATCGTCGCTTGCCAGCGCGTCCAGGTATTTATCAACAACCAGGATGGCTTCATCGTCGGGTTCATCCATCTGCGACAACTGGAGCAGCAGGCACTCGCGCAGGTTCCTGGCGCATATGCCGGGCGGGTCCAGCGACTGCAGTTTTTCAAGCACCTTCAGCACCATTTCTTCGGGGACTTCCAGATGCTCGGCCACTTCAAGCGTATCCACCTGCAGATAACCGTTGTCATCCGTGTTGTATACCAGGTATTCCCCGATTGCATAACTCAATTTATCGGGACAAACCGACTCAAGCCGTATTAGAAGGTGATCCCTGAGGGAAAACTCGACCCCGTGCATGCCGGTTGTCTGCTCGCTCATGTCAAAACTACCGTTTTCATACATGGCGTCGTCTTCGGAAAAATAGGCGCAGATCTCGTCTTCCGCCGTTTCCACGGCGGAATGGCCTGCCTCCTCGAGCGCCGGGTTTGTTTCAAGTTGGTTTTCAATATATCGGAATAACTCGCGGGAATTCATTTCAAGTATTTCTATAGCCTGTTTCAACTGGGGAATAAGAAGAAGCTTCTGTGAACGGACGAGGTTGAAATCGAAGTTGAAGTCCAAGCGGGCTCACCTCTTAAAAAAGGTTATACAATAATATTATATAACCTCCGGGCAGACTTTAGTAATTAAGCCAAGCACAAATTCCACGAGTTTTCAGGCGCCGTATTTTTGAAAGACAATTGACAAAATAAAAACAACAATAGTAAAAACATAAAGCAGAATCACCAGGACAATCGGCCAATGAGTAAATACCGCCCTTATATCCTGCCTTATGCCGGAAATCCTCGGCATGATGACGGACTTGCCGCTTGTAACGATTGTAAATACGTACATGAGAACCGAGATAACAAGAAGACCTCCAATACCCATGGCTATGGATGCCGTAAACTCCATTCTTGATATTTCCAGCGTCTTCCTTGCAGGCTCACGGAGCAGGAACCGCAGCGTCATCGCTAAGGCATTATTCAAAAAATGAGCCAGCATGCCGGCAAATATGGAATTTGTCCTGACGACATAATACCCGATGATAAGCCCGAGAAACACCGGCCCAAGCAGGTTTGTCACATCGAAATGGAAAAGCCCGAAGAGTATGGCGGTAAAGACAACTGCCTTGTATGAGCCGCGCCTCTCGTAAGCTTTCAGCAAAATGCCCCTGTGCATTATCTCCTCGCATATCCCGGGCAGTACGGCCACTACGGCTATACCGGCTATAAATTGCGGCAGGTTGCCGGGAGTCGGTATGTTTTGCGCAGGTACATCCCCGATGGATTGCAGCGGGTATAATATGAGGCTGTTGAACATCCCCGCCGTATAAATCGCGGGAAACGACATCGCAATTATCAGCAGCGCCGGTACAATCCCAAGCTTGTTCAGCCTGAATGTTTCCTTCAGGTTGAGCTTTTTTGCAATGCTGTAGATCAATGCCGATGCAGCTATCAAAACCTCGTTTGCAATGATAACGACGTATATATGGTCGTTTATTGACGGTCCGAGCAACACGCTTAAAATAACCTGGTATGCCAGGAATATGACCGTAAATACAAAAAACATGATATTCGCGCCGGTTAACGTTGGCTTGTTGTTCATCTGGTCCATCCTTTCAATTATGTGCCGGTCAATTAAGTGCCGGTCGTTTATAATTATATTATCCTTGACTCCGTTATAACAAGGTCCATCCGCACATCATGGCATGCCGCAGGAATCTTTTCAACCACCTGCATTTCATACGCCACCCCCGCCTTCAGGCAACCAGGCTTCAGCCGCGGCAGGAACCTGTCATAACAGCCTGCGCCGTAACCGACCCTGTACCTGCTGTAATCAAAAGCAATTCCAGGCACGACAACCAGGTCGATTTCTCCCGGGTCAAGCCTTTTCAGCACGGACGCATCAGGCTCGGGAATGCCCATGGCTCCTTTTACCAAATCCTTTCCCGGTTCTTTTATAACATACGCTTCCAGTGTTAATTGCCCGGCGGGGCCGCTCCTTTCCACTTTCGGAATTGCCACGGCTTTCCCGTCAAACATGCAGCGCTCTATGAAAAAATCGGTGCGCACTTCATTCCTTATTGACATATATGCCATTATCGTCGCGGCATCCACGTATTCCTTCAATGAGCAAAGCCGTTCCATGATCGCTGCGCTCTTTTCGAAAACCGCACCGGCGTCCAGCAAGTCTCTTTCTTCAAGTATTCTTTTCCGTATTTCAAGCTTTGTTTCCATTTTCAAACCTCCGGATACACGCATTGAAATTCCCGTTCCTTCATCCGGCAAGCAAAACATCCTTCAGCGGTTGAAGCACGAACGATGAAAGCAGGTATAATACCGCCAGCGCAAACACCGTGCCCGAAAATGACATCAAGTAAACCTTCCGGCGTTTAAACCGTCGTGTCCTTGCGAATATTGTATACGAAACCCTCGTCAGCAAAAACAACAAACCTGCAAAAAATATCAACGCTGCCGCCAGGTAAGGCACACGGCCCTCCAGGAGCAGCATGCAAAGCAAAATCCCCGCCCCGTAAACAGGAATTAGTTCAACGGCGCTTTTCAGCACGGGCTTGTCGTTTGGGCCGTACGGATTGTAATGCGCCGCGGGCACCAGGAAAAAAGGCACCGCCAGGCCGAAAAACAACCCGGTGTAAAGCCTTCTGGCATTGTTCGTGTCAATCAAGCCCGCGTAAGAAAGCATTCCATCCAGGATCATCGGCAGCATCAGCAGGCAAAGAAACACCGACATCGCTATCCCCGGCGGTTTCTGGGCTCTAAGCCTCCGAAGCGCGGCCAGGTAAAGCATCGAGAGAAGGATGCCGGAATAAATCCCCGTATCCCGGGCACATACCGGCAATTTCATCATTTCAGAATATAGCGATCTGGAAGGAAGCTGGTGGCAGACAAGCGATCCCGCCAGGTTGAAGAAGCTGGAAAAGAAGCCGGTACTCAAGGCAATGTATTAAGCGACTGGGCAGCAATCGCGAATATAAAGCACCCGATACACGACAGCATAAACAGGACCACGTTGGAAATAAGCAGCGCAGTGCCGAACGATTTCCTGTCGTTGTCTCCCTCTGAACCCATAAATACAACGGCAGTTATTATTCCGGCCAACTGCCCTATACCGGGCAATAATGTAAACAGTACTGTCAGGAATACTTTCATTCCGTTGCTTAACGGGGTTCTGCCATACCCCGGCTGAGGAGCGTAACGGTATTGGTAACCTTGTTCCGTCCACGGCCCGGTTTCCACCTGTGATCCGTACGCTGCCCCGGTTTTCGCGGAAGTTGGTTGTCCCTGGCTTATGCTTCCGGGTATTTCCTGTCCGGCCTCCGGGTCTTGCACGGGTTCGTGGGCGCCTTCCCCTTCCGGTCCGGCATATGGCTGTTTGCCGCTCTCGTTTTCTTCCATGCTTGTTTTTAAACTATCGTCAGCAGCCGTTTCAAGCACGCTTCCGCAATAAGGGCAACGGCCGGCATCGGCCGGGATGTTCTCCCTGCAAAAGGTGCATTTTTTTTGCATGTAGTTGTACAAAAGCATACCTCCTCAATACTTCCTGTTTACAGATATATAATATTCGCCTAACGAGGTGAAAATCCTTTTCTAGAATAACATATTATTTACATATTTTTCAGTAAAAGAAGCTGATGCCGATAATTCGACATATTTCACCCTTTGCGCGATACTCTCTGCAAGTCTCAACATGTCACGGGATAAAAGCCCTTCGGAAGCTCCTGACCCGGAAGCGTTTCCTATGGCTTCCATCCTGTCTTTCAGCGCGCCCGGCAGCAACCCGGTTTTTACGGCGCTGTCTATTTTAATGTTGCTGCCGAATCCCCCGGCCAGGTATACTTTTTTTATATCGTCCAGGCTTATGCCCGCTTCGCCCATCAGGGTCTCAATTCCCGCCGCTATTGCAGCCTTCGCGTTCTGTATCTCCCTGATATCCTCCTGTGTAACTGCTATCGGGCTGTCTTTGCCGGCTGCAAGCAGGAACGCTCTTTCACCGTCAATCGTAATGAGCCTTTTGCCGATACCGTGTTCGAATTTCCCGGCTTCGTCCCCGCCGGCCATCCTGCCTGTCTCATCCACGATTCCGGCGTCAAGAAGCCGCGCCGTTACGTCTATTATTCCCGACCCGCATATGCCGATCGGCTTTGCGTTGCCTATGGTCGTAAATTCAAAACCGGGGCCCGGTCCTACCGAATTAATGGCTCCAATCACGCTGCCCATGCCGTTGCGGATATTGGCGCCCTCGAACGCCGGACCGGCGGCAGTGGAACATGCAAGGAGCCATTTCGCGCCTCCCAGCACGATCTCCCCGTTGGTCCCGATATCCACAAGCAGCGATATTTCGTCCTTTTCATACATGCCGCTGGATAATATGGCCGCCACGGTATCGCCGCCCACGTATGCCGAAACGCCCGGGAAAACCACTCCAATTCCGGATTTGTTCATATTAAGTCCAAGTTCTGCCGGAGAAAAATATGTAAGGGCCGTTGTAACCGGTATAAACGGAGAAACCGCGATATCAGCCGTATCAAGTCCTAAAAGCAAATGCAGCATCGTCGTGTTTCCCGCAAAAACCGCGGAATATACTGCGCTTGTGCTTATCCCGGCCACAAGTGCAAGTCTTTCCATAAGCTCATTGATGCAGGCCGTAATAAGGCGCTGCAATTCAATTCCTTTTTCCCTGGCCTCGGATGCATAATTAATCCTGGAGATAACATCGGCTCCATGCTTACGCTGCGGGTTGAGCATTGAGCCGGCCGCGGCCTGCCTGCCCGTGCCTAAATCATACAAATAAGCCGCTACGGTGGTGGTTCCGATATCGAAAGCCATGCCAAAAAAGCTTCCCGTGCTGTCGCCCGGCTCTACGGCCGCCAATCTGCCGTCTATACTTACCAGTGTCACTTTATAATTGCTTTCCTTAAGGATACTTGGAAGTTCCTGAAGAAGCGGCAGGTTCTGCAACCGGGCGTTTCCCTTTTCAAATTCCTGCCCTTGCGAATCAAGCACCCTTTTCAGGTATGAAGCCTGGTTCTCGAGCGATGGCGGTTCCAATTCCACGCAACGCTTCGCTATAATTGGTTCAACCTGTATACTGCGCCGTTTGCCGCCGATAACAATCGATGCTTCCGTCTCTGCGGCATCCGGGTATACATCCAGCCGTGAGGAAACCGTGACCTGGCAGGCCAGCCTGAATCCCTTCCCTATCCTGTCCATGCCCAGCAGCCTTTTTTCGCTATCGGTGACTTCTTCCCGGAACCCTTCCACCTTAACCGCACATTTTCCGCAAATACCCTTTCCGCCGCAAGGCGTATTCATTGGTATCCCGCTTCTCACCAGGAGTTCCAGCAGGTTTGTTCCCTTTTCGGCAAGCATGGTGCGTTTCCCGTTTTTATCGTGTATAAGTACCTCGTATTTCATTTCCGCCTCCTGTTATCCCGTCCTTTGCGGACGGGAGTTGTTTGCCGGTTGTTTAAATATCCCCGGCCAAATACTCTTGAACAAGCCGACGCCTTGCGCCGGCCGGACTATGAAAGCGGCATGTACTGTTCAATACCGGCGTCGCCGAAGGTGCCCATCTTTTTATACGCCAAAAGGGCGGCGTCAATTATGTGGAATGCCAGC
>JBLNDI010000028.1:0-34157 GCA_050261495.1 Bacillota bacterium
ACAGTTTTGATAAAGCGTCTGTTATGTGACTATAATTTTATACTTCTTTACACGTCTAAAATCTCCTGTAATATCAACGGTTACAGGAGATTTTTACCCTGTTGAACTGTTAAACTCGGGAGGTAATATTTGTATGGTTTCTATTTGCTTCTGTGGTATAATTCATTGTGAGCAATTCTATGACAGGTTATTTTTCGAAAGAGGTATCTTCGGATTTAGGAGGATAAATATGTCTTTTAAGAATTCTGCAAACAGGCAGCAGCATATGCTTTGGTACAAGAAGCCCGCAAGCAACTGGAACGAAGCCCTTCCGATCGGAAACGGGAGATTGGGCGGCATGGTTTTCGGAGGAACCGGCACGGAACATATCCAGTTGAATGAGGACAGCATCTGGTATGGGGAACCTGTCGACAGAAACAACCCGGATGCTTTAAAGTATCTTCCTCAAATCAGGAGACTGCTGTCGGAGGGAAAAATAAAAAAGGCTGAACAATTGGCTGCGATGGCTCTTTCAGGGGTGCCGGAAAGTCAGCGCCCTTACCAGACCATGGGCGACTTGTTTTTATATTTTGATTTGGATGAAAACAGGGCGGAAAACTATTTACGAAAGCTTGATCTCAACAAAGCGGTTGCCTCCGTTAGTTTCAGGCATGAAGACGTAAGGTACGGCCGGTATTTTTTTGCCAGCGCTGCCGACCAGGTAATGGTCATACGCCTGACGGCGGACAAGCCTGGTTCCATAAGCTTTCGGGCCTGCCTGAGAAGGGGAAGGTATCTCGACTCCGTTACCGCCTCGGGAAACAATACGATCACGATGCATGTAAGCTGCGGCTCTGGGAAGGCTATAAAATTCTGCACCATGGTCAGGGCAATACCGGAGGGTGGAAATGTATATACCATAGGAGAAAATATCGTCGTTGAGGCTGCCGATTCAGTGACGATCCTTTTATCGGCAGCTACAAGCTTTTATCATGATGATTTTGAAGCCGCGTGCGCAGCTTACCTCGACAATGCCGAAAAAAAGGGCTACAACAGGCTGCTTGCCGATCATGAAGCTGATTATTCCGAGCTTTTTGAAAGGGTCCGCTTCCATATCAGAGAGAAAGAGAGTGCGGTTGAAGGGAAAGAACATGCAAACAGGCCGGATGAGCTTGATACCGCCGAAAGACTGGAAAGACTCAGGCGCGGTGAAAAGGACCTTGATCTGGTCGGGCTGTATTTTCAGTTTGGACGTTACCTGCTGATTTCCAGCAGCAGGCCCGGAACACTGCCGGCAAATCTCCAGGGGATATGGAACAAGGACATGCTCCCGGCGTGGGACAGCAAATACACCATTAATATAAATACCGAGATGAATTACTGGCCTGCGGAATCCTGCAATCTTTCGGAATGCCATTTGCCCCTGTTCGACCACATCGAAAGGATGAGAGAGCCCGGAAGGAAGACGGCACGGGTAATGTATGGCTGCCGCGGCTTTACCGCGCATCATAACACGGACATATGGGGGGACACCGCGCCGCAGGATATATGGCTTCCGGCTACCTACTGGCCTATGGGCGCAGCCTGGCTTTGCCTTCATCTATGGGAGCATTACGAATATTGCATAGATACCGGATTTCTTCGGGGAGCATACCCGATCATGAAGGAAGCGGCTGAATTCTTTCTCGATTTCCTTATAGAGGATGAGAAGGGCAGGCTTGTGACCAGCCCCTCCGTTTCGCCGGAAAATACATATATCCTGGAAAATGGTGAAAAAGGCTGCCTTTGTATCGGGCCATCCATGGACAGCCAGATCATATATACGCTTTTTTCAAGCTGCATAAAGGCAGCAGGAATTCTCGGCATCGACCCCGAATTTGCCAAACAGTTGGAAGACACGGCTGGAAGGCTGCCAAAGCCGCAAATAGGGAAACACGGGCAGATACAGGAATGGGCTGAGGATTATGACGAAGCGGAAATAGGACACAGGCACATATCGCATCTTTTTGGGCTTCATCCCGGCAACATGTTTACGGTCAGGAAAACACCGGAGATTGCTGCTGCCGCAAGGAAAACCCTTGAGAGAAGATTGTCGCACGGCGGAGGACATACCGGGTGGAGCAGGGCATGGATCATTAACATGTGGGCCAGGCTCAAGGATGGCGAGAAGGCTTATGAAAATCTTATGGAACTGCTTAAAAAGTCAACACAGGACAATTTGCTCGATTCCCACCCGCCCTTCCAGATAGATGGGAACTTCGGAGGCACGGCGGGCATTGCGGAAATGATCCTGCAAAGCCATGAAGGAGGATTGGAATTCCTTCCCGCAATCCCGCAGGATTGGTGGAATGGGGAAGTAAAGGGCCTCAGAGCGAGAGGAGGATTCACGGTTGACGTGGAATGGCAGGAGGGAAGCCTGACCAGGGCCATGATACTCTCGAATGCAGGGAGAGACTGTACTGTGTTTTCCAAACGCAGGATGCGCGTCTCATGCGAAGGAGAAAATATTGAACTAATACAAAACGGGGATGCGTTTACATTCGGGACCGAGGCCGGCAAGGAATATATACTGACATGTTCAGATTGACATTTTCGGACTGACATATTCAGAATAGCGCTCTTGTTCCGGATAGGAAATCATTCCTGGAATTTAAACCAGGCAGGATCAGGCTGCAGCCCATTAAAGCCTGTTACCGGGATTGATGGCGCCGATATGCCCAGCCGCACCGGATTATTTGCGTGTCCTGCAACCTGTATTTCCTTTGCGTGAAGTTTAAAATATATCAACATCAACATCTCTTATTGAAGACACGGTTAAATCGGCCATTGACAAATCCTGCTTCCCGGAATTTGCGTTAATGTACCCGATACACTTCATACCTGCACTTTTGGCGGCTTTTACGCCATGCCCGGTGTCTTCAATGACCAGGCAATCCCCGGGGGCAACCCCTAACAGCTCCGAGGCTCTTAAAAATATATCAGGAGCCGGCTTGCTGTTTGCTACATCTTCACCGCTTACAATCACGTCAAAAAATCCGGCAATCCCCAATTTGTCCAGGACCAACCTGATTAATTCAATTCTTGATGACGAGGCGAGACCAATCTTAAAAGCCTTCTCTTTCAACAAACCGATAAGCTCGGGAATACCGTCAATCGGTTTCAAATCCTTTTCGCCGAATACCTTAAGCTTGTACTGTATCTGCCTTTCCGTCAATTCATCAACCGAATAATCAAGGTTGTATATTTCTTTTAGTTCTTTCCACATGGTCACATCCTTGACCCCGGCATAGCTTTTCAAGGTATCGTCGGCTATTTCGACCCCGTATCCTTCCAAAGCCAATTTATCCGCTTCAAAGTGCAGCCGTTCGCTGTCTACAATTACCCCGTCCATGTCAAATATTACTGCTTTTATCATATGCATTTCCACCCCCGCTTTACGTTTGCTTTACTTTTGCCATAC
This sequence comes from Bacillota bacterium, assembly GCA_050261495.1. Classification (GTDB taxonomy): domain Bacteria; phylum Bacillota; class Clostridia; order Acetivibrionales; family DTU013; genus JBMNKL01. The sequence continues at coordinate 3,440 of JBLNDI010000028.1, forward strand.
TCTTGCTTTTACTCCCGCATTTACTCCTGCTTTTTCTCTTGCTTTTGCTCCCGCATTTACTTCTGCTTTTGCTCTTCCTTTTACTCCTACTTTTACTCCTGATTTAGCAATGCTTTCGGCTTGTCTATAATTTACCCGCGCTTGAGCTGCTCAAGCGCGCTGTACGGCACCCTTAGCGAACCCCTGCCTCTTCCTATTTGTATATCGGGTTTGAAGCTCCCGTGAAAATCGCTGCCGCCCGTAGCCACCAGGCGGTGCTTTTTTGCAAGCCGCAGCAACTCCTCTGTTTGGGAAGCCGTATTGTCAGTGTAGTAAGCCTCTATTCCCTTCAATCCCGCCTCGGCCAGTTCTCCCAGCAGCTTATCCAGTTGCGCCGCAGTCATGTTCAGGTAAATAGGATGCGCCAGCACGGGAATCCCGCCGGAACGGGCAATTTCAGCTATTCCTTCACCCGGTGCAAGCTTGTCTTTTTTTACAAATGCCTTTCGTCCAAACCCAAGATATTTGTCAAAGGCCTCGTTCACGTCGGCCACGTAACCTTTTTCAACAAGAACCATAGCTATATGGGCCCTGCTCGTTATGCCCCCTCCCGCCAGCTTTTCCACGTCACTCATTGATATTTCGATTCCAAGATCGTTTAATTTTCTGATAATTTGCGGATTGCGATGCTTCCTTCTCTCCCGGAGATCCTCCAGCGTATTGAGGATAGGTTCAAAATATCCGTCCGGAAAATAGCCCAAAAGGTGCATTTCAGTCGTGAAATCCACACTGATTTCAACTCCTGCTATAACTTCAAAACCAAGCTTTCTGCCCTCTTCAAGCGCCTGCTCCACGCCTTCCATCGTATCGTGGTCGGTAATTGCCACGGCTGCAAGACCGCTTTCATACGCATGCCTTACAAGTTCGGCTGGCGCCATGCTGCCGTCAGAAGCGGTAGTATGCGTATGTAAATCGACATATAACGGCACTCTTTCTTCCTCCAGCAATATAATTACTCCCGATATGCAATTATACTCCACCGGCGGGCAATATAAAAGATAATTAAATAATAATCAGCTGCAGAAGTGCCAAAATAAAACGCCGCTGTGCTTTGAACTGTCATATTTCCCACGATTTGCCATGCCGTTTATTTATGTGATAATATATAAAGGGGGCAAAACCCGCGGATAGTAGGAAAAAAGGGTTTATCAAACCATGATGGTTGATCAAAAGCCCCCTGCGCATATCATCATGCACATGTCCGTCCCGTTAGGCTATGGGCAAGGGGGGTACAAATGAAACGGGCAGGAAATTGCAGCAGCTGCAAAAATGGAATAAGGTTGTCCATAAATAACGATGTGCTTTGCAAAATACACGGCGTTGTGTCAAAAGACTTCCGCTGTGTAAAGTATGTCCGCAAAGCGGAGGCATGGACCGCTTCCGAGCGTAAACCCAAATGCATAGAATGCGAATTTTTTATAACCTCGTCCGACAGGCCGGAAAAGGATCCTTCCATGGGATATTGCAAGCTTTTCACGGTCAGGTATTATGACGGCAGTTTGAAAAGCGCTTGTTCAAAATTCACCGCGAAAACAGCCCGAAACATATCTTGAGACTCTTTTGTCCGAAAAATGCAAAGCGTTAATTAAACATCACGATCTACCCGATATATATATCGGGTTTGTTAATTCTGCGCTTCTTGTGTTCACTTGCCGCGATAAATATGATAATATTCATTACAGGACAAAGAATATCGGGCAAGGTACAAAAGCAAAAGTATAAGTGAAACGGAAGGCACGATATAAAAATGATGATACCTGATATAAACGATATATTCCAGCAAAAGCTAGATGAAATACAAAGCAGGGTGCCGGTCAGAATAAAAGGCCCGTCAGACGGCATACCCTTTGAAAAATACCTGGAAGACGCCTCTGCCGCGCAAGAAACGGCAGATATTTCACCCGATGTTTCAGATACGTCGAAAAACAACAATATATCCGACTCCCTGCAGAAAGCCCTGGCATCTCTTGCGGCCAGCAAGTACGGCGCCATCATGGATAAGACGGAAATAAACGATTTGATAGAAAAATGCATCGCAGAAAGCTCGGCTAAGTATCACGTCGACGCAAACCTGATCAAGGCCGTGATAAAGCAGGAATCAAATTTCAATCCTTACGCCATATCCAGGGCCGGCGCACAGGGCTTGATGCAGCTTATGCCAGGCACCGCCGAACTCCTTGGGGTTTCCGACCCCTGGGATATCAGGGAAAATATTGACGGCGGAACAAGGTATCTCAGGGATCAGCTCACTGCATTCGACGGCAATCTCGAACTTGCCCTGGCGGCATATAACGCAGGTCCCGGCGCCGTGGCAAAATATAACGGCATACCTCCTTATGCCGAAACACAGAATTATGTGAAGAATGTTCTTAGGAATTATCTGTTTTATTCCAGTAATAAATAGTATTTTCCAAGTCATGTCCATATAAAACATCAATTTGTGACACCTGTAATCCACACTATCCACATCGTTATCCACACAAGATATTCCTACATAATACGCGTTTTCAGCGTGATTTCCACATTATTCACATGTGTATTTCAACATTTTTTGCAATTATCCACTGTCCCCCGAAACAGGCTTGATTTCTTGAAATGGCCTATTTATGTACTTTTTCGGGAACATAAATTCTCGCCGTCATTACTGACGACATCCGACATATTCCGTCATTTGCCGCAGATTCCTTTTACTGGTTATTAACATAGGACGGCTCCTAAAATTCTCGAGAAATGCAAAAAAAGAAAGTTATCCACAACCTTTATTACCAATTTTCACACCAGGTATGGCATTCAAATCCAGGCCTGAGACATGCCCCTTTATGTAACGGTAATACGCCGCCGAACCTATCATCGCAGCATTGTCGGTGCAAAGCGCCGGTGCTGGAATAAACACGTCAATTCCGTTTTGCTCCGCCGCCGCTTTCATATCTCTTCTCAGCCGGGAATTAGCCGCTACGCCCCCGGCCAGCGCTATCCTTTTTGTATTTTTCATCAGGGCCGCGCGAATTGTGTTGTTTACCAGCACATCCACCACCGCCTGCTGAAAACTGGCGCATATATCGGGAATATGCACATTTTCGTTTTTTTGGGCCATGCCGTTCAGGTAATTCAACACCGCGGTTTTAGGACCGCTAAAACTAAAATCCAGGCTGCCGTCGTTAAAATAAACCCTTGGAAAATCCACCGCGCTGCTGTCGCCTTTTGCAGCTTCGGCGTCAATAATGGGTCCTCCAGGGTATCCCAGGCCCAACGCCCGCGCGATCTTGTCAAAAGCTTCTCCCGCGGCGTCATCCCGGGTTCTGCCCATTACTTCAAAGCGGTCGTAATCGGCTACATGCACTATCTCGCTGTGTCCGCCGGACGCTACGAGGCATACGAAAGGCGGCCGGATAGTATCGTTTTCAAGATAATTGGCTGCAATATGGCCTTCTATGTGGTTCACGCCGATAAGCGGTTTGCCCAGGGCAAAAGCCAGCCCCTTTGCCGCCGAAAGTCCGACAAGCAGGGCTCCCGCGAGTCCCGGACCGTATGTAACTCCTATGGCGTCCACTTCGTTTATTTTTAGCGAAGCTTTTTCCAACGCCTGGTCAATCACAGGAATCACAAGCTCGACATGTTTCCGCGACGCGATTTCCGGCACGACTCCGCCATATTTTTCATGAAGATTTACTTGCGAAGATATAATATTCGAAAGAATTTTACGGCCATTGACGACTACCGCGGCCGATGTTTCGTCACAGCTCGTCTCTACGGCGAGTATTACAACATCCCGGCGATCCAATACAAACACCTTCCCTTTCCATTCCGGCCGGAATCAAAAACCGCAAGCTTACTAATCATATACCAGTATGATATCCCAAATGCTGTTATTTTACAAGGCCGGGACTTTCTCCTGCAATTATTTTACACCATGGTGATGCAAGGCAGGCATGGCCCGCATATCCCGCCGTGCAAAAAGCCGTTTGCATCAAATTAAGCAAACGGCAAATCAAAGGCATCTCGCAGTCAACTATCGCTTCGATCGTTTCGGCAACGCTCCCTAATCAACAATGTCGGCGAGGTGATTGATAGATTCTGCCTCCCGCTCCCAGACTTTCGGAATTGTTTCCCATTTCTGAAAATATTTCTGCGTCATAGTTTATTCCTCCGTGTATGTACTTTGCTGTATATCTTAATAAATGCGGGACGTCGTATATTTATAATAATATCCGACGTGCAATAATAATTATCAATTTTTATTTTATATTTTGAAATTTGCAATTTAACCTGCCGGTGCGCATTGCAAAAACCGCGCGTATGTAAAGCCTTGCATATGATAAAGACGCGCAAAAGAAAATTGAATAAAAAAAACATGGAGATTCGGCTCCATGTCTGCAAATAGGAGAAACGCTAATGTTCGTTTCTCATTATAGCAAAAGCTTAATTTATGTATATAGTCCATTATTACCCGATGAAATAGTCCGATAGTACTATATTGTTCTAGGACTATAGTCCTATTAGAGCAATCTATGCAGCCAATTGCCATATAATAACCGCAACGCCTAATATTAAGCGGTAAACGGCAAATATGCCGAATCCCTTCCGTCTCAGGTAGCCCAGCAGGAATTTGATGCTTAGGGCCCCTACTATGGCTGATGTGGCAACGGCAACAATGACAGGCGCCAGATCCGCTTTAATGTTGAATATATCCCTGGCCTTGTATATTCCGCTGAAGAATATGAATGGCGTCGAAAGAAGAAAAGTGAACCGTGCAGCATCTTCCCTCTTTATATCCAAGGCTCTTCCCGCCGCCATCGTAACGCCGGAGCGGGAAACCCCGGGAAACATTGCCAGGGCCTGGGAAACGCCTATGAGAAAACTTTTCTTCAATCCAATGTCTTTTAAAACAATATCGGATGCACAATATTTATCTGCGATATATAGCACTATCCCCATGATTGCCAGCATAACCCCTATCAACAGCGGATTCCTGAAGGTGGTTTCGATCTGCTCCTCAAACAGCAGGCCAAACACTCCGCCGGGGATGCATGCCAGCACGATAAACCAAAACAGCTTTCCATCGCTTGATTTTACATCCGTCAATCCTGCCTTGATCAGCCTGATCCAATCTTTCCAGAAGAATATAACCACCGCTGCCAGCGGTCCTATGTGAAGCGCCACGTCAAACGCGAGGCCCGGGTCTACCCATCCGAAAACCAGGGGCGCCAGCGTAATATGCGCCGTGCTTGATATGGGCAGGAATTCACCCAGCCCCTGTATAATCCCGTAAATAATTGCCTGCAATATATCCATTTGACCCCCTCCAAGCTTCAGACCGCGTTTCCTTCCCCGGATCGCATAATATGATCCTTACGGTTATCCATAATAAAAGGACGCCCGTCTTCAGGCAGCGGCCGGATTCCGTTTCGCCTGCAATAGCTTTCCCTGCAGCCTGTACACGCAATGTATACGCAACATACACACAACGTACACACAATGTACGCACAATAATAAATATAACATATCTTTAGTATATTTGCGAAAGACTGTTTTATATGTTGGGTTTGTAAAATAACTAGAAGCTTTTATCCACGGCGGGGGACGCTGCAAGTACAGGCACGGCCGGTTTCTGCACCGGCATTTCCTCCTGCTTGCAGGCGCCGGGATAAAACGTATGGCTTATAACCTGAGCAATATCATCGACCGGTATTACTTCTATGCCGGCATCATTAAACATTTCCTGCCAGTTTTCCCTTGGCACCAAAACCTTGTTTATTCCCGCCAGCTTTGCCGCCTCCACCTTTGCGACAACGCCTCCCACCGGCTTCACTTTTCCCCTGATCGACAACTCGCCCGTCATGGCTATGTCGTTGCTTACGGGTATATTCAATATTGCCGAGTAAATAGCCGCTGCAATCGCTATTCCTGCAGACGGGCCGTCAATGGGGATTCCACCGGGGAAATTCACGTGGATGTCGTATTCCCTTGCGTCAATATTCATGAACTTTCTCAATACGGTAAGCACATTCTCCACTGAGGCCTTGGCTGAGCTCGTTTTTCTCAGCTTCTGGCCTTTCGTGTCCATCTCTTCCTCTTCAACGATGCCTGTAATCTTGATGTTCCCTTTGCCTGAAGCTGATTTCATGGCCGTTACTTCTATCTCGATAACCATGCCCGTGGCGTTTCCGAAAACGGCCAGGCCGTTCATGCACCCGACCTGCTTTTCATGAACGCTGATTTTCTTGTCTATCCTCGGGCTGTAGTGGCCGAATTCCACGACCCATTCCACGTCCTTGCGCGTAATGACCCTCCTGCCTTCAACCTGGACCACGCCTCCCGCAATTTGCACGATATTCACGGCGTCCCTGCCGTTCTGCGCGTACCTGGCAATCAGCTTCTCCGCGCCGTCTTCCATCCTGAAGCCTCCCCGAATCGCCGCATTTCGCGCAATTATTGCAATTTCGTCTGCCAGAAGCGGCCTGAAATAAATTTCAACGCACCTTGAGCGAAGCGCCGGGGGAAGTTCATCGGCCGTCCTGGTTGTTGCGCCCACAAGCCTGAAATCCGCCGGAAGCCCTTTTTGAAAAATTTCATGTATATGAATAGGTATGTTTGAATCGTCAGGGCTGTAATAGGCGCTTTCCAGCATTACTTTCCTGTCTTCAAGCACTTTCAGCAGCTTGTTCATTTGCACCGGGTGAAGCTCCCCGATTTCATCAATAAAAAGAATACCTCCATGCGCTTTCGTCACGGCGCCGGGTTTCGGCTGCGGTATGCCCGCAACGCCGTATGCTCCCGCCCCCTGGTAAATCGGGTCGTGCACCGAACCAATCAACGGGTCGGCAATGCCGCGCTCGTCAAAGCGCAGTATGGTTGCATCCACTTCAACAAATTTCGATTCCCTTCCGAACGGTGAGATTGGGAGTTGTTTCGCTTCCTCCAATATAACCCTTGCAGCTGCGGTCTTCCCAACGCCGGGAGGCCCGTAAATGATCACATGCTGCGGATTGGGACCGCAAAGTGCGGCTCTTAGCGCTTTTAGCCCCTGTTCCTGCCCGATAATGTCAGCCAGGCAGACAGGCCTAGTCTTTTCCGACAACGGTTCCGTGAGCTTTATTTCCTTTAGCCTGCGAAGCTTCTCCAGTTCCCTTCTTGATTCTTTTTCAATGGCATTTTTGTTTCCTTGCTGCGACTTTAGCAAGTTAAGAAAATAGATACCGATTATGATTGAAAAGAAAAATTGTATAATCAAAAAGGTATTGGTCAGCATTCCGTCTCCTCCTCATTTTCTGCGCATTTCGGGCAAAGAAACTGATATACGGCCGCAGCAGTACGCTTAATAAATAGTATTAACGATATAGATAAATTTATCCGCACGCTTTATCGGAATTGCGCCGGGAAAATCCGCGCCGCTGTTGTTTTCCGCACTCCGGCGCGCCCAATTCCACAGCATTTGCGCAGTAAAAAAATAGTATTCCCGGAACTAAAAAAGGGTATTCCCGGCTAAAATACATTCTGCCGGAAATACCCTCGATAAAAATCTTTATTGCGCCGTTTAGTCTTTATGATGCCGTTTCCTTCTTGATGCGCGATTTCTTTCCCGCCGCTTTCCTCAACGGCTTCCTGTTTTCATTGATAATGAGATGAGGCGCGGCCTTTCCTTCGACGACATCCTTCGTAATGATACATTTTTCAATATTCGTGGAAGACGGGATATCATACATGACATCCAGCATTATTTCCTCGATAATCGCCCTCAATCCCCTGGCGCCCGTATTTCGTGCCAACGCCTTGTCGGCGATGGCTTCAAGCGCATCGGGTTCAAATTCCAGGATCGTGTCGTCCATTTCAAATAGCTTCTGGTACTGCTTAACCAGCGCATTCTTCGGCTCGGTCAGTATCCTCACAAGCGTATCCCTGTCAAGGGCGCCCAGTGTTACGATAACGGGAAGCCTGCCGACAAATTCAGGAATAAGCCCGTATTTGAGCAAATCCTGCGGGAGTATGTGCGAGAGTATCTCGCCTATATCCATTTCCTTCCTGCTCTCTATCTTGGCGCCGAAGCCGATGGATCTTGTGCCTATCCTGTTTTGTATTATCTTTTCTATGCCGTCAAAAGCGCCGCCGCAGATAAACAATATATTGGTCGTGTCTATTTGTATAAATTCCTGGTGAGGATGCTTTCTGCCACCCTGCGGGGGCACTGAAGCCGTAGTCCCCTCGAGTATCTTCAGCAAAGCCTGCTGAACTCCCTCGCCGCTTACGTCCCTCGTTATGGACGGGTTCTCGGATTTTCTCGCTATCTTGTCTATTTCATCGATATAAATAATGCCTTTTTCGGCTTTTTCTATATCATAATCCGCAGCCTGGATCAGCTTCAGCAGGATATTTTCCACATCCTCGCCTACATAGCCGGCTTCTGTGAGCGACGTGGCGTCGGCTATCGCAAAGGGCACATTCAAGAGCCTTGCAAGCGTCTGGGCAAGCAGGGTTTTCCCGGAACCGGTCGGTCCCAGCATGACAATGTTGCTTTTCTGTATTTCAACATCGCTTGTCCGCATGTCTGAATTTATCCTTTTATAATGGTTGTAAACAGCGACGGCAAGCGTTTTTTTGGCTGCCTCCTGGCCAATGACATATTGATCCAGTATGGCCTTTATTTCTTTCGGCTTGGGTAAATCGTTCAGTTCACCGTCAATCTTCGTATCTTCAAACTCTTCTTCAATTATTTCAGAGCAAAGCTCGATGCACTCGTCGCATATATATACTCCGGGGCCTGCAACCAGCCTTTTCACCTGCTCTTGTGTTTTACCGCAGAAGGAGCATTTTAACTGCTTCTTCTCATCATACCTGGACATTGTTCCACCCCATCTATTTCTTTCTGATCATTATATCGTCAATTAGCCCGTATGCCTTCGCCTCTTCAGCCGACATGAAATAATCCCTTTCAACATCCCTTTCTATCTTTTCAATGGGCTGGCCAGTGCGTTCGCTTAAAATACGGTTTAACTTGTTCTTGATTTTAAGCAGCCATTCCGTCCTAATCTTTATATCGGTCGCCTGTCCCTGGGTCCCTCCCAGCGGCTGGTGAATCAGTATCTCACTGTTCGGCAGGGCAAAACGCTTTCCTTTTGTGCCGGCAGCGAGCAAAAACGCGCCCATGCTTGCGGCCATGCCGACGCAGATCGTTTGCACATCCGCCCTGACATGCTGCATTGTGTCATATATGGCAAATCCCGCCGTAATAGAGCCGCCGGGGCTGTTAATGTACAACTGGATATCCTTGTCGGGATCGACCGAATCAAGGTAAAGCATCTGTGCGACAACCAGGCTCGCAGTTACGTCGTTGACCTCGTCACTCAGCATTATTATCCTTTCCTTGAGCAGCATGGAATAAATGTCATAAGAACGCTCTCCTCTATTCGTCTGCTCAACAACAATAGGCACTAAGCTGCTCATAATATTCCTCCCCATTCATTCATATATATTATTACGGCATAAACATTGGTTTGTTTAGGCCTCTTTTATTGTTTCCCACAAAAAACACAAAATAAACCGACAGTCATACCAGTTTCGCATGTTCAAGCAAGAAATCAACGGTCTTTCTGGCAACTATTGTGTTCTTGATATATTCTATATCATCGGGTTTCAAATGTTGCCTGAATTCTTCTTCCGACTGCTTGTAATTTTCAGCTAATTTCTTTATCTCCGCGTCCGTCTCTTCGTCTGTCGGGACAATTCCTTCCGCCTGGCTGATTTTTTCCAGGACCAACTGGGTCTTTACTTCGTTTTCAGCCCTTTCTTTGAATTGTTCCCTGAATTTGTTTATTTCCATACCCGTAACTTCAAGATATTTTTTCAGGTCAAGACCCTGGTAGCGCAAACGCATGTCAAAATCATAAACAATGCTGTCCACGCGCTTTTCCACCATGACGGGAGGTATGTCTACAACAGCGTTTCCAACAACCTTTTCAATCACATTGTCCTCGTCCTTGTGGCGAGCCTCGTGTTCCGCCCTTTCCGTGAGCTTTTTCCTCAGGTCCGCCTTATATTCCTCCAGGGTGTCAAATTCGCTCGTATCTTTGGCAAACTCGTCATCCAGTACAGGGAGTTCCTTTACCTTTATTTCTTTCACCTTTACCTTGAAAAGGGCGGCTTTTCCGGCCAGATCCTTGTTATGGTATTCATCCGGGAAATTTACGCTGATTTCCTTCTCTTCTCCCTTCGAGACGCCTATCAGCTGCTCTTCAAAGCCCGGTATAAATGTGCCCGATCCTATAACCAGGCTGTAATCTTCACCTTTTCCGCCATCAAAGGGCTTGCCGTCAATTGAGCCTTCAAAATCTATTGTCACGAAATCCTTGTCCGCAACCGGCCTGTCTTCGACGGTTATGAGCCGCGCGTTTCTTTCGCGGACTCTCTCGATTTCCTTTTCCACATCCTCGTCGGTCACCGTGGCGTCAGCTTTCTGTACCTCTATATCCTTGTACTGGCCGAGTTCCACTTCGGGCTTTACGATAACCTTCGCGGTGAAGATCAATGCTTGTCCCTTGCCGATTTGCTTTATATCGATTTCGGGCCTGTCAACCGGGTGGATGTCGTTTTCCTCGATTGCCCGGTCATAAGCCTCGGGACATACGTCATTTATGGCGTCCTCGTATAAAACCTGTTCCCCGTAAAATTTCTCCACTATGTGCCTGGGAGCCTTGCCCCTCCTGAAACCGGGGATGTTGAACCTTTTTGCATTTTTTGCGAAAGCTCTCTGAAGGCCTTGCTCAAACCTTTCCGCACCAACCTCTATTTCAATCTGGACCTCGTTTTTTCCTGTTTTCTCTACTTTTACCTGCATGTGTTCGCATTCTCCTTACTGTTTTCAATTTATAAATGGCTATTCATATCAAATCCCAACCTGGACGGCATTTCCGGAACCCGGCAGAGGCAGCGTATAAACAGCCACATTTTAAGGGGCTGTATGCCCCCCGTCAATTATTTATACATTATAACATATTAACTATTACAATCCAACATTTAATAGTTTTTTGCAACGATTTTTTTACACGTTTCAATGGCAAAATATGTTATATATGCAACTATAGAAGCCTCAGAGGTTTAAAGCCAAGGTGGTCCGCGGCAACCAGCCTGAACTCAATCCCGTTTACGTTCCCCTCAATGGCGGCTTTTCGCGCTGGGCCGTGCAAATGGCCGTATATGCAAATTTTCACATTGTATTTCAGCATTATATCGAAAAATTCCGAAAAGACGCCGTGGGAGTTGAAAGGCGGGAAATGCAATGCTGCGATAATGCGCCCGTCGCCGGCGGTTTTTGCGCATTCAAGCGAAAACTCCAGGCGCTTAAGCTCCCTTTGATATATTTTGTTGTCTTCTTCGGTAAAGCCGGTCTCTCCGGGCATGTTCCAGCCCCTCGTTCCGCAAATGGTCAAGCCCTCTATGCAATAGCTGTTGTTGTGCAAAAACCGGATGGACGAAAACCCGTTGTCCCGTATAAATCCGTCCAGCTTATTTTTTGTCGTCCACCAGTAGTCATGGTTGCCCTTGGAAATAATCTTTTTGCCCGGCAGCCCATGAATAAAGCTGAAATCATCGTGCACCTGGTCCAGGTATGTCGCCCATGAGATATCCCCGGGCACTAAAACATAATCGTCCTCAGTCACGGTCGATCGCCAGTTTTGTTCCAGCCTGTCCATGTAACCGGCCCATCCTTCACCAAACACGTCCATGGGCTTGTCAACGCTCAGGGCAAGGTGAAGGTCCGAAATCGCATAAATCGCCATCGGGCAAGTGCTCCCATCTCAACAAATATTGATAAATTCAACCAGCAGCTCAAATCGCTGTTTTACAATTATACACATTTCCTGCATACCGCTTCAAGATTCTTTCTGCCTTTTCCTTAGGAACTCGTACAGCTTCTCCGCCGCGGCTCTGTTCATCCCTTCCACGGCCTGCAAATCATCTATGCCCGCCTGCCTTATGCGGCTCAGCGAACCAAAATGCTTCAGCAGGGCTTTCTTCCTTTTCGGGCCGATGCCTTCCACTTCATCAAGTATTGACTTGGAATACCTCTTTGCCCTCAATTTCTTGTTATATTCCAGGGCAAACCGGTGAGCCTCGTCCTGGATCGATGTAACGAACCTCAATAAGGCAAGGTTGTCTTTCAAATCAATTTCGCGGTCAGGCAGCACCAGTCCCCTTGTCCGGTGCTTTTCATCCTTTACCATGCCGCACACCGGGATGTTGATATTCAACTCTTCCAGCACCTGGTTTGCCGCGTTTACATGCCCCAGCCCGCCATCCAGCATTACCAGGCTCGGGAGCTTGTCAAAGCCCTGCTGCTTTTCCCCCTGCTCCTGCTCCTGTTCCTGTTCCTTATCCTGCTCCTCTTTCATTGCATGCCTGAATCTCCTGTACAATACTTCCTGCATGCTTGCGTAATCATTCTGCACGTCAATCGACCGTATCCTGAAACGCCTGTATTCCTTCCTGTCCGGCAGCCCGCCTGTAAACACGACCATCGACGCCACCATTTCGGATGAACCGGTATTGGATATATCATAAGCTTCCAGCCTCACGGGAGGTTCCGGAAGCCCGAGCAGGCGAGCCATCTCTCCCAGGCATTCCATCGCGGGTTTTCTGTCCGAGATTTTGCCGCTGAAACGTTCGAGCTCTATACGCGCGTTTTCCGATACCATTTCTGCCATGTGCAGTTTTTCACCGCGCTTTGGCACTATTATACGGACTCTTCCTCCCCTTTTTGAGCTCAGCCAGTCTTCCACGACCCCGGCATCGTCAAATTCAGCCGCAACAACGATTTCAGGCGGCACTACCGCCGCGTCGCCATAAAACTGCTTAAGGAATGAAGAAGCCAGTTCTCCCGGCTCTCCCTCTCCCGAGCCTTCAATAATGAAAAACTCCCTGCCGAGCAGCTTCCCGCCCCTGATAAAAAACACCTGGACGCAGGTATCCGTTTTGTTGGCCGCGAACCCGACGATATCCCTGTCTCCTCCTCCGACCGAAAGCACTTTCTGTTCCTCTGAAATATGCCTGATTCTTGCCAATTTATCTCTCAGGACCGCCGCTCTCTCAAAATCCATGTTGTCCGAGGCTTCTTTCATTTGCCTCTCCAGCCTGTCAATAATAATATCCTGCTTGCCTTCCATGAACGAGCATACATCCCGCATCATTGACCTGTACTCTTCTCTATCGATTTTCCCGGTGCAGGGGCCCATGCACTGCTTGATATGGTAGTACAGGCAGGGCCTTTCTTTCCCAATGTCTCTCGGAAGCACCCGCTTGCAGGTCCTGACCGGAAAAATTTTTCTTATGAGATTTAACGTCTCGCGTATGGAAAACACGTTGGAATAAGGCCCGAAATAACAGGCTCCATCCTTTTCAACGCGCCTTGTCATAAAAATGCGGGGATAGTCCTCGTTCATCGTGACCTTGATGTAAGGATAATTCTTGTCGTCTTTCAACATTATATTGTACTTGGGTTTGAGATCTTTTATAAGGTTGCATTCCAGGATAAGCGCTTCAAGCTCCGTATCGGTAACAATGCATTCGAACTCGCTTACCTTTTCGACCATAGCGGCAACTTTCGGGGTGTGCGCCGTAGAGGGATGGAAGTACTGCCTTACCCTGTTTTTCAGCACCACTGCCTTGCCGACATATATTACGTCGCCGTTTTTGTCTTTCATAAGATAAACGCCCGGTTTGTCGGGCAGTTTTTTTAATTCTTCCTGTATGTCAAACATGCTCTAACCGATATCACCTGTATCCGTAACAAGGTATTCTTCAAGCTCGGCTGCTACTTCCGCTTCATCCTCGCCCTCGACGGATAACTTGATTTTGTCGCCTTTTCCGATTTCGAGGGATAAAATGCCGAGCAGGCTCTTCCCATTAGCTTTCTTATCACCTTTAAAAACCCAAATGCTTGATTTGTAGCCGGAAGCTTTTTGTATAAAAACAGCTGCTGCTTTTGATTGAAGGCCTGAAGGATTTTTTATTACTATTTCTTTTACAACCATTTCATACCTCCAAAACAGTGATAATTTTGGGTCACAATACAAAACAGTAAAACTTCGGCATGGTCTGCGCTTTGCGAGGACAATTGACGGCAACGCCCCGATGCTTTTTCCGGGAACATCCCGACTCATATTATAGCAAATAGATTTGTTTTTGACTATTTTATTTTTCTTCCCGCTTGAGATAATAGTGTTCCATGTGTATTCCGAGTCCCATGGAGAATACAAGCAAATCGAACAGCGCCAGGAGCCCCAGCCTGATCAATATATCCTGCTGCGGGACAAGAAATATGATCAGGAGCTTCACCAGCAAAATGGAAATAATCCCGGTAATAAATTCCATGTAAATACTGTTCTTCCGGCTGAATGTCCTGAGTATGAACCTGCCGGAGAACATGCAGGCAGTGATGGTTGACAGCAAAAGAATAAAGGCGTATAAAGCCGGCGCGACAAGCGTTAGCAGCAAAAGCAGCATCAGTGCGCTGGCTCCGAAGAATGACAATATGCCCAGGACTATTTTTCTGCCGACATTCTTCTCAAGATTCGCCGCTATATTCATGTACTTGTTTTTCGAGATTAAAATAAGCAGCAAGCCTATTACAAGCACCGCAAGCATGAACAGCAGCGTAACGGACAGCTGCAGGTAGGTGATGGCGCCGATGTCAAGGTTCATGGACTCGCCCAGTATCCTGACCTCACGCCCCAGTATTTTCGAGCCCTGGTACTTCTCAAGCGGGCCTATCGTAATTACGTCGCCCGTTATTACGGCAGATTCCTTAAGCAGCGTCTTTCCAAATATGCCAACGACATGCCCCGATACGGCGGAATTGACGGTTATCTCTCCAAAAACCGCAATTACATGCCCGTTGACATTGCCGTTGACAGATATGTCGCCCAAAACCGATATGACGTTTCCGTTGACCTGGCCGGTAATTTCCGTATCTTCAAAGACCGCAACCCTGTCCCCGCTCCCGGAAGCGACGTATATACCGCCTCCGGCAGCCGGAACTGCGGCAGAAACGATTACACATATGACAATAATCAGCGCCGATAATCTTTTCATTCGGATTTCCTCCATCCATACGTTCCGACAAAATGGAGCAGTCTTTGTATTGCAAATACAATTGCAAGCAATGCCAGGAATACGTAATAGTAGGATTTGACAATGGAAAGCGCCACATCCGCTACTACCAGCAGGGCATTGCCTACCAGGCTGAAAAGGTCTCTGACCACGCCGAACACGGCTCCCGCCGCGCCTGAGAACGAACCGAAGTATTCGGCAATCCTGTCGAATGCGCTTAATATGCTGACCTGCTTCAAATCTGCCACGTATATGAGCAATAATACGATGGAAAGCAAAGCAGACGCATTGTACAGCCACACAATGCGCCTGGCGCTTCTTTCATTCCGTTCCTTTTCTATTGAAGCCACCTGTTCCATAACCTTTGCTTCGAAGTCTTTCGGAGGCTCAATCTCAACCTTTTCTTCAAGCACCGTTAAAATTGATTCCATGCATCGAAATTCGCCGCCGCAGTCCGGACAAACCTTCAAATGTTGCCTGAGCTGCGCTTCTTCGATGTGGCTCAGTTCGCCGTCAAAATATTTCATCATATAATCTTTTGACTTCTCACAGTTCATAAAGCCTCCTCCCTTCTGTCCGGCATCAGCGCTTCCCTAAGCATCAGCCTTGCACGGTAGAGCCTGTTTTTTACGATCGTCATCGGCTCACCCAACACCTTTGTTATTTCTTCGTAGGACAGCCCGTTCTGGTGGAACAGTATGATCGGCGTCCTGTACTTTTCGGGCAGTGAAAGTATTGCCTTGCGTACCCTCTCGGAGCGTTCCTTTCTGATATAGCTTTCCTCGGGCGAGCCAATGCTGCTTGATACGTCCCCGATCTCATCTATAGGCACCGTATCGGCTTTCTTTTTCCGGTACACGTCAAGGCAGAGGTTTGTCGCTATCCGGACGGCCCAGGTGGAAAACTTGTATTCGGGGTTGTACCTGTCCAGTGCCTTGTAAATCCTGATGAAAACCTCCTGGGAGATATCACCGACCTCTTCCTTGTCATTGATCATATTATATACGACGCTGAATATAAGCTTCTTATACCGCGCCACCAACTCTTCAAAATACTGCGGCTGCCCTGCCAGGCATTTCCGGACCAGTTCATAGTCGGTCAACTCCAACCGGTTCTCACCACCTCTTGCCTATATATGATTATACGTCAAAATGGCGTCCATGTCTCGTAAAATCCATAACATTTTGCCGTTGCAGTAAAGCTGTTTTGTTTAAGAAAAATGATATAATGTAAGATGACGGCAGCCCACGGGGGTGAACCGGGTGAACCGGGGAGAACCGTCTTCCTGGCAAGGTTCGCAAAGAAAAGTGTTATAATGTAAAATAACGGTAGCTTACGGAGGTTTCGCCATGGTTGTGAGAAACGTTTCCCGCAATACGCTGCTTGCGGAAAAATGCGGCCATGCCCGCAAATTTGTTTCAAGACTTATAGGCCTGCAATTCAGAAAGAATCTGCCCCCGGGCCATGGGCTGTTGATTACTCCCTGCAAATCCATCCATACTTTTTTTATGAGATTTCCCATCGATGTTGTTTTCATAGACGGTGACAATACCGTATTGCATATCCTGGAAGGAATCAAGCCCTGGAGAGTTTCAAGAGTTGTATGGAATTCCCGCGGCGTCCTGGAGCTGCCGGGCGGGGTTGTTTCCGCCACGGGTACGAACGTGGGGGACAAGCTGGAGTTTTCCCCGGTGTATCCGCACTAGGATGACATTTACGGTCCCCGGTGACAGGGGGACTGGCAAAGGGAGGAAGTTTGACACATCCAGTCACTAGAATCGGCGGATAGAGCGGCTTTCAATTTGACATAAGGTTCCGTCATGGGCAGGATGTAATGTCCTGTCTCACTTCAACGTGGGCGCAGATTAATCATGTGGATTACATACGGGTGCGGGTCAAGGCATCGGATGAAAGCTCCGAGCGACTCTAACGCATATGCCTGTATTTTGTTCGGCCGCTTCTAATATGACGTCCATGTCATTGCCAGCTAAATCCGCCATCCGGGCGGATTTTCCTCACCATGGTTTTGCATATGCTTAGATTCGCTAAGTCGTTTCATCATATGCCTTTACCCGCACCCGCATGTAATCCATGAAAAGTATGTCCTACAGCCATTCACTTCACAAAATGTCAAATTGCGAGCCGCCCTATCCGCCGATTCTGAACGACTGGATGTGTCAAGCCTCCGTCCCCCTGTCACCGTCCGGCGCTAACCGCTTCCACATAATGATTGCGTCTTCATTGTTGTCCGCATAATACCGCTTCCTGATTCCGCCGCTCTCAAAACCGTATTTCCTGTACAGGGCTTGCGCTGTCAAATTGCTTTTCCGCACTTCAAGCGTCAGCGCCTTAATACCCTTTGCTTCGGCTTCCTTCAGCAGGGCGTCCATCAACAGGCTTCCAATGCCGCAGTTTCTGAATTCCGGGTGTACCGCTATGTTCGTAATATACCCTTCGTCAATAACCTGCCACATTCCGCAGTACCCGAGCGTCCTCCCGTTATCCACCGCGCAGAAATATATTGCCGACTTGTTGCGGATGATTTCGTCTTCTATGGATTTCCTGGACCAGGGTATTTTGAAGCAGAGTTTTTCAATGGTTACTATATCGTCGATATGATGAACGCTGGCCCTCACGATTACGGGCTTATTCACGAGCATGGCATATCCCGCTCCCACCGCATGCATTGCCGCCGCCATGTTTTTTCATATATTCTCTTTCGGCCTGGGACGGTCTCAGGTAAAACGGCACAAGCTCCGTGCTGTCGGTAGTATCGCCCCGCAATGCCATTGTTATCGCCATTTGCGCTGCCGGGGCAGCCATCTGCCTGAGCATGAAGTCCGGCATGAAGGAACAGCGCCCGTTCAGTTCGATTTTTAGAAAATCCCTGTGCAATAATACGCCGTCACCGGTAAACATGACGGCCGCATCGTTGTGTCTTTCTTCTATATGCCTGACAAGGTCGGATATATGGACGCCCATATATCCTGACAGGTTTTGGACGGTACCATTGCTGGATTGGTACAAGGCGGCGTATACCTGGTTATTTCTTGCGTCCATGATGGGACATATTATGGAGTCCTCGGACACGGCGGCTGCGAAGGCCAGGGCATCCAGCGACGGTATGCCTGCCGTCCTCTTCCCTGTCGCATATGCAAGCGATTTTATCGTAGTAACGCCTATGCGAAGACCTGTAAACGACCCGGGACCGGTTACCGCCGCAAAGACGTCGATATCCGCGGGCGCAAGGCCAAGGTGCGCAAGCAGTTCATGCAGCATTGGAACAAGCTTCTGCGAATGCGTCTTCATATCCATAAGCGAATACCCGGCAAGCAAGCCCTGTTCATCGGCTACGGCTATGCCTGCCATGGCGGTTGATGTATCAATCGCCAGCGCTCTCATCAAGGAACCTCCCTTCGCAAGCCGCGGTTCTATCCCCATGGAAGCTTATGGTAATCAGCCTGCTTTCGGCATCATTATAATTATCCTTCTCAATTGCGACTTCTATTCTGTTTTCCGGCAGTATCTCCCGTATCAGGTCGGCCCATTCTATCACGGTGACTCCGTCTCCGTCAATATATTCATCATAGCCCGTCTCCAACACCTCGTCTATATCTCCTATCCTGTAGACGTCAAGGTGATAAAGGGGCAGCCTGCCCTTATACTCGTTTATAATCGTAAAAGTCGGGCTTGTAATGTATTCCGAAATCCCCAGCGCCCTGGCGATACCCCCGGTAAACGCCGTTTTGCCGGTCCCCAGGCCGCCGGTAAGGCATACGTTGTCACCTTTTTGCAGCAGTTTTCCAAGTCTTTGTCCCAGCCTGACAGTTTCTTCGACAGAACCGGAGTGGAATTTTAACATGCGCGTTTTACCACCTGACCATTAATAATAGTATAGAGAACCCTGGATTTCAACTCAAGCGGATGCCCGTCCATGATGATGATATCGGCGTCTTTGCCCGGTTCCAGGCTTCCTACCCTGTCATCGATGCCCGTGATTTCCGCGGCATTTATCGTAATCGCTTTAAGCGCCTCCTGCTCATCCATGCCTTCCTTTACTGCGACAGCCGCGCAAAGCGGCAGGTATTGAATCGGCGTGCAGGGATGGTCCGTCATGATTGCAGTCTTGATACCGGCCCTGGAAATTATCCCCGGAGCCTTTGCGCTTTGGTTCCTGAGCTCAATTTTCGACCTGTCCGTCAGGAACGGGCCGGTAATGACGCTTACGTTCATTTCCTTCAGTATATCCGTTATAAGATGGCCTTCCGTGCAATGCTCGATTGTAATCTTAAGACCGAATTCTTTAGCCACCCTGATCGCCGTCAATATGTCATCCGCCCTGTGGGCATGAGCTTTCACAGGTATTTCGCCTTTCAGCACCCGCAGCAGCGCTTCCATTTTCATGTCGTAATCCGGTTTGTCGTTGTTTTCTTTATCCCTTTCATATTCATCGAGCATCCTGCCGTATTCCCTCGCCTTAATGAGGCTTTCCCTGAGTATCGCGGCCGTAGCCATCCTGGTCATGGGAGATTGCTTTCTCTCGTGGTAGACTGTCTTGGGATTTTCACCGAATGCCACTTTCATCGCAACCGGTTCCCTGATGAGCATATCTTCCACGCTGCGGCCATATGTCTTCAATGCGGCGAACTGGCCCCCTACAACATTT
Source organism: Bacillota bacterium (assembly GCA_050261495.1). Taxonomy (GTDB): domain Bacteria; phylum Bacillota; class Clostridia; order Acetivibrionales; family DTU013; genus JBMNKL01. The sequence goes on from JBLNDI010000028.1 coordinate 23,244, forward strand.
GCGCTTCCCGGCCCCGTTACAACGGTGGTCACGCCGGCTTCCCTCGCCTCGGCAAACGCCCTGTCTTCGTGGTACACGGCATCGATGGCTCGCAAGTGCGGCATCACTGGGTCGGTCGTCTCGTTTCCGTCATCTCCCTCAAAACCGACCGAATCTTCCCACATTCCCACGTGGCAATGCGCATCTACAAAGCCGGGCAGCACGTAATATCCTTTTGCGTCTATCACTTCGCCCGGACCTGCATGTTCGATCCGCTTCAAAGCTTGCTTATCATCGCCCAATGCCGTTATTTTCCCCTTATCGGCTGCGATATATCCATTTTGGTATTCGATTCCTGCCATTGTCAGTATCCTGGCATTTTTGACCAGCAGCATGCTGAACCCCCTTATACCCAAGTATCAAACAATATCCGGCATCGACAACGCAGGCTTCAGGCTTTCGCAATGCTTACGCATGAAGCCCCGCAAAACACACAAGGAACGGTATAAACCGTTCCCTGCCTTTGTGTGGTTGCACATTATCTCTTCGAGAACTGGGATGCTTTTCTTGCTTTTTTGAGCCCGTATTTCTTTCTTTCCTTCATCCTCGGGTCCCTTGTCAGGAAACCGGCTTTTTTCAGTACCGGCTTAAATTCCTCGTCCGCCTGCAGCAGCGCCCTTGCAATACCGTGCCTGATTGCCCCGGCCTGCCCGGTAAACCCGCCGCCGGCGACCTTGCACAACACGTCAAACTTGGATAACGTGTTGGTCAGTACCAGTGGCTGCCTTACGATAACCTTGAGCGTCTCAAGCCCGAAATAATCATCAAGTGTTCTCTCGTTAATCAAGATTTTCCCGTCACCGGGTATAAGCCTGACCCTGGCGACAGATTTCTTTCTTCTTCCTGTGCCATAATACTGTACCTTTGTCATTTCCATACCCCTCCGTCTGCACTAAACATCTATTTCCAGGATTTCAGGCTTCTGTGCCTGGTGATTGTGTTCCGGGCCCTTGTAAACCTTGAGCTTTCTGAAAATTGCGCGCCCCAGGCTGTTATGCGGAAGCATTCCCTTAACGGCAAGCTCAATGACCTTTTCGGGGAACTTGGCAATCATTGACCTGAACTTCACTTCTTTCAATCCTCCGGGCCATCCCGAATGACGCCTGTAAACCTTCTGGTCCGGCTTTTTCCCGGTCAGGACGACTTTTTCCGCATTGATTACGATCACATAGTCTCCCGTATCAACATAAGGCGTATATATTGGCTTCTTCTTTCCCCTCAATATAGCCGCTACTTCGCTTGCAAGCCTCCCAAGCGGCTTGCCGCTGGCATCGACTACGTACCATTTCCTCCGGATCTCTCCGGGTTTTGCCATATAGGTTTTCATGTGCTATTTTTCCTCCTCAACTGCATTGCTTGCATATTTCAGCCGACTAAAAAACAAAATGCCGGATTAATTGGCCATCAGACACTTTACTATAATAATACAGGGTTAATCATACTGTCAAGTACAAATTGCTATAATTTTAATTTATCTCCCGTTATCTCTCCATTCTTACCTTATTATGCCCCTATCTCCACGATAATCGTCCGTCATTTCATTTTTTTACGCGCCATCGTAATAAACCCCTGCCAGGTAAAGTCCGTGGGCCGGCGCCGTCCTCCCGGCTTTTCTCCTGTCGCGGCTTGCAATGATTTCCGGAATATCCCCGGGCTTCAGTTTGCCGAACCCGACTTCAACAAGCGTACCGGCCATAATTCTCACCATGTTGTACAGAAAACCGCTTCCCGTGACGGAAAACCCGATCAGCATGCCTTCGGGACAGCTAGAAACCGGGAACTTCCCGAACGGTTCCATTATGTCAACTTCAGCCTCCGTAATCGTTCTGACCATTGTTTTCCTCGGCCCGCCGGAAGCACTGAAAGCGCTGAAATTATGCGTACCCAGGAAATGCCCGGCGGCTTCCCGCATGGCGTTGATATTGAGCGGATAATAGACGTGGTATGCCCTGCGCCTTAAAAGCGCCGGAGGAAAGGCGGAATTATAAACCAGGTATATATATTTCTTTCCCTTGGCACTAAATTGTGAATGGAAATCCGGCGGTACTTCCTGCGAGCTTTTAACCACTATATCTTCCGGCAGCAGCGTATTTAGCGCAAACGCAAACTTGTCCGCGGGAATGGAAGAGGCAGTGAAAAAATTGCACACAAAAGCCAATGCATGAACGCCGGTATCGGTCCTGCTGGAACCTGTCACACTGCATTTCTCGCCGGTCAGCCTGTTTATTGCGGAAGTCAGGACATCCTGCACGGTTATTGCGTTAACCTGGCTTTGCCATCCATGATAGGCTGTCCCATCATATTCCAATACCAGTTTTATATTTCTCATGCCGCTCATTCCCGTATCCTTGCACATTGATGCCACACCCGGCTAATTCAGCAATCCTGCGATAGCGGCTCCGATCAATGTTCCGTTGTCGACTTTTACAAATTCGCAGTATACGCCTTTTTCCTCGTTTGTGTATATCTTGATGTAATGTTCGAGCTTGCTCCTGAACAGTTTCGATTTGTAAAAAGTGGAGCCGTCCGCCGTAATGCACGCGGGTTTGCAAGGGTTGCGCCCCTTTCCCGTCTTTTCCAGCACCGCTGTTAAACTGAATGCCACAAATTTTGCTATTCTTTCGAAAATATTATCTATCAGGTAAAATAACGCTATCCTGTCCTCTTCCAGGCCCGACTTGTTGCAGCATACCGCCAGCTTATTGCTGCCATACGGGTAAAAGAGGAACTCGTCCACTTCCCTTGCCTCGAGCCCTGAAACACTGGCAATTTCCGATGAAAACGCCATTGAGAATACCCCGTCTGAGCAAGCTTTCCTTATGACTTCGAGGGTCAGGCCGCCCTGGTACGCCCCTGAAATCGCTTTTTCAAAAACATACTCTCCCGGGTTTGCGGTTGTACTGTCGAATTCCAAATCAATCTGGCCCCTTGGCGCTTTATCATAACCGCCGGACTCCACGTTTATCAGCATCAAACCGTCACTTCCGGCCAGGCAGGAGATTTTCCCGATATTGCGGCACTCTTCTGCGTAGCACATGTTGGTGCCGGTGCCGAGTATGTATCCAATGTAGCTGTCAAACTGCCTGCCCGGCGAAGCCGCCTTTCCCGCCAGGAGCGTGGCTACGGTGTCGTTCAGCACGATAATCCTCTTTTTGTCCCGGCAGCCAAGCTTCTCCAGGGCTTTAAAAAGACTCTTTCCCAGCATTTCGCCTACGGCTCCTGTTACCTTTACTTCCTTGCTGAACTTGATTATTCTGCTGTCGCCGTCCGGCATGATTTCCGCCGGGTACGAGAAACAAAAGCCGATTTTGCCGCTTCTGTGCACCAACGGAAGAATATATCCGGCCACGGTCTCGAAAAACTCGTCCTTTGATATTTCGCCGTTCGTTCCCGGCATGGGATGGAGCCTGAAGTCCTCTATCACCGGCTCGTTGTTTTTGTTGAAATGTATCACGGCAACCCTGAAATTCGTGCCTCCCGCATCGACGGCAACAACCGGTTCCATCGGCAGGATATCCTTGTCCATCCTGATATAAGTCGGGAGCATAAGCAAAGAAGCATAGCCGTCAAGCCCTCTCTGCATTTCCTCCATGAATATTCTGCAGTTCTTATCAAGATCAACGCTTTCGGCGTCCATCCCGTGTTTTTTCAGGAAACCATATACCTTGTTTTTTATATCAGGCATAATAAGCAAGCCCCCTTGTCTATATTTTCACCGGGTATTTCCTGCCGGGCGCCGCAGCCCCGGCATGCAGCCGAGGACAGCTTCCATGCGTTTGTACCGGCTGCCGTTATTGTTCTTCTTACAAGTATTCCAGCAAAAGCAGCGAAGCGAAAAATACTGCCGTAATCAATGCTATCTTCAGGTCGGCGCCGGTAAATTTCAGTTGGCGCAATCTTGTCCTTCCCTTGCCCCCCCTGTAGCAGCGGGCTTCCATGGCTGTCGCCAGTTCCTCGGCCCTGCGGAACGCGCTAACGAACAGCGGCACCAGCACCGGCACAAAACTCTTGGCGCGCTGGACCAGGTTCCCCGTATCAAAGTCGGCTCCCCTTGAAGCTTGCGCTTTCATAATTTTATCGGTCTCTTCCAGCAGCGTCGGGATAAATCTCAACGCGATGGACATCATCATGGCCAGTTCATGGGTGGGCAGGCCGATTCTTTTAAAAGGCCCGAGCAGCTTTTCGATCCCGTCGGTCAGCAGAATAGGCGTTGTGGTAAGGGTCAGCAGCGAACCGCCAACTATGATCATCGCCAGGCGCACGGCCAGCTTCAATGCCAGCGCCAGTCCCTCGTATGTTATGTATTTAAACGGAAATATATCCGAAACCGGCGTTCCGCCGGTTGTAAAAATGTTGATTGCCGCGGTGAACAGGATTATGAAAAGCAAGGGCTTCAAACCCTTCAGCGTATATTTTACAGGCACGCCGGACACCAGCACAGCTATTGCCGTAAACAGCACTATTGCCGCAAACAGCCAGAAGGAACTGATAATAAATACCATTATCATGAACGTTATGGTAAACATGATTTTCGTTCTCGGATCAGCCTTGTGTACTATCGAATCGCCCGGTATATACTGGCCTATGGTTATATTGGTATTAATCAATTATTTTTCACCCCTGCTTTAAAATGCTTAAGCAGTTCGTCCCTGGCGGCAGCCACCGTATAGACCCTGTCGTCTATTTGCGGCATGGTCTTTTTAAGCTCCCTCATAAGGTATGCCACCGGGGGAGCCGACAAGCCCATGCCCTCAAGCCTTTCAATATCCGAAAAGACTTCGGCTACCGGGCCGTCCAGCTCGATTTTCCCATTGTTTATGACAATTACCCTGTCAACCAGCCTGGCTATGTCTTCCATGCTGTGGGATACAAGTATTACCGTTATTCCCATCGATTTATGTATTTCGGATATAAAACCGAATATTTCGTCCCGGCCCCTGGGATCGAGCCCGGCCGTCGGTTCGTCAAGAACAAGAATGCCAGGTTTCATTGCCAGGATTCCGGCTATGGCAACCCTGCGCTTCTGGCCTCCCGAAAGCTCGAAGGGCGATTTCTCAAGTACGCTTTCGTCCAGGCCGACAACGGCGATAACTTCCATGACAATCCGCCTTATCTCATCTTCGGGGATGTTTTGCCTCCGCAGGCCGAAAGCTATGTCCTTGTACACAGTCTCCTCAAAAAGCTGGTGCTCGGGATATTGGAACACTACTCCCACATGCCGCCTCAATTCCTTAAGGTTCTTGCCCAGCGTATCCATCCCGTTTATAAAGACCTTTCCCGAAGTTGGCTTCAGAAGACCGTTGAAATGCTGTATCAACGTGGATTTCCCCGAGCCGGTGCGGCCTATGATGCCTGTGAATTCGCCATCTTCAATTCTAAGGTTGATATCCTTCAATGCCGTCTTTTCAAACGGTGTTCCCTGCATATAGATAAATGTTAGGTTTTCTACAACAATAGGCATATCGATCTCCAGGATTCGGCTTTATTTTTCACCGTTGCGCCCGCAGGCGCGAATTTTTTCGGTTTAGGTTTATTATACCTAATGTTTACTATTATAATAGTACTAAAAATAACTTCAAGTTTTTTTTTGCATGCCGCCTGTCTTTCTGCTACAATAGAGAGACGCGGCCAGGGGACGCAAAATAACACATGATAACACCGGAAAGGTTGATTGCATGAGCGAGCATTATTTTACCGAAAAACCTGCCAGTGAAATAAAGGAACGATCCTTCCTAGAGGTAATAAGGAATACCGGGCTTAACCTCACGTCAGTAAGCGGCGTGTTTGCATTCGAGAACAAGGTTGACAGGGCTTCCCGGCTGCTTATCGAAGTTTTCAGTCCTTCCGGGAAAACTGTGCTTGACCTGGGATGCGGTTACGGCGCAATCGGTCTTTTCATAAAAGCTCTTTACCCCGACCTGACGGTATCCCTTTCCGACATCAACGAGAGGGCTGTTGATTACGCCTTGATGAATGCGCGGAAAAACCATCTTGAGGCCAAGGTTGTCAAAAGCGACTTGTTTTCTTCCTTTGACGGGATAACATTTGACGATATCGTGACCAATCCACCGCTTGCATCCGGGAAGAAGCTGCTCACAAGCCTTATCTGCCAGGCATATGACCAACTTAACCCCGGCGGGGCGCTCTGGCTTGTGGCTTACCACAATAAGGGAGGATCAACGCTCAGAAAGATTATGGAAACCTGTTTCTCCAATGTTTCGGACGTCGCAAAAAGCGGAGGAATCAGGGTGTACAGATCCGTAAAAAAGCAGGGTGCTAAACGCCAAGCCAATGCCTGTCATCCGCGGCCAAGCGCTCCCAGCAGTTGCTGAAGCGCTTCCTCCACCGTGAGTATGTCGGGCGGAAAATTGTACCCGGCCTTGTTCAATTCATGCATTAGTTCGGTCACCTGCGGCACGTCAAGGCCAAGGCTTTTGATTTTGCCGATATCCCTGAACACTTCCCTCGGGGTTCCAAGCATGACAGTTTTGCCGCCGTCAATCACCAGTATCCTGTCCGCTTTTACCGCTTCATCCATGTGATGGGTGATATGTATTATGGTTATGCCCTCTTCATTGTTCAGTTTTCTCAAAACGCGCATAACTTCTTTTCTGCCTATGGGATCCAGCATGGCGGTAGCCTCGTCCAACACGATGCACCTTGGTTTCATGGCCAGTATCCCCGCTATCGCCACTCTTTGTTTTTGACCGCCCGACAGCAGGTGCGGCGCATATTTCTTGTATTCTGACATGCCGATAGTTTCCAGCGCGTCATCAACCCGCTTCCGGATCTCTTTGGGCGGTATCCCGAGATTTTCGGGACCGAATGCAACATCTTCCTCCACCACGGTTCCCACTATCTGGTTGTCCGGGTTCTGGAAGACCATACCGGTCAGGCTCCTGATATTCCACAGGTATTCCCCGTTTTGCGTATCAAATCCGTGGACGATAACCGTCCCGGTTGTGGGCAGAAGCAGTGCGTTCATTAATTTGGCCAGCGTCGATTTCCCGGAACCGTTTCTTCCCAGGATGGCAAGAAATTCGCCCTCCACGACCGAAAGCCCGATGTCTTGCAGCGCAATGACATCCAGCCTGGTTTCGCTTCCGGATTTATATATATAACCGGCCTGTTTCATTTCTATAATATTATTGTTTCCCGCCATTATACCATTCCTGTTTCTTCCTGATAAAATAAAATTAGGGATAAGCGCATATATAACGGCAAATCCCTAGCGTCGATAAAACATTTTGCAAGATTATCACTTTGTCAATTCAAGGTATACTACCGGCGCGGCGTCGCCTCTCCTGGCGCCAAGCCTGTATATCCTGGTGTAGCCGCCGCTGACTCCCTTGAATTTCGGCCCGATTTCATCGAAAAGCTTGTCAACAAGGTTGATGTACTTGCCATCTTCATCTTTTACCCTGTATATCCAGTTCATGGCCTTTCTTCTCGCGTTAAGCCTTGACGGCTTGTCAACCGTCACCAGTTCGGTTTTTGTTTCCCTCTCAACGACCTCGTATTTCCTGCCGTTTTTTGAAGTGACGGTCTTGGTTATCTTTCTGCCTTTGCTGTCTTTTTTCGCAACGGTCACCTTTATTTGCTTCGACGTTATGTTGCCGTCTTCTTTTATAGCCATGGCAATCAAATTTTCAGCGATAGCCTGTACCTCCTTCGCTCTCGCTTCGGTGGTTTCTATCCTGCCCTTGTGCATCAAAGCCGTAACAAGGCCTTTCAGCATAGCCTTTCTTTGATCGGTAGCGCGTCCCAGTTTCCTGTATGCAGGCATTGTAATTACCTCCCCTACTATTTCATTCCTCGCTCGGAGCAAGTGACAATCCCAGCGCGTGAAGCTTCTGCAGCACTTCCTCCAGTGATTTTCTTCCGAGGTTCCTTACTTTCATCATGTCTTCCTCGGTCTTGTTTGTAAGATCCTCGACGGTGTTGATACCCGCTCTCTTCAAGCAGTTGTACGACCTCACCGACAAATCAAGCTCTTCTATTGTCATTTCGAGAACCTTTTCTTTCTTGGTCTCTTCTTTTTCAACCATTATTTCGGTATGCTTTGCATGATCCGAAAGATCAATGAACAAATTCAAATGCTCGCTTAAAATTTTCGCGCCCAGGCTGATGGCCTCATCCGGTTTGAGGCTGCCGTTTGTCCATACTTCCAGCGTAAGCTTGTCATAATCCGTAATCTGGCCTACACGCGTATTTTCCACCGTGTAGTTGACTTTTCTTACGGGAGTGTAAATGGAATCAATGGGTATTATGCCAATCGGCTGTCCCGGCTGCTTGTTCTTTTCCGCCGGCACGTATCCCCTGTTCTTGTTCACAACCATTTCCATGTAGAACCTGGCGTCGCCATTCAGGGTGCAGATATGAAGATCCGGGTTCAATATCTCCACATCGGAATCCGCCTTAATGTCACCGGCTGTCACGGGCCCTTCGCCGTCGGCATCGATATAGATTATTTTAGGTCCGTCGCTGTGAAGCTTCAGCGAGAGGTTCTTTATATTGAGGATGATTTCCGTCAGATCCTCAATTACCCCGGGAACCGTTGAAAACTCGTGCAGAACACCATCTATCTTTATCGACGTTACCGCAACGCCCGGCAGCGACGATAAAAGAATCCTTCTGAGAGAATTCCCAAGCGTGATGCCATAACCTCTTTCCAGCGGTTCAACGACAAATTTCCCATAAGTATTGTCATCTGCAGATTCCACGCATTCGATTTTCGGTTTTTCTATTTCAATCAACAAAAACCCTCCCTTAATTTACAATATTGTTGTTTATTATGAGGGCAACTCCTTGCTGCTGTATACGCATTACTTCGAGTACAACTCGACAATAAGGTGTTCCTTGATCGGCAAATCAATATCTTCCCTTGCAGGCAGCGAAACAACTTTACCGGTAAGGTTTTCGGCATCGAATTCCAGCCACTTCGGAATTACCTTGCCGCCCGCTATATCAATAATAGACTTCAATTTATCGGAGTTCTTGAACTTGTCCCGTACCCCGATAATATCGCCGGGCTTCAAAAGTAAGGAAGGTATATTGACCTTTTTCCCGTTAACCGTAAAGTGGCCATGCCTAACGAGCTGTCTCGCCTCGGGTCTTGATGTTGCCAGTCCCAACCTGTATACTATATTATCAAACCTGCTCTCAAGAATCTGCAGAAGGTTCTCGCCTGTTATTCCTTTTTTCTTGACTGCCATCTCGAAATAACGCCTGAACTGGTTTTCGAGAATTCCATAAAAACGTCTTGCTTTTTGCTTTTCACGCAACTGCAGGCCATACTCGGACATTTTCTTCTTCTGCTGCCCATGCTGCCCGGGAGCATAACTCCTTCTCGTCACGGAACACTTGTTTGTATAGCACCTTTCTCCTTTTAGGAAAAGTTTTTCGCCTTCTCTGCGGCAAAGCCTGCAAGACGCATCCGTATACCTTGCCATTTATTCCAGCACCTCCATATTACACTCTTCTTCTTTTAGGCGGCCTACATCCGTTATGCGGTATAGGTGTCACGTCCTTGATAAGGCTCACGTCAAGACCGGCTGCCTGTAAAGCCCTTATTGCGGCTTCCCTGCCTGCTCCGGGTCCCTTAACATAAACCTCCACGGTCTTTAGGCCATGTTCCATCGCAGCTTTCGACGCAGCTTCAGCAGCCATCTGAGCCGCAAATGGCGTACTTTTCCTGGATCCCCTGAATCCCAATCCTCCTGCGCTTGCCCATGAAATAGCATTTCCTGCGGTGTCGGTAATTGTTACTATTGTATTATTAAATGTTGAACGAATGTGCGCAGCGCCACGTTCAATATTTTTACGTTCTTTTCTTTTCCTGGTGGTTCTTTTCGCAGTAGTTTTCGCGGCCATTCGATTATCAACCTCCTCTATGACTTCTTCCTATGAACGCCTACCGTCTTCTTCGGTCCTTTTCTTGTCCTGGCGTTCGTTTTTGTCCTCTGGCCCCTGACAGGCAAACCGAGCCTGTGCCTTCTGCCTCTATAACAGCCTATTTCAATCAACCTTTTAATATCAAGGGAAATATCTCTCCTGAGATCGCCTTCCACCTTGTATTCCTTGTCGATGATTTCCCTAAGCCTGCTAATCTCGTCGTCTGTAAGATCCCTAACCCTTGTGTCCGGGTTTATACCGGTCTTTTTCAAAATCTCGTTGGATTTGCTCCTTCCCAGGCCAAAAATATATGTCAATCCTATTTCCACACGTTTTTCCCTGGGCAGGTCTACTCCGGCAATACGTGCCATCTTGTCAAACACCTCCAAAATATTCCAAACCTTAAAAATGTGCCGTTTTCGTCAACCCGGGACGTTTCCCGGCAATGAGCCGCACCGGGAGCGTTCCCCTTCATCTATCAATTAACACCCGGATCATGACCGGAAACCCGGACATGCAGCCGCTCCAGGGTGATCAATTTCAAACCGGAGAAAAATGGTTGATAATCGATTCTGACTGCAAATCAAGCAGAGATTATATCATATTCTTTTTCACAAAACAAGTTTTTTTTGCAGCCGGGAAATTATCCCCATTGTCCCGCTCAGCCCTGCTTCTGTTTATGCTTGGGGTTTTCACATATTACCATTACTTTACCTTTTCTCTTGATTATCTTGCATTTTTCACATATTGCTTTTACTGATGGTTTAACTTTCATCCCAAACCCTCCTTGAGTATTGTTCCATGCCGCTTATTGCTTTACTTCGCTCTCCATGTGATTCTGCCGCGCGTCAGGTCATACGGCGACAATTCCAATGTCACCCTGTCCCCGGGCAGAATCCTGATAAAATTCATCCTCAGCTTGCCGGATATGTGGGCAAGCACCTTGTGCCCGTTTTCCAACTCCACTTGAAACATCGCATT
>JBLNDI010000029.1:0-10299 GCA_050261495.1 Bacillota bacterium
ATAAACATGGGCAGGGCCGGCTTAATACCCAAGACCATATCAACCGATATGTTGGAATGGCAAACATATTGACAAGTTGGAAAAGATATGGAAGAATACTATAAAAGTGAGCATGCATAAAAGCCTGAGGCTTGAGCTGCATGGAGGCATGAAGCCTTACACACGGACGTTATACTCCGCGGAGTCACATAAAGTGATTCCGTGGGGTTTTGCATTTATAGGGCATGCCGGTTTACGGCAACAGAGCAGATAATGGTAATAAGAATGGAGATGAAAATTATGAAAACTCTTGAAACAGAGCGCTTGATTTTACGACCGTTTAAGGAAACCGATTTTGAAGCGGTCCACGCTTATGCAAGCGTTGCTGAAAATGTTCAGTATATGGTTTGGGGGCCAAATGATGAATCGCAAACCAAGGCATTTATTTCGCAGGCTATTTCACAATCGAAGGAAAGCTCCTGCAGAAATTATCAGTATGCTGCTTTGTTAAAATCAACTCAAAGGCTTATAGGTGCATGCTATTTGGCTATCTCAGGCAATGATGAAGCCGAAATCGGCTGGATTTTACACAGAGACTACTGGAAACAAGGCTTCGGCACCGAACTGGGCAAACGTATTTTGGAGTTTGGTTTTAATGAATTAGGACTGCATAGGATTATTGCCCGCTGTGATACGGAAAACTATGGTTCATATCGCGTTATGGAACGGATTGGCATGCGCAGGGAGGGCTGTTTTCTTGAAGCAAGACCTGCAAATAAGTTTTCGGACAAAAAGTATGGTGATGAGTATCTATACGCTATCCTGAAAGATGAATGGGAAATACGGCAGGAAATCTCTTATTACAATTCCCTGCCTGTTATTTTTGATGATTTTGTTGATATACCGGATTTACCTGACGGCGAAATAGAACTTTACTGTATTGCTAAAAAGCCTGCCATTCCTGAAAAGAAATGGGTTCCGGCTTATGCGTTTGAAATCCGCCGCGGCGGCAATCGTGCCGGTGAAATCAATTTGCGCATTGGCTATACGGATAGCCTGTATTACGGCGGTCAAATCGGGTACAGCGTAGATAAACAGCACCGCGGGCATGGTTATGCCGAAAAGGCCTGCCGGCTTCTTGCACCGGTCATTCGTGCGCATGGGATGAAAAAGGTATTGATAACCAACAATTATGACAACATAGCTTCCAGGCGCACATGTGAAAAGCTTGGCGCAAGGTTCATCCGTTTAGCCCGCCTGCCCGAGTGGCATGACCTTTACAAAGAAGGCGAGCGATTTGTGAATATATTTGAGTGGAGCGTGGATTGAACAAAAATTAGTAATAAAGTTAAGTAACGATGAGAAAAGAGAAAAGGGATGAAGCAAGATGAACCCGGACGGGAGGATATTATGCTTAAAATTCGATATGCTGATATAAGTGATGCCGGAACACTGGCAGAAATACATGCAAGGTCATGGAAAGCAGCGTATAAAGGGATAGTACCGGATGAAATATTAGAAAGCATAACTGTTGAAAAAAGACAAGAATACTTTGAAAAAGCACTATCGAAGAAATGGGAAGAAGATGCTATTATTTATAAGGAAGATGAAGCAGTTGGATTTATATGTATAGGGGAATGCAGGGATGCAGATAAGCCTGGCGCCTATGGCGAAATATGGGGGATATATTTGTTGCCGGAGTATTGGGGCATGGGAATAGGTTCCGTGTTAATCAATTGGGGTATAAACGAATTAAAGAAAAGGAATTACAGTAAAGTTACCTTATGGGTTCTTGAAGAAAATATCAATGCAAGAAAATTCTATGAAAAGATTGGCTTTAAACATGATGGGACAGTTAAAGAAATAACCATAGGTAAAAAATTGAAAGAGTATAGGTATGAAAAGATTATTTCGGATAATCATTGAAATATCATGTTGCACTAACAGAATGAATGCAAAGGGATGAAATTAAAACCGTGTTTTCGGATGTAAATATCAAATTAAAAAAAGGGAATAAAGTACTATTTTCGCGCGATAGCAAATGCTTGCAAGATTTAATAAAATTAATCCAGTCGCAAAATCACCGAACTCTTGTAATGTGGGCGCTGGATTGCGCAAAAGCGACTTTAAAGCAATTTGAGGCAAAATATCCTGACGAACACAGACCAAGAACTTGTTTAGAACTTTGTGAGGATTGGGCAAAAGGCAAAATTAAGATGCCCATTGCAAAAAGAGCGATTATAGATTCACATGCCGTGGCAAAAGAAATCAATGACAGCGAATACGGTGCTTTATGCCATGCAATCGGTCATGCCGGAGCCACTGTTCATGTAGAAACGCATGCTTTAGGCTTGCCCTTTTATGAACTGACGGCAATAGTATTAAAATACGGAAAAGGTAACTTTCAGAAGCCGGTTGGCGATAAGATAAATTATTACCTGAGCCGCCTGTTGTACTGGCAAGAGAATACCGACAAACTTGAACTTGATTGGGCAGACTTTTTATTGAATGATGCGGGACCTAATAAGGAAAAGTTATTGAACGGCAGACGAAAATTAAAGCGAGGAATTAAAGAAAAATTCTTTCAAAGCTAAAGGAGGGATTTGCATGTGGTTTATATTTGCATTATTATCGGCAGTATTTGCTGCATTGACATCTATACTTGCCAAGATAGGAATTGAGGGGATTAATTCCAATTTGGCGACCGCAATACGTACAACAGTTGTGCTGGTGATGGCATGGTGTATGGTTTTTATTACAGGAACGCAGGGCAATATTAATAATATTAGTAAAAAGAGTTGGTTATTTTTGATTCTATCAGGTATTGCGACGGGATTATCCTGGCTTTTTTATTATAAAGCATTGCAAATCGGAGATGCTTCAAAGGTCGTTCCGGTGGATAAATTTAGTGTTGTTATTACAATGATACTTGCTTTTATAGTATTGCATGAAGCGCCTAATATTAAAACAATTCTTGGCGGTATATTTATTACAATTGGCACATTTATAATGATTTTAAAAGGATAATTATACCAGATTTTAAATTCAAATATGGAAGAAAATAAGGAATGGGCGGTCAGGGGGTGTCATACTCCTTGACCATCAGCGCCCTGACATAGCCCCTGTCCTTGGTGGTGGAGTCTATGTAGAAACCCCTGTCGTAGTAGAACCTTACCAGGTCGCGGTACTTGGCAGCGGTATGGAGGGTTGCCTTCCTGATGCCCTTTTCAATAAGCAATTTATCAACCAGGCTCATAATTGATTTGCCGACACCGATATTGCGGTATTTCGGCAAAACGCCGAAGCGGCTTATATAGGCCGTATTGTCAGGCAATATCCTGACCCTGACGCTGCCCACGGCAATATTGTCTATGAGCGCTATATATACCTCGTTGTTTTTTATGTCGTCTATAATGCTTTCAACTGTCTCTTCAAGTGCTTCCAGTGAACCCGCAATGCCTGTGTCCTCCTTGTATTTTTTAAACGCTTCCCGCATGATTGACTGGATGGCGGGAGCGTCTTCAGGCACAGCTTTTCTTATGATAAACGAATAGTTCAATTTTTCTTCATCCTTTCACGTGTTTCATCATCCCATGAGCGTGACCATGATGGCTTTCTGGACATGCAGCCTGTTTTCTGCTTCTTCAAATACATATGAATTGGGACCGTCAATTACGCCTTCCGTAACTTCCATACCCCTGTAGGCCGGCAGGCAATGCAGGAACATTGCATCTTTTTTGGCCAGCGAGAACAACTTCTCATCTACCTGGTACGGTAGGAATGTCTTCATGCGCACCTCTTTTTCAGCTTCCTGTCCCATGCTGACCCATGTATCGGTATAAACTACATCTGCGTCTTTGACGGCTTCTTCAGGGTCGGTTGTTATAACCACCTTGCTGCCTGATTTTTTCGCAGCGGATAACGCCTGCTCGATAATAGTGCCGTCACAGCCGTAATTTTCAGGTGTTGCGACGTATATGTCAACGCCTGTTTTTGCACAGCCTTGCAGCAATGAGTTGGCTACATTGTTTCCATCACCGGTGTAAGCCAGTTTAAGGCCTTTAAGCTTACCTTTTACCTCGTAAACCGTAAACAAATCCGAGAGCACCTGGCATGGATGCATCAGGTCGGTAAGCCCGTTTATTACCGGGATGTCGCCATACCTGGCGAGGTCCGTCACGTCGCTTTGCTTGAATGTCCTGATCATTATGCCGTTGATATAGCGTGAGAGCGTCTTTGCCGTGTCGTGTATGGTTTCCCCGCGTCCCAGCTGGATGTCGCCGGCGTTTAAATATATCGGGTATCCGCCGAGCTGGTACATTCCCGTTTCAAAAGAAACCCTCGTCCTGGTGGATGATTTTGAGAAGATCATCCCAAGCACTTTTCCTTTCAACAAATGGTGTTCAATGCCTGCTTTCAGCTCTTTTTTAAGTTTCGCGGCAAGCGTGAACAAGTCTTCTATTTCCTCGGGCGTCACATCGTTAAGGTCTATAAAATGTTTCATTACTAACGGCCCCTTTCATTTTCAATTTCAATTAACGGCATCACATGTCGGTCCTTTTTGAGTATTCGTCAAGCGCGTATATATCAAGATCCGTGTTGCCGCCCATGTGTTCCAGGACGTTTATGATCGCATTAATCGTATCCAGCGACGTGAGGCACGGGACGTTGTATTCCATGGAAGCCCTCCTGATATAGAATCCCAGCCTGCCCGGAACGCCGGTTTTTGCCGGCGTGCTTATGACCAGCGATACCTTGTCGCCCTTGATATAGTCGAGCACGTTGTTCTCAGGTATCAACGCGACAGGCAGTCCCGCATCTTTCAAATAATTGTATGAGTCTTCAACGGCCATCAGTTTGAAGCCAAGCTTATCAAGCCTTGATGATATGGCGATGCAATCCTCCTTGTCCCTTTCGCCTGTTGCAATCAAAACGTTTCCACCCGAAGGGATCGATATTCCGGATGCAAGAAATGCCTTGTACAATGCGTGACGGAAATTCCTGTCCACACCCATAACCTCGCCGGTCGATTTCATTTCCGGCCCCAGGAAAGTATCAAGGGTTGTAAGCTTCGAGAAAGAGAAAACCGGCGCTTTCACCGCAGTAAATAAGGGTTCCTTTGCCAAGCCCGGTTTATAACCGAGGTCCCGTAGCGTTTGGCCCATAATAAGCCTTGTTGCAACATTAACCATGGGAATGCCCGTGATTTTGCTCATAATGGGAATTGTCCGGCTCGCGCGCGGGTTAACCTCAATAACATATACCTTGTTGTTGGAATCTATGACAAACTGTATATTGAACAACCCGACTATTTTCAGCGCTTTTGCCAGCCTGACGGCATAATCGGCAATCGTGTCCTTGATTTCCTGCGAGAGGGTATGGGGAGGATATACCGCTATGCTGTCGCCCGAATGAACGCCTGCCCTCTCTATATGCTCGAATATGCCGGGAATAAGCACTTCTTCGCCGTCGCATATGCCGTCTACTTCGGCTTCAAGGCCTTTTATGTACTTGTCTATCAATACCGGGTGCCCGGTGGATAAATCCACCGCAATTTTCATATATTCTTCGAGCGCCTTATCATTGTAAACTATCTCCATGGCCCTTCCTCCAAGCACGTAGGAAGGCCTGACCAGCACAGGGTACCCTATCCGGTTGGCGATAGCCCTGGCCTGTTCTATCGAGTACGCGGTATCGCCTTCAGGTATG
Source organism: Bacillota bacterium (assembly GCA_050261495.1). GTDB lineage: Bacteria > Bacillota > Clostridia > Acetivibrionales > DTU013 > JBMNKL01. The sequence goes on from JBLNDI010000029.1 coordinate 5,689, forward strand.
GGTATCTTCAGGTCTTCGAGGAGTTTCAGGAATTTATCCCTGTCCTCGGCTATATCGATGCTTTCCACGGAAGTCCCCAGTATCCTGACGCCTTCTTTTTGAAGCGGGCCTGCCAGGTTTATGGCGGTCTGCCCGCCAAACTGGACTATGACGCCCTCCGGGTTCTCTTTCCTTACTATATCCAGGACGCACTCCTTGGTAAGCGGCTCGAAATAAAGCTTGTCGGCCGTGTCGAAATCGGTGCTTACCGTCTCGGGATTGTTATTTATAATGATGGATTCTATGCCGAGCTCTTTCAGTGTTCTGACCGAGTGCACGCTGCAGTAGTCGAATTCTATGCCCTGGCCTATACGTATCGGGCCGGAGCCGATAACCAGCACCTTCCTCTTGTCCGATACGACAACGTCGTCCCGTTCTTCATACGTTGAGTAGTAATAAGGAGTAGCGGCCTCGAATTCTCCCGCGCAGGTATCGACTATTTTATAAACGGGCTTCACGGGATATTTTTCCCTGAGGTCGAGTATAGTGTCAAGAGGCACGTTTACGAGGTTCGCAATGTAGGAATCCCCGAACCCGATCTTTTTTGCGCGGATATAGAGGTTGTAATCCAGCCATGCAATGCCGGCGTTTTTTATTTCCTCCGCAAGAAGCACGATGTTTTGCAGCTTGCGGATAAAAAAGCTGTCCACCTTTGTCAGCTCGACGATTTTTTCAACCGGAACCCCTTTCTGCAGGGCTTTGAAAATGGCAAAAATCCTTTCGTCCCGGGGAGATCTCAGTATCTCAAGCAACTCGTCGGTGGTCTTGTTGTCGAATAGCTCGAGGCCAAGCTGGTAGTTGAACTTTACATCAAGCGAATCGATTGCCTTGAGCAGCGATTCCTCGAAAGTCCTGCCGATAGCCATTACTTCCCCCGTCGCTTTCATTTGCGTGCCCAGTGAACGGTCTGCCGAGGAAAACTTGTCAAAAGGCCAGCGGGGAACTTTTGTGACGACATAGTCCACCGACGGCTCAAAGCAGGCGTATGTGCTCTGCGTGACGGAATTGCGTATTTCGTCAAGGTTGAGGCCGATGGCTATTTTGGCTGCCACCCGGGCGATCGGATAGCCCGTGGCCTTGGAAGCAAGCGCACTTGAGCGGCTGACCCTTGGGTTTACCTCGATGACGACATACTCCAGGCTGTTAGGGTTAAGTGCGAATTGAATATTGCATCCGCCCTTTATTTCAAGAGCCCTGATAATCTTGATGGACGCGGTCCGAAGCATTTGAAACTCAATGTCGGAGAGCGTCTGGCAGGGCGCCACCACGATGCTGTCGCCGGTATGGATGCCCACGGGGTCGAAGTTTTCCATGCTGCATATAATTATGCAGTTGTCGGCCCCGTCCCGCATAACTTCAAACTCTATTTCCTTCCAGCCCGCGACGCTTTGCTCAAGCAAGACCTGGTTGATCATGCTGAGCTTCAGTCCCTTGCCGCAAATATACTTGAACTCTTCCATGCTGCTGGCGATTCCTCCGCCGGTTCCTCCGAGCGTATACGCCGGGCGGATTATTATCGGGAAGCCTACTTTTTCCACAAATGCTATGCCATCGTCAAGGCTATTGACTATGGTACTATGCGGTACTTTCTCGCCAATGGTCTGCATTGTTTCCTTAAATAATTCCCTGTCCTCGGCTTTTCTGATAGACGCCTGGGAAGTACCCAAAAGCTCGATTCCCATGCGGTCAAGTATCCCGTCCTCGGACAACTGCGTTGCCATGTTCAGGCCTGTCTGGCCGCCAAGAGAAGCGAGTATGCCGTCCGGTTTTTCCCTTTCGATTATTTTCTTTAAAAAATCCAGCGTAATCGGCTCGATGTATATTTTATCCGCTGTTTCGCCGTCCGTCATGATGGTTGCGGGATTGCTGTTGACAAGAACGACTTCTATGCCTTCCTCTTTCAGCGCTTTGCACGCCTGTGACCCTGAATAGTCAAATTCTGCCGCCTGCCCGATTATTATGGGACCCGAACCAATTACAAGCACCTTTTTTATATCATTTCTTTTTGGCATATAATCCTCCATAGCTGCGAGAGTAGTACATTGTTACATTATTTTTACAAAATCGTCGAAAATATAATTCGTATCTCTTGGTCCTGCTGCGGCTTCGGGATGGTACTGCACGCCCAGCACCGGATATTTCTTGTGCCTGAAACCCTCGACGGTGCCGTCGTTGACATTAATCTGCATAATTTCCACACCTTCGCCCATTTCCTTTTCGAGCGCGTAATTGTGGTTCTGGGATGTAATGTAGCACCTGCCGGTATTGTAATCCTTGACCGGGTGGTTTGCGCCATGATGCCCGAATTTCATCTTGTAGGTATTGCCCCCGAGAGCCAGTCCGAGGAGCTGATGGCCGAGGCATATGCCCAAAATAGGGAATTTGCCTATCAATTTCTGAAGCAGCAGCTTTACCTCGGGCAAATCCTTCGGGTCGCCGGGTCCGTTGGATATCAGTATGCCGTCCGGCTTGCAGGAGATTATATCCTCATAGGTCGATGCGGCCGGAAGTATATATATATCGCAGTTTCTCAATTCCAGGTACCTTATAATCGAATACTTTACGCCAAGGTCAAGCAGAACCACCCTTTTCCCGGAGCCCTTCACGTGTATCGGCTCCTTGGTGGTTACCTCCATGACAAGATTGCGCGGTTCCTGTTTCTTTTTCCTGAGCCTTTCCAGCAACACATCGATATTGCCGCACTCGGAAGAAATAATGCCGTACATGCTTCCCCTCTCACGTATATGCTGGGTCAGCGCCCTCGTATCGATCCCTTTCAGCCCTACTATCTTGTTTTTCTTGAAGTACTCGTCGGTGTCGGTCGTGCAGCGCCAGTTGCTCGGGTGCTCGCAAAGCTCTTTTACAATAAAGCCCTGCACGTGCGTTTTGTAGGATTCGACATCCTCGTCGTTGAACCCGTAGTTTCCTATAAGAGGGTATGTCATTGTAACGATCTGCCCGTTGTATGACGGATCGGTGGTTATTTCCTGGTAACCGGTCATGCAGGTATTGAAAACAACCTCGCCGACGGTCTCTCCATTGTGTCCGAAACCTTCTCCCGGGAAATATGTCCCGTCTTCCAGCACTAATACTGATCTCATTTCTTTACTCCTCAACCTTTTATAATTTTATCTTTTATTTTACTCAAATTTGCTCAAAGCACCAATTTGTTTTTTGCGGTAAAATGCGCAAATTTATAGAACCTGCTTTCCGGCCGGCCATATGCAAACGCAGGCTGCCGGACGATTAAAAATGCGTCAGCGCTTCATCAAATACCGTTACAAACTCGTCAATGTCTTCTTTTGTTATGATCAGTGGAGGAAGGAGCCTAATAATATCCAAACCAACGCTGCCTACCAGGATGCCCCTTGCGAACAGCTCGTTTTTCAGTTCGGGAGCTTTGCCTTCGCGCAATTGGATACCTATCATAAGGCCGATGCCGCGTACGTCGGAAATAATTCGGTGTTTTCCGGCAAGCCGTTTAAGGTTTTCCATTAAGTATTTCCCTATTTTTTTGGCATTACCGGGAAGATCGTTCTCAAGTATTTCCTTCAATACGGCAAGTCCTGCCGCGCATGCGAGCGGGTTGCCTCCGAACGTGGAACCATGGTCGCCCGGATAGAATGCCGAGGCTACCTCTTCCTTTGCACACACGGCGCCAATGGGGAAACCTCCGCCCAGGGCTTTTGCCAGCGTGAATATGTCCGGCTCGACCCCGTAATTCTGGTACGCGAATAACTTACCCGTCCTGCCCAGGCCTGTCTGAATTTCATCGAATATCAGCAATATCCCGTTTTCGTTGCATATCTTCCTGATTTCTTTCACGTACGCCGTATCCGCGGGATGGACGCCGCTTTCACCCTGTACAAGCTCCAGCATGATGGCGCATGTCTCTGTGCCGATGTTTGCTTTCAATTCATCAATATCATTGATCGCGACATGCTTGAACCCGGGAATAAGCGGTGTATAAGCGTCCTGGTACTTTTTCTGCCCGGTGGCTGCCACGGTTGCCAGCGTCCTGCCATGAAAGGAGTTTTTAAGAGTGATAATGGAGAATTTCTCCGGCATTCCTTTTTTCTTAAAATAAATTTTTGCAAGCTTTATTGCTCCTTCATTGGCTTCCGCCCCGCTGTTTGCAAAGAAAACGCGGTCTGCGCATGAATTCTCGGCAATCATCTTTGCAAGCTTTGCCTGGTTTTCTATATAGTATAGGTTTGAGCAATGGATGAGCCTTGCAGCCTGCGACCCGATAGCTTCAACAAGCGCCGGGCGCCCGTGACCCAGGGCGTTGACGGCAATGCCTGCAATAAGGTCCATGTACTCGCGGCCCTCAGTGTCATAAAGCCTTATTCCCTTTCCGTATTCAAAACTTACGGGAGTCCTTTTGCCGAAAGTATTCATGTAGTATTGGGAATCCATCTCCATAATTTCATGCAATTTCACCTTATTGCCGCCTCCTTTACATTCTATCGCGGTTTAGACGCGCTGCCCCTAATATAATATTCATAATTATACACTCATATGTATAATAATGCAATATAAAATTTAAAATAAAAAGCAATGCTTAAAGCG
>JBLNDI010000030.1:0-16265 GCA_050261495.1 Bacillota bacterium
ATGTTACTACATCGGGACAAATCAGGAACCCTTGTCCCCCCTCTAGGTTATATTCCCTGCCGTTGACACAAAACTTGCCTTTGCCGCTGTGAATGTAATGGATAAGGAAATGATCCCTGACCGCCGGTCCGTAGCTATGGCCTGGTTTGCATTCCTGTGTACCGCATTGATACATATTAAGATCGGTGTGATTCAACCTATGAATCAACAAGAGCTGCTCCATACAATACCTTTCCGGCTTTTAAAGCTTATTATTATATCAAGCATTATACCATAAAATGATAGCATGTTTCCATTTTGATGATCCGCCAAAAGTAATAAAATGATGAATATGATTGCATGGCAACGGCCGGTGGTACTCTATCATTCTATCGGTTGATAGCAGGTTCCGATCCTCAATCAAGTGGAAGATGCTGACGTTTGCAATCAATGACGACTTTCATCATTGAATATGCGCCATCACCATAACCAGGAATAATATTGGACTTGTATTTTATTTTGGCGGTCTGCTGGAAGATGAGAAGCACCTGCTTGTTAAGGGCGGCAGTAAATTCTTAAGGAAAATGGAGATTGACAGTCTCCATAAAATCGATGAAGCAGCAATCAAGGAACTGTTGCATAAAGCGATAGATAAGCTGCCCTATTTCATTGAACACTGGAAGGAAATCCGGTGAGGCGCACACTGTTTAGACGGTCTATCATCGGTGGGACAGCCACGGGCGATATTGCTTGCTTATCCTGATGATACCAGAAGCATTCTTCCTTTGTCCAAATTGCTAATAAATGATTCTTATCCCATTAACCCGAATTCCCTTATGATTTACGGCAGCCCACGCAAATCACAGGTATACGAAGGGTTCCCCCGCATCGATGAAAGTTACCGGGATCCCTTTCACAAGCGGCTTCAGCCACTCGGCCATGTGCTTCATTCCCCATTCCTCCGTTCGCTCATGTCCAAGTATGATAAGTCCCTTGTTGAAGCCCATCATCCATGCGTCATTTACGTATGCGCATAACGTCCATTCCGTTATTTCACCGCAAACGATGACATCAAGCTCCTTTTCCTTCATAAGCTCCATCGGCATTTGCTCTCTTCCGAGGCCAAGGCTTCCGCCTCCTACCAGTATGCCGACCCTTTTGCATTTCATATCAGGCTTTCCGATTACCTGCACCACGTCCATGGAAAATTTCTTCTTAAAAAATTCAGCCAGTTGTTTAAGAGTTGTTTCCTCAATTTCATAACAATGCGGCAATTTATGATCTTTCATCAAAAAACTTTCCCAGCCTATCTCTTTTAAAAGGCCGTCGTAGATCCTGTCGGTTTTGGCCATATGCATGTGGTCGTGGTAGCGCCATACGGCGATCTTGTTGTCCTCCAGCAATTTCTTTTTGGAAGCGTAAACCGGGTCTCCCTGCAGCCAGTCTGTTTGATCCGGCCCGTTAAAATATGTGGGCTCATGGGTGATAATCATATTGGCCCCTATTTGTACAGCCTTTCTTATAACATTTACGGTAGCCATAAAAGTTGTAGCGATACCGGTCACCTCCATATCGCCGTCGCCCGCCGCAAGCACGTCGCACGTCTTATCCAGCCTGAAGCTTCCGCATGAATCCGTAAGAATGACATCAATAACTTCCTGTACTTTCATAAGGCAAATCTCCCCTTTCATCCTTTAACGGCGCCCATTACAACCCCTCTGATAAGATATTTCTGCAAAAACGGAAATACAATTAAAATCGGAAGCATGCCTGACACGGCCATCGCCATGCGTATAGCGGTGCTTGGCAGCTCCAGCGCCCTTCCGCCAAGCATTGTGCTTGCCTGGCTTGATTTTAAAAACTGTATGTTGTTCATCAGCCGTATCAATAAATTCTGTATGCCAAAGTACTGAGGTTTATTCACATAATACAGCGCATTAATCCAATCATTCCAGTAGGCCAGCCCCGTAAACAGTCCTACCGTTGTAACAACAGGGACGGACATGGGCAGCATTATTCCGAAAAAGATCCTCAACTCGCTTGCGCCGTCGATCTGGGCCGATTCAACCAGTGCGGCGGGAACATTCTGGCTATAATAGTTCCTTACAAGCAATACATTAAAAGCGTTCATTAAGTAGGTGGGTATTATAAGCGCGGCATAGGTATTGTGGATCGAGAATACCCTTGTCCACAATATATACGAAGGCACGATCCCGCCGTTGAACAGCAAAGTAAAGAATGCCGCAAATGCCAAAACATTGCGGTATTTAAAATCCTTCCTCGCCATGGGATATGCAAGCATCGTCGTGATAAGAAGGCTGACGGCCGTACCTATCGCCGTAACGAAGATTGAAACGGCATATGCTCTCAGGAAAACGAAAGAATTGCTTATCATATAGATGTACGCGTCCAGGCTTAGTTTTTCAGGGATAAAACTGTAGCCGTTCCTTATGAGCGTAGCTTCGTCGGTAAAGGAGGTTATAAATATAAGCAAAAATGGCATCAAGGCAAATACCGATAAAAAGAAAAGCGTTGCAGCGGAGAATACTTTAAAAGCTTTTTCGCCGTTTAGTTGTTTCATGTTGCCTCCTTTCCTAAAACAGTGCATATTCCGAGTTATATTTTTTAACAACGGCATTCGCCGCCAATACAAGTACAAACCCGACGACGGATTGATAAAGGCCGGCCGCGGATGACATTCCAATATCGTTAATCTGCATTAAAGCGCGGTAAACATAAGTATCTATCGTTTGCGTCGTGCTGTAAAGAGGTCCGGAATTCATGGGAACTTGGTAAAACAAGCCGAAATCCGAGTTGAATATTCTTCCAATTGCGATCAATACCATGACAATTATTACCGGTTTAAGCATCGGCAGCGTAATATCGGTTATTTGCTTCAATTTGCCGGCCCCGTCTATCCTTGCGGATTCATATATCCCTTTATCTATGCCGGCTATAAATGCAATATACACTACCGATCCGTAACCCGCCGTTTTCCACAGTTGGACTATGGTCAGTATAAACGGCCAATATGCAGCTTCCGAATACCAGTTGATTTCAGGCAGTCCCAATTGCCTGAGCACGGTAAGGTTAATAAAACCGGTATCCGCATTTAAAAAAGCATATACGATGTAGGATACGATAACCATCGATATCAAGTTCGGAAGTATCAATCCCGCCTGGAAAAACTTCGCAATAGCCATGTTTGTCACTTCCGACATCAGTATGGCGATAAATACGGAGCATGCCACGCCCAGGACAATAAAAGCCGTGTTGTACAACAATGTATTCCTGGTCATAACAAACGCATCATTAGTTTTAAAAAGGAACCTGAAATTTTTGAATCCGACCCAATCACTGCCGAATATCCCCTTGCGATAATCCATTTCCTTAAAGGCGATAAAAATCCCGAACATGGGAATATAATTGTTTATAACCATATAAAGAAGTCCGGGAAATGCAAGGAGCATTAATGGCAGAGTATTGCGGGCCTTATTTTTTTTAGCTTTTTTCATCGCCATAAAACAACTTCTCCCTTTAGGGCGCAAAACGGAGAATGTAGTGACTACATACTCCATTTTGCATATGCCCTTTAACTAATTTCGCAGCTATCGCCTACTTCTTTTGTTCGGCAAGCCATTTGTCAAGCTGTTCCTGCTTTTTCTGTATTATCGTCTGGGCCCCCGCGTCATTCAATTCCTGGATAAACTTCGGCAAAGTCGTATCCGGATCGACCGCTCCGCAGATAAGCACCGGCAGGTACCGGTCTCTTACGCTGTTTATTGCGCTCAGCTCGGTTTTTACGTCTTTCGGATCAAAAATAAATCCGAAATAGGGCGATCTCTTTGTTGTCTTGTTTTCATTTAATTTAAATTCGATGTCATCCCAGCTAATTCCTTCCGCTTGGTACTGCAACGATTCCGAACCCATCAGCCCCGAGCACAGCGCCGCCGTATAACCGACGGTATCCGCGGTTTTCCCGTCAGGATACCTGACATGATGTTCATCGACCTTTACGTAATCTTCGTTTTCGATACCCCACAGAATCATATTTAAAACATCGGCGTCGGAATATACAAGGTTAAGAAGCTTCATCGACGCTTCAGGCACCTTTGTTATGCTTGATATCATCCAAACGACTTGATTCACGGCGCTGGTATCGAAATAAAAGGGCGTGACCCGTTTCATCTCGATATTTTTATTTGCCATCGCACTAAGCTGCTTGCCCGCTTCTCTCCCGCTATATCCGCCCAGGCAGGAAAACGCGCGGCCGGACGAAACCATTTCGAGGAAATTCGTAGGCGTGGTGGCTACGTCCTTTTGCATATATCCTTTTAGGTACCAATCCCTCATCATCTTCACGCCATTTTTAAATAAATCGGTTTCATACAAATTTACGACTTTCCCGGAATTTCCAATAACCACTCCCACGCCCGACGGGTCGGTAAGCTGGTCAACCTCGCCGGTGCACCTTAAAAGCCAAACCAAATTGGTATCGCTGGGGTTTACATTAATAGGCGCAAAAGGAATTACATCCGGGAACTTCTCTTTAATTGCGTCAAACACCTTCGGCAAATCGTCCACGGTATTAATATCATCCGCGGTATATCCGGTTTCCTTGAGCATATCGGCGTTATACACGAACGATAACGGAAGGGCCATTCCTTTGTTTACAGGAACGGCATAAATATGGCCGTTCATTGTCGTGGCTTTATAAATATCATTCCCGAAGTCCCTGTACAATATCTCGGTCATCTCCTTGCCGTATTCGGCAATCAGGTCGTCAAGAGGATAGGCTTGGTTTTTTGAAACGTAAGACGGAAATTCCCCCAGGCCGGGTAGAAAAAGGTCCATCTTTTCTCCGCCGGCAAGCGCAAGGTTGACTCTTTGAACATAATCCGCCGGCCCGTAAGGCCTCAGCTCCACCTCGATATTTGCCTTCTCCCTTGTCAGCTTGCTCACCGCATTATTAATCCGGGTCATATCGTCAGGAACCTTATTAAATGTTATGAACGCCATGATTACCTTCTGAACTTCTTCTTGCGGCGCAGCGGCGCTGCCTTTATCGACGGCGGTTTTTTCGGCGGCGCCCGAACCGGACCCGCTGCCTTCACCGGCCGAACCGCTATTCGCGCAGCCCGCCAATATGCCGGACAAAAGCATAACTGCCAGCAACAATGCCAGTATACACCTTGCCTTTATCATATAAGCTCCTCCTCCCAAATAAATTATGAAATATATATTTTAATTATAAAAAACCGAACAAATGCTTTCTTTCAAAAATCAGCCTGATTTTTTCAAAAACCAGATATATATGATTAGGATTTATGAGTTTTTCTATATGAGAAAGGAGTCTCCCCGGTCAGCTTTTTAAAAACCGTCGAGAAATACGAAAAATTGTCATACCCGCTCTGAACCGCTATATCACTGATGCTTGCATTGCTTTTCAGCAATAGTTCTTTGGCCTTGCCAATCCTGCACTCATTAATGTAATCCTTTATATATACTCCCGTTTCGGCCTTGAATATTTTAGAAAGGTAATCAGGGGCCAGGAACACGCTGGCCGCGACATCCTCGCGCTTAATGCTTTTGGAATAATTATTCCGGATGTACTTTTTCGCCTTTTCAACCACGCTTTCCGTTTTTTGGATTTCATCTATATAATCGATGGTTTTTTCCGTTACATGGGTCGCCCATTTCATCATGTCAAATATGCTGTTTTCAGAATTTTTAAACAATTTCTGCGAGGTTTGGTCCGAAAACAGTATATGGGCCTGAACTTCGTTTCTGCGCAATATCGAATAGACAACCTGCATGAAATCCTGGTGGATCGAGTGCAGCACGGACCTATCAAGCTTATTTTCCCTTGAAAGCCTTTCAAGCTCGTTTTTAAAGCTTACCGCAATTTTCATCTTGTTTTTTTCCAGGAACAACGACTCAAACAATCCGGCATCAAATGCATACTGCCCCTTCACGTCGTCTTTCACGCTTTCTTTTTGAAACATAACGGTTCCATTTGCGAAAACGTTGTTCTGATCCATCTCTTCCAATTCTTCCCGCACCTTTGCAAGCTTGTCGATGGATACCTGGTCGCTTATATAGCAGGAAGCTTTGCAATGAAGATATTCTTCGCATAATTCAACCAGCCTCAGGCATTTTGCTTTTATTTCATCAATTTCGGCATGCCCGCGGATGATTGATATATTATAAAAGCTGTCGTTGCGCTTGTAGTTGATTATCCCGTGATATAACGGCTCGCCATGTATGACTTCACTGGCAAGGTTCCTGAATGCATAGCTGAAAACGCCGTCATCCCAGGACAAATCATTCATTTTGGACCTGTTGGTGCCCGTTAATATCAGGCTGTAGCCGCCTGACGCATTTAAAGACAGGTGCCTTTTTTTCATTTCCGTCTCAATAACTTCAGCTTGCGGAGCTATTGCATAAAACAAAACATCTCTCCAGAAACCCTGCTCGATTACAACCCTGTTGTCCAGCCAGTACTTGCTGTGCTCGCTGTATTCACGCATGCGCTTTTCAATCTTTACTTTTTCCACCGCTTTAGCAATTGCAGCCTCGACGACATTCTTGCCAAACGGCTTTGTCACATATGCGACGGTATCGTATGCTATCGCAGTGGAAGCAAATTCAAAGCTCTCATGGCACGTAAGAAAAATGAACTGGCTGCTAAAATGATTTTTTCTAACCCATTTCAGCAAATCCAAACCCGAGCCCCTTGGCATTTCAATGTCGCAAATAATAATCTCGGGGTTGCTTTCCCTGATTATTTTTTGGGCATTTAGAATATTGGTCGCCGTATCAATGCAATAGACGCCGAACGATTTCCAATTGATAGTATTTTTAAGGACCTCCAGAACGGGCAAATCGTCATCCACGAGGAGGCTGCGCATTAAATTCCCCCCTTTCATACGGAATCAATATTTCAACCATTGCGCCGGACGGATCGCAATTGCCGATTTTCAGCAATCCATCCATTTTATACAGCAAGCGCAGCGTCTTCTTTATATTTAATATGCCGATCTTTTTCCCATCTTCACTACCGTTTTCGTCCGGCTCATTTATTATTTTCATTACATCGTCCGGAAACCCGTCGCCGTTATCTTCAATGACCAGGCGGACATATGTTTCGTCCCTGACAATATAATCCTCCGCTTTTATAAAAACAGACAGTATTTTGCCGGAAGTCAGGGCATGTTTAAACGAATTTTCAACAAATGTCTGGATAAGAAACTGCGGCAGCAAGCATTCCTCGATTTCCTTCTTTACCTCGATTAAATGAATTATATTATTGGGGTACTTGATTTCCTGCATACCTATATAGTTTTTAACATGCTCAATTTCCTCCCTTAACGGCACTTTGTGAAGTCCGCCCCGAAACACGTATCTTAGGTGCCTGGATAAAAACTCTATCAACTGGCGTATTTCCTTATTTTTATCCTGGTATGTCAAGCTTGAAATCGTAGTAATTGCATTTAAGAAGAAATGCGGCTTTATTTGCATCTGCAGGTATTTAAGCTCGGCTTTCTGGCGCTCGATTTTTTCTTCATAGGATTTTATTTTGAGCGCTTTTATTTCCCTGATCATGGAGTTGAAGGAATTATTAAGAGTTATAAATTCCATGGGCGCTTTATTCAAAGGAACATTGTAATCCCAGTTCCCTTTTTCCACTTCCCTTGTCGCAACAACGAGCGCTTGCACCGGCTTAATGATTTCACGGAACAAATAGAGTATGACAACGGGAATAATAATCACCGCAAGTATTCCCATAAATATGATAATCCATTGAATCAGCTCCAGCCCGTAAAATACGCTTTTTCTTTCAATAATGCATGAAAGCTTTCCGCCTGTATGGGGAAATTCCCTGGAAACAATAAAATACTTATCTTTATAATTCTTGTATATGTTTTCCTCATTCGGAATTGCATCAATTGTCTCGTTGAAATGTGAAGCTCCTAAAAATGCAATAATTTTTCCGTCTTTATCGGTCAAAGCATAATTTGCCCCTTCAAGGGGATCATTATTTATAAAAGCTAATAATGTATCGTTTTTTATTATAACCCCTACAATGCAGTTATATGTTTTATTGCATCTTACCAGGTAATTGCGCTCCTTGATTCTTACAATATCCCATTGCTTTATGGCCTGACTGTTTTCAAGCATGCTGCTTGAATTGATGTAATTCCATAGCTCCATTTTTTCATTTGAAACGATTCTATTGCTGAACTGCGCAAGCGACAGCCCGTCCTCCGGCAGCAACACAAACAGCCCGTCCTCGACGTTGCTTGTCAATACTTTCGTCGATATGGTATCCCTTATTTGAACCGCGGATAGATATTTATCCAACTCACTCATGCCGGGGTATTTTGCAATACTGTCCAAATACGCTACGGATATTTCATTTAAATCTTTTAAAGAACTGTCGAGATTATTCCGGATGTTATTCATATATATTGCCAACTGGCTTTGGGAAGCGTTTATCATATTGCTCGCAACGACATTTAAAGAATAGATGTTGCTCAGAATTAAGACATTCAGAAGTATAACCACAATAAGAATCAGGCTTACGGTTATCTTGTACACTAATGAACGTCTAATCCTTTCAATTTTATTCATATTATCACCAAAAGCATTATCTACGTTTATTATATTTCCATATAGATATTATGTCAATCATTCGTATGTCAACCGCTTGTTATAACTGGATGCCTATCCTTTATTGACACCAAATATAAATTATGCTAGCGTATTAATATCAAGTAATGGATTGGGGAGTTTTTATCAATGAGTACCTTGAAGGATGTGGCCGAGAGGTGCGGCGTTACGGTTACCACCGTATCAAGAATGCTTAATGGCCGCGGGTATGTCAGCGAGAAAACAAAAAAGAAAATACAGCAAGTCATGAAAGAGCTTAATTACCAGCCTAACGCGTTCGCAAGGGCGCTATCGTTGAAAAAAAGCAATTTTATCGGCTTGATTGTCCCATCCGCCAGCAACATGTATTTTTGCAAGGTCATTGACGCCATAGAGCATCATGTTTCAAAAAACGGCTACAAGCTGCTGCTTTGCAATTCCAATCTCGAGCCTAAAAAAGAAATTGAGTATTTTGATATGTTAAGCGCTAACAAGGTCGCCGGCGTAATTATAGCAAGCCGCACGCAGGATATCGACAAGAATATTGCCATAGACGCTCCCGTTATTTCCATTGACCGCGTAATCTCGCCCCGCATTCCGTCTATCTGCTCCGATAACTACCAGGGCGGGGTTTTAGCGGCTGAACATCTTATTGCCAAGGGGTGCAAAAAACTTGCACACATCAGCGGAAGCACCAATCTGAACATGGATGCAAACAAGCGCTATTTCGGCTTTAAAGAGGTATGCGACAAAAGAGGCATTCCCCATATTGTCATAGATGCAACCGAAGAGCAATTTCTTTCAATGCGATACGAAAATATAATAAACATGCTGTTTGACAATTACCCGGACGTCGACGGCGTTTTTACGTCAAATGATATTATTGCGGCCCAGGTGATAACCGCCTGCCAAAAACGCGGTATAAAGGTACCCGGGCAAATCAAGGTCGTCGGTTACGACGATATTGATCTATGCGCAATATTCAATCCGGCAATTACGACAATCCGTCAGTCGATTGATGAAATATGCCGGTATGCCGTTGAAAGCATAATTTTCAGATCCGAAAACAAAATAATACCTACAAGTATAGTCTTTCCCGTTACTCTTATTGAAAGGGAGTCCGCGTGATTCCCGGGAACTGAATATCCTTTGCTCCGTTTTTGTTTTGCCTGGCTTTGCTTTGCTTAACTTTGCTTTACTTAATTGCACCTTGTACGACGCCCTTTACTATTTGTTTCTGGCAAAATACAAATACTATAATTACAGGCAATATTGTCAATACAATGCCGGCCATCAGCGGCGCGTAATCCACGCTGTAGGTCTGGAAAAAGCTGTATGTCGACAACGGCAGCGTACGCTGCACCGGGGAGAGGAGAACAAGGCTTGGAAGAAGATAATCATTCCAAATCCAGAGCACGTCGAGAATGGTTACTGTCAATATAACCGGCAGCAACAATGGAACCACTATTATAAAGAATGTTTGCAGTTTGCCGGCTCCGTCAATAAAAGCTGCCTCTTCCATTTCCAGCGGTATATTTTTGATAAACCCGTGAAATATAAAAACGGCAAAAGCCTGACCAAAGCCCAGATACATAAAAATCAATATCCACTTGTTGTTCAAAAGCTGCATATTCCCGTAAATACTTACCAGCGGTATCATTACGGCCTGGAAAGGAACAATCATGGACGCCACCAATATTGCAAATATAATTCTATTGATATTCCATTTGTTTCTGACAAGAAAATAGGCCGCCATCGAAGCGGTAAGAATAATTAATACAACGCTCACGGCCGTGATGATTATACTGTTTGCAATGGCATTTGGAAAATTCATGCGGTTAAACGCATTTGCATAATTAGTGAAATTTATCTCCTCGGGCAGTGAAAAGGGGGCTTCAACAAACCTCTGGGTTGATTTGAACGAATTATTGACCATCAGGAAGAACGGCGTAATAAAAATACACAGCAGAATATAAACAAAAACATACTTTATACAGATACCAAACTTATTTGCTATCATGCTTCCACCTCGAACTTTTTTGTCAGCAGCACTTGGGATACCGTTGCGATGGCGACTACAATGAATAATAGTATTGCTTCGGCCTGCCCCGCGGCATATTGGTTTGCCTGGAAGGCTTTTTGATATATATGCATCGACGCCAGTCGCGTCGAGCCGTACGGAGCCCCGTTTGTAAGCGCGAGGTTCAGGTCATACGCCATAAAGCCCCGCGAAACAGTAATAAAAAAGCAAATAATGAATGAAGGAACCATCGACGGTATCGTCACGCTGAACAGCTTCCTTATCCCCACCGCGCCGTCTATTTCGGCTGCTTCAAGGATATCGCTTGATATTCCGACGAACCCGGCAATATATATCATCATAAGGTATCCGGCATATTGCCATACTGTTACAATTATCATTGCAACAACCGCTTTTTGGGGGTGAGTCAGGAGCGATGTCATCAGCGGCTCAAATTCCAAAACGTTTCCAATGTATGTTACCACATTGGCAAATATGAATTTCCATATGTAACCAAGTATAACGCCCCCGATCAAATTAGGGGTGAAAAACCCCCCTCGCAGCAAATTTTGCGCTTTTATGCCGCTGGTTAGCATGTATGCCAATATAAAAGCTATTAGATTGCAAAAAATAGTTGAATAAAACACGTAGCCCAATGTTTTAACAAATTGGCCGAGAAATTCCGCATCCGAAAATGTTGCGGCAAAATTGGCAATGCCTACAAAATCTTTTGTTCCTTTTATGGGGTTGTAATTAGTAAATGTCAAGCCGACACCATATAAAAAAGGTATCAGCAGGACGCAAGCGAATGCAATAAGCGACGGTCCCATGAATACCGCAAAGTATCCCACCCTTTGAGCTTTTTTCCTGGCGTTCATCATATCTCCCCCATGCATTCCGCAGATTTACAGGCAGATAACGGCTATGTTTCAAGCCGTTACCTGCCCGGCATCATATCGGTTCTTTTTTCCTTAGCGCTTTAGTCCACGTTTTTCCAATAGTCGTTAATTCCTTGCGCCAATTCCTGCCTGTCTATTGCCCCGGAGATATACTTCAGCATTAAATTGCCTGTCTGGGTCCAGGCATCGCCCGATATGTACGAGAAGCATCCGAGGTTTATTGTCTTTCCTTTCTTTGCATATTCGGCTATGGAAGAAGTCATTGAATTATATTGAATATCTGTCCTGACATTCTTGTACGGCATGAAGAATCCGGCGTCAAGGAAGAACTGCTGGCCTACCGGGTCCGTAAGCATCCATCCCAAGGCGTCCACTGCCGCTTTTGTCTGCTCCGGCGTGTTTTGGGACTTGTCAATAGCCATAAATTTCGGCAATACCATTACAACCTCGGTGTTGCCGTAATCATCCGGATTGTTGCTCCACGGCACAGGGATGAAACCATATTCCTGGTCAACGTTTTCAAGCGTGCCCATAACGGTCCATGCCCAGTCGCCCATGAAAAATGTCGCGCTTTTTCCTTCTCCGAACGCCTGGACATCCTTATTATAGTCCGCCACCAGCGGATCGGCCTTGTTATAATTGTGCTTTACAAGCAAATCAAGAGTATCCATGTAACCCTGGAATATCGGGCTGTCTTCTATTTTTATCGTTCCTTCTTTCAGTTTGTCGATAAACCCGGTGCCGTCGGTTGTCTTCGGCCCTTGTACGGCATAGACGAGAGTAAGATAATGTCCGCCCATCGACCAGTTCGCTCCATGCAGCAAGGTTCCGGGCACGCCTGCGGCTTCCGCTTTTTCAAGGAATGCTTTTAAAGCATCTCTTGTATTTATTGTTGACGGATCGAATGTTCCTCCGTATATCTTGTCAACAACTTTTTTATTGTACAGCAAGCCATAACCCTGAACGCTCCACGGCGCGCCGAGGATTTTTCCGTCAAATGTGCCGCCCTCAACCGCCCCGTCGCTTGCATGGCTCAGCCACGGCGCATTCTCCAATGTCATTTCGAATAGCCTGTCCTTGTACTCAATGACGTTGGCAGGGTCAATATTCATAATTGTAGGCCCGTTCCCCGATGCAAACAGTGATTGCAGTTTTTCCTGCTGTCCTTCTCCGATGCCGGTCGGAATCAATTCAATTGTAACATTCGGGATAAGCTCGTTATATTTTGCAAACATCTTCTCAAACATTGTGTTAACTTCGGCAGAAGTGTTGAAAAACGTGATTTTGACAGGTTTTTCGGTTTTTTCCGTACCGCCGGCCGGCTGGGTATCCGCGACGGTTTTTTCAGCTGTTTCGGAACCGGCTGCCGCGCCTGAACCAGGGCTTGATGTGTCCGTCGTTTGTCCGCATGATGCCAGAAGCATGCTAATCATGGCAAGAAGAACAATCCACAATAGCGCTCGTTTCATATTTATCCTCCTATTATTTTTAAATTTGTGCTGATATTGGATTAATATAAAATGTATAGCACAATTTGATAATACTTTAATTTAAAATGAATGTCAAGCATTTGACATATCTTCTTTGCTAACATGTACTAATCAGTATCCATAATGCTGTTTACTGCTAGTGTTTGACCATGTCAATCGCATGTCAATACACTAAAAATATTGCCTGTTTTATCAATCGCTTCTATACTGAAGCTGTAATATTTCAAATCCGCAGTCAACATTGCCTTATACCCTTTTTGCTCATAGCTTATTTTCAGGATTTGCGGCCCTGAATCGTGAATTGTCATCCTGGCGTCAAATCCGAAAGCCGGATAATTGTTCCTGAACCTAAGCATGTCAAGCTGCTTTAGGACAATATCCCGTTTTAGTCCGTTCAGGGCCTGCTCCAGCGTCAGGTTTGTCCGGTTTATTTCTTTGTATCCTCCCTGGCCTGCATTTTTAACCGCCTCGTAATCATTCCTTCCGGCAAATAAATCGAGGTACCAAACCTGGGGCTTTCCGGGCATGAATATCTGGATTGCCCTGGCAAGAAGGAGTTTCCTGTCATCCTCCCCCAAAGCGCTGTAATATGTCGCATTTACCTGGTAGTACATATTTTTGTTTCCATGAAGGTCCTTGACATACCCGCCCCGGCATACCAGCGTTTTTATAAGGCGCTCGATTTGCTCGTCCGGCAGCAGGCCCTTTAAATCCAGCATCGGAATCCCGTCATGGCATCCAAGCATGTTTACCGCCTTGATCCCTTTTTCCTTGATTTCCGACGCCCATCTGGCCAACAGTTCGCCCGTATTTCTTTCCAGGGCGTCGATAATCAAGCCCGGCAAAAAGAAATCATAAGTCATGTAGCCCCGCTCCGCGAGCTTTTCATGAATTTTCTCCCCGTATGTGGAATGGATTTCCGGCAAAAGAACCAGGTTATATTTATCCGCAAGCAATTTTATCCGCTCAAGCAAGTCCCATGTCGCAGGTTCATTTAAAAAATTCCTGGCTCCCGGCTCTTTTGGGGCATAAGCAACAGCATCAAGACGTACGATCTCCGCCCCGTATTGCGCTAGTTTTTCAAGAGTATCCTCGTAAAATTCCCAAACCAGCGGGGATTTTATATTAAGATCGATTTGTCCAAGGCATATGCGCCTGGATTCAAGCAAATCAACTATGTCCTCCTTATAACGCGAAAAACTGCCGAATTCTATCCCCGAGGGCTTTATGCCTTTACTCAAAGCCTTGTTTACAACCCCGGCCAGCCTTTCCGCCGCAGAATATTGAATCTCCAGCGTTTCCACCAAGTCCGCGGCGTCGATTTCCCGATACCTGACTTCCTGGTAAAAAGTATTCCAGTAAGGTATATACTTTTTCCCCGGTATTCGGACCATCAATATCGGAAGACCCGGTTTCCTGAAAAACATGTCTTTTATATAGTCCCGGTCAGGTAAAATATAGCCTTCATCGGTCATTTGCCCGCGGCCTTCCCAAAACTCGTTCCAGTTGATAAAAAAATCCTTGTATCTTGAATTCTCTCCATTCTTCAAGATATCCCGGAACTGCCTTGAAAGCACCGATAAGTGGTTCAGAACAAAGTCAAGCTTGAGATTGACGCCCATTTCCTTAAGCGAATGAAGATCTTCCGCCGTCGCATAATTTTCGTTAAGTTCATAATCAATAACCGAAAATCCCCTGTCCAAATCGGAGTTAAATATACTTGGCAGTATATAGAATGACTGAAAAGCATTCTTCATTTCCGGCGTCCCAAGCAATTTGACAGCGTCCCCCAGCGCGCCTCCAATGCTGTCCGGGTACGAATTGAACATAGGTCCCGAGTTGTCCATTTAAAACCTCCATTAGCTTACGGCAATATTTCTCCACTCCCCGATACTATCAATTTAGCTCTTGACTCCTGTGAAACCAATATTTCCTGTTCAATATCGAGTACTATGTTAGTAAATTGGCTGTCGACATCTTCATCTCTTTTGCGGGATTTTCGATGCTCCAGCGTTTCCCGGGGAGTGCCGCTCAACATGATAGGGATATCCACCCCTTGAAGATTAGGGCTGTTCCCGTGAGTCCATTCAATGACCAATACATTTATATCGCTGAAGTCGACGCAATCATACCATAGTTCGGTTTCCTCCCTTCCCATCCGTTTCAGGAATATCCTGTTTGCTCCGTTTTTGAATTGCGAAACTATCTCCGTCAGTTCATCAAAATCAATCTCGTTTTTTGTTCCCAGGTAGTTTCTTAGCCCGTCGCGTCCGGCATCCAGGTATATTGACAGCCATGGATAATTCTTAAAACAGTCGGGATTCAAATCATTGCCGCTTTTCTGCAGCTCTTTCAGTATACTGCGGCATTCTTCGGTATATTTTCCATGACATATCAAGCCTTTAATTCCACTCCGCCTGAAAACCATGAGCCTCTCGGCGTCATTGTATTTCGGTATTCTATGCGGGTAGTTGTCGCCCGATAAAATATAGCTGCCGATATTCATGCTGTTCAGGTAAAAGGACAGCAATGACGCGACTTCGGATTTCCCGACTCCCGAAACTCCGCAAACAGCTACTACGGCACGCCGGTAAGGGCTTTCATCAATTGCAGGCATAAGCAGCTCCAATAATCTTGGCATTATTATCCTGGCTTTTTGGACATGATCAGTGCTTATAATAATTTTATCGCCCGGCATATCTCCCCCGGGGATATTCTCCAAATCCCGGAGTTCTTCATTAGTCCATACGAATTCTGCTTTATCGCGGTTATAGTTCATGGAAACCTCCATTGCTAGAAATAATTAACAATAATAAATTTAATTAAGGCGGCAGCCTTAATAAACAATAAATATGTTAAGCGCTTTACATATATCATTATTATATTGTACAGCCGGTAATGTGTCAACCGGTTTTGGACCTAACGTCCCGATAGCTTTTGCAGTTGCCGCCAATTCGATTGTTTGGCATTTGAATATTGTCATGAAGCGCTATATTACAAGCCATTAATATATTCCCTTGCGGTATTTCTGCCTGTATTTGCTCGGCGATACACCCCTGTTCTTTTTAAATATCTTGGAAAACAGGAGAGGATCGTCGTACCCAACCGACCTTGATATGTCCCCTATTGAAAGGTTGTCATTCTTCATGAGCTCACAGGCCTTGTCTATCCGGTAGTTTATAACAAAGTCCCGGGGCGAGATGTCAAGCTGTTCCTTAAAAATGC
>JBLNDI010000031.1:0-6685 GCA_050261495.1 Bacillota bacterium
AAACAGTGATTTTATCACCTGGCAAACCGGCGCTTTCGCTGCCGGGCGAAAACGTCCCAAGCCGGAGCATTATGGAACCGGCCGGCATAGAGCGCCAAATCGCTTCCGGTTGTGATGAATATGGAGTATAATAAAGGGTTTCACACGGTGAGGGGATACCAGCTCCTTGAACAGAACAAAAGGCTGCTGACGCCTGCCATGGAAGATTACCTGGAAATGATTTGCAGGTATAGCCTGAAGGACGGCTTTATTCGCATTAACAGGCTTGCGGAGCTGTTGAATGTGAAGGCCTCGTCTGCGACAAAGATGGTGCAGAAGCTGGGGAAACTGGGCATGCTTAATTATGAAAAATACGGGATTGTAGTTTTGACCGAAAGCGGTAAGGAAATCGGGGAGTTTCTGCTGGACAGGCACAGGACAATCGAGGAATTCATGAGGTTTTTAGGGTGCGGGGATGATGTCCTTGTGCAAACGGAATTGATCGAGCACAACATGAATCCCGGTACTGTGAAAAACATTAAGATATTAAACTGCTTTTTTTCATGCAACAAACAATTAGCCGTTTTTTTTGTGGAGTTCAAAAAACGGCGGCATCCGCCTGATTAAGGCTGCAGAAAAGGACTTCTCGGTATTACTTCAGTAAGGTTGTGGAAAACTTGATAGGAAGGTGCTACAATTAAGCTGATAACGTATTGTTAAGCAAGGTTATTGTTAAGTGAGGCTATTGTTAAGCAAGGATGTGAGACAGATGCGGAACGCCGGTTGGAACCAAAAAGCGGGAGGATTCGATTTCCGCCTGGAGGAGATTGACTCGTGCCGTACCGGCAAAGGCCTGTCAAAAAGCTTTTGTCTTCATATAACAAACAACACGGACCGTCGTGTCGACGGGCGGCTCGTGCTTACCGCCCCGAGCGGGTGGAAGATAAGTCCCGGCAGCGACATATTAATGGCGGTCAAGCCTGACGGCACTATTTGTGCGGAGTTTGAAACCCATACGGAAGAGGGGTATGATGATTCCTTTACAATAAATGCCCGGCTTGAGACAACGGAGGGAGTCCAAACGGACGTTACATTTGAAATTCCGGGGATTTTTGCCAACGCCGTAAAGCAAATGCTGGAGAGGGACCTGAAAGGAAGGGGAATCAGCGACCCCATGGTCCTGAGGGCCATGGAAAAAGTAAAAAGGCACCTGTTTATTGATGAGGAATACCGAGAAGAAGCATATGACGACCATCCGCTTCCCATAGACGAGGGACAGACAATTTCGCAGCCTTACATTGTCGCTCTTATGACGGAGACATTGATGATAAAGCCGGGTGAAAAAGTACTCGAGATCGGCACGGGCTGCGGATACCAGGCGGCAGTCCTCGCGGAACTGACCGATGAGGTTTATTCCGTTGAAATCAAAAAAAAGCTGGCGGAAAACGCCAGAAGGAATCTTGACAAAAACGGGTACGTCAACGTGAAAACAAAACACGGCGACGGCTATTTCGGGTGGGAGGAATACGCCCCGTATGACGCCATTATGATTTCCTGCGCGGTAAAGCGCATACCCCCGCCGCTGCTTGAGCAATTAAGAGAAGGCGGGAGGATGGTGCTTCCCATCGGCGACACGACATATTACCAGGATCTTGTGCATGTCAAAAAAGATAAGGGAGTAAAAATAACGCACATATGCGGGGTCAGGTTTGTCCCGATAACCGGCGAAGCTGTGAAAGACGAGTGAATGTGTTATTCCTGCGGCTTTAACGAATTTGAATTATTATTTTCCAGGGTTTCCATGTGTTTCTTTATTGCTTCAAAACTTTCCCGGCTGATTACATGCTCCATCCGGCAGGCATCTTCGTAAGCGACGGTTTCATCCACCCCGAGGCTCATCAGCCAATTGGCGATAAATGTATGGCGCTCAAGCATGGTTTCAGCGATTTCCTTTCCCTTGTCTGTCAGCTTAATGTAACCTTCATCGTCTATTTGTATATATCCGTTCTCACGGAGTTTTTTCATGGCAACGCTAATACTGGACTTTTTATAATTAAGCTCGTTTACAATATCTATGGATCTAACCCGGGAGTCTTTACGGCTTAATACCAGGATGGTTTCAAGGTACATTTCGGCTGATTCCTTGATTTTCAAAACTACCATCTCCATTTCATTCTTTGCGTGGTATGCCCTCGATACCAGAGAAACGCCATTAACCAAAGAATAACATACCGTTTTGCAAAATGCAAACAGGATAAAACAAAACGATCAATAACTATGAAATTTATGAAAATTATGAGAGACATACAGCAACTCTTCAGGGCTTATAAAAAATTGTATTGACAATGCGGTTAGACTATGCTAACCTAATATTGGTTAGCATAGTCTAACCAAAATATATGCCCATGGGTTAGTATAGACTAACCAGTGAGCATAAGCCGCTGGCTGGAATAACCAGGCTGGCCGTTGTTGGCTGCGGGATGGCTGATAAAATGATGGTGCAGACGGTATAAAGGAGGCTTTTGCAGTGAAACCGCTGAAAGAAGTCGAATGCGGGCATACGGTTAAAGTATTGAAGGTTGAAGGTTCAGGAGCCGTTAAACGACGAATAATGGACATGGGGATTACAAAAGGCACTGAAATCTATGTCCGCAAGGTCGCGCCGCTCGGAGACCCGATAGAAATTACGGTGCGAGGATATGAGCTATCTTTGCGCAAAGCGGATGCGGAAATGATCCTGGTGCAATAATAACGAACTGGTTGTAGCAACCAGGTTATTTTAGGCCTGATGGTTAGTTAAGACTAACTTAATTATATAGTTTGTTAATCTATTTACCCGGACATAGTTGGGAGTGAGAATCGATGCCTGTTAAAATAGCGCTGGCCGGAAATCCGAACAGCGGGAAAACCACGCTGTTTAATGCCCTGACCGGATCAAACCAGTATGTTGGAAACTGGCCGGGCGTTACGGTTGAAAAAAAGGAAGGGAAACTTAAAAACCATGATAACGTTATTGTCATAGATCTGCCGGGGATTTATTCCCTTTCCCCGTATACTATTGAAGAGGTTGTAGCGAGAAACCATCTTTTAGCGGAGCGTCCGGATGCGATTATCAACATCGTGGACGGCACCAACATGGGGCGGAACCTTTACCTCACCACACAGCTCCTGGAATTGGGCATTCCCGTTGTAGTTGCCGTCAACATGATGGATGAGGTGCAAAAAAGCGGGGATAAAATTTATACAGACCGGCTTTCCAGGAAACTCGGCTGCCCCGTTGTGGAGATTTCCGCGCTTAAAGGGACGGGTGTGGAATCGGCTGCCGAAACGGCGTTGGAGTTTGCCCGGAAAGGCGTTCCCACTGTTCCGCGGCATATATTTTCAGGAAGCGTGGAGCATGCCATAGCCCATATTGAAGAGGCGATCCATGGAAAGATCCCGGAAAGCTCCCAGCGCTGGTATGCAATAAAAGTTTTTGAACGGGAGCCGGAGATTTTGGAACGGCTCGCCCTTTCCGATGAACTCAGGGCACATATCGAGACGGACATCAAGGACTGCGAGGAAGAGATGGATGACGATGCCGAAAGCATTATCGCAAATGAGCGCTACCTGTATATTGCCTCGGTTATCAAGGATTGCTATGTGAAGAAAAACAAGAACGCGCTCTCTGTTTCGGACAAGATAGACAGGATAGTCACAAACCGGGTGCTGGCGTTGCCGATTTTTGCCGTTGTCATGTTCATTGTCTATTATGTTTCGGTAACTACCGTCGGCGCGTGGGTAACCGACTGGACCAACAATGTGCTTTTCGGCGAAATTATTCCCCCGGCTGTTGAACGTTTTCTTGTTTCTGTCGGGACTTCCGATTGGCTTGTAGAACTTATTATCGACGGCATTATAGGCGGAGTGGGCGCAGTGCTTGGTTTTGTGCCGCAGATGCTTGTGCTGTTCGCTTTTCTTGCTTTTCTTGAGTTCTGCGGCTACATGGCCAGGATTGCTTTTATCCTGGACAAGATATTCCGCAAATTTGCCCTCTCGGGCAAATCCTTTATACCGATGCTTATCGGAAGCGGCTGCGGAGTTCCAGGCGTCATGGCTTCCCGGACTATTGAAAGCGAACGCGACCGGAGAATGACCATTATGACCACCACGTTCATACCCTGCGGAGCAAAACTGCCCGTTATTGCACTGATTTCCGGGGCATTGTTCAAAGGTGCGTGGTGGGTGGCTCCAAGCGCTTATTTCGCAGGCATTGCAGCGGTTATCTGTTCAGGCATTATACTTAAGAAAACCCGTATGTTTTCTGGCAATCCTTCGCCTTTTGTGATGGAATTGCCCGCTTACCGCTGGCCTGCACCGGCCAGCGTCCTGCGCAGCATGTGGGAACGCAGCCGGTCGTTTGTTAAAAAGGCCGGAACGGTTATTCTGCTTTCAGCTATTGTAATTTGGTTTTTGCAGAACTTTGGCATTGAAAATGGCAGATTTGGCATGGTTGAAAACTTGAGCGACGGCATTCTCGCCGTTATCGGGAGCGCTATAGCCTGGATTTTTGCTCCTCTCGGTTGGGGCAGCTGGCAGGCCGCAGTAGCTACAATAACAGGCCTTGTGGCCAAGGAAAACGTGGTCGGTACGTTGGGGGTGCTTTACGGCTTTGCCGAAACCGGTGGGGAAGGCGCCGAAATGTGGGGGACTTTATCATCAAGCTTAAGTGCGCTGGCCGGGTATTCGTTCCTTATGTTCAACCTCCTTTGCGCGCCCTGTATTGCAGCCATTGGCGCAATTAAGCGGGAAATGAACAGCGCAAAGTGGACATGGTTTGCCATAGGTTATCAGACTGTTTTTGCATACGCGGTTTCGCTGTGCATTTACCAGTTGGGGAACCTGTTTATCGGTAACGGTTTTGGAATAAACACGACAGCAGCTGTCGTTGTTGCAGCTGTATTCCTTTACCTGTTGTTCAGGCCGCAGAAAAAAGACGCCGGCAAAGATCGTGTTTCTTTAGCGGGGGCGAGATTGTAGGAGGTGCGGGGTTATGCAGGGTTATGTATACAAGGTTGCAGAGGGTTGCAGAGGATTGGAGAGGGTTTCAGAGAGTAACAGAGAGTAGCAGAGGGTTGCCAAAGGGTATGGAAGGAAGGTGTGACAATGCTGGCTTTCATCAGGGATAATGTTGCAAACATAATTATAAGCGCCGTATTGATAGTTATTGTTGCTGGTATCATATTGAGCTTAATAATAAAAAAGAGAAAAAGAAACGGTTCCATCGGCTGCGGCTGCGGCTGCGACGGATGCTCCAAAAGCCAATGTCCGATTGATTAGCTCGTGTCAATCGCTTCTTGATGACATGTTTGCGGGACCGTCTTTTTGAAGATAGACCTATTAAAGATTATCAGAAACATATTAAACAGAAGATGCTAAGTCTTGATAAAGAAGTCCAGGATATCTTCTATGCTGATTACTCCTATTACATTTTTATCTTCCAACACGGGCATGGCAATGATATTGTTTTCCCTCAGGCGCCTGGCAACTGTTAATACGTCTTCACCGGAAGAAGCCGTGATTACATTCTTGGACATTACCCATTCGACGGGACAGCTGTCGTAATGCCCGGGCGTTATTAAGAACCGGTATATGTCGGCCTTGACAACCATGCCTACCAGTTTTCCTTCCCGGTTGACCACCGGCGCCCCGTTTACCTTCATATTGCTCATTTTTACCAATGCTGTCTTAATAGTCTCGTCTTCTTGTATGGTGATAAAGTTTTGTCTTAGGAGCTTGCCCACTTTCATAGTTATCACCACGCCGCAATTTCGTCTGCGATATGAATATATTTCTATAATAATGATACCATTAAATACCGGATTTTTAAAGGCGCTTATGGAGGTATGCCGCACCACAAAATGACATTCTGTGTAATTTTAGCAGATAATGTGTTAAAATAAATATAGCTGAATTTTATGCGGAGAGTGAATGCGATGAGCGTCAAGGTAACAGTTGTAATCCAAAAAGAAGATAATTGGTACGTGGCCAAATGTATTGAAAACAGCGTTGCTTCACAAGGGAAAACCGTTGAGGAAGCAATGGCCAATCTGAAAGAAGCGTTGGAGTTATATTATGAAGATATGCCAAAAGAAGAGATTACCAGCAGGCAAATGTTTGTAACTACCCTGGAGGTAACAGTATAATGGGATCAAAATACCCGATTTTAAAGCCGAATGAAATTATTGCCATACTAAAAAAGTTCGGGTTTGTTGTAGTATCGCAAAAAGGCAGTCATATAAAACTTAGAAAACATGGAAATGAAACAAGAACAGTTATAATTCCCGATCATTATGAAGTAGCCAGGGGTACTTTAAGGGCAATATTAGAACAGGCAGGACTAACGATAGAGGAATTTCTCCGATAAGTGTTTTGATAGACAGCTATCAGTTGCAACTCCAACTTTACCGTCTAAGGCATAGTTTAATTTTTGGGGGCAATTGTGGGAACATACTTAAAGAATATAAATTGCGTCCAAGTTTGCGTAAGGAAATGAGTAAAAAAACAAGTGTCCCAACCATGCGCATGCCAGTATAAAAGAGCGGCAGAATGGCATCCCTGGCCATTCTGCCGCTCATGGTGCGCGCGGCATGCGTGCGACCTTGACGGTGAAAGTCCGTTACGGGGGTTGATAGCACCAACCGTTAGCCAAGGGCAAGGGTGTCCA
>JBLNDI010000032.1:0-7060 GCA_050261495.1 Bacillota bacterium
GGAAAGTAACACCGGTATTCAGGGTTCTTCGTGGAATCCAAAATGCTGGATTAGTTTAATTTTAGGGTTAACCGAGGAAGATTTGGTTTGAAAAATCCTACAACAAGTTGACACTATCTTGTTGTATTTGCACGATTTCGAACAAATATAATATAATGTATATTGAAATAATAAAATCACAGATGTATAATTACATCGAAAATCAATATCGTTAGGTGAGGCTACTGTACAGATATACGCTGCTACCCGGAAACATCGAGAGATGCCAATGGGTTAACAGGTATTACCGAAATAAGGTTCTACTTAATGTAGCTGGATTTGGTATTCCAAAGCTGTACAGTGCTAAAGCTCAACGAGTGATAGATTGTTTATTGTAATGATATCCGTCACTCGAGAGGGGCGGATTTTTTATTGTACCAGTCAGGCTTTTGAAAGGGGTGAACGGTATGGATTGCGACGCCGGCGGAAGTAGTCACTTACGATGTTTTACTCTGTCCAGAGGCCTATTTGCCATACCGTTCGATTGGCTGAGCATGGTATAGGCAGGTAAGCCCTCTGAAAAAATATCATTGGAAAAGAGGGTGATTTTATGCTTGAAATCTACAAGACTGTTAATAATGAAATAGTCCGGACAGATGTTTTCGAAGACGGCGTATGGGTCAACCTGGTAAACCCGGATGAAGAAGAAATAAATAAAGTAAGTTCCACGTTAAATGTAGAGCCCGATTTCCTGAGAGCCGCACTGGACGAGGAAGAAAGAGCAAGAATCGAGAGCGAAAACGGACAAACGCTGATAATAGTCGATACGCCGGTAATCGAGAAAGAGGATACTTCGCATTTGTATACGACAATTCCCTTGGGAATCATATTGATCAAGCATATTATAATTACTGTTTGCCTAAGCGAAGATTCCTTGCTGAATGATTTCTCGAAAAATAAAGTAAAAGCGTTTTTTACCCAATACAAGGCAAGATTTATACTGCAGATACTCTACAGGAATGCTGCAAAATACCTGCAGTTCCTTAAACACATTGACAAAATAAGCAGCCGCATAGAGCAGGAATTGCACGAATCCATGAAAAACAAGGAATTGATACAGATGCTCAGGCTCCAGAAAAGCCTAGTTTACTTTTCGACTGCGCTGAAATCCAACGAAGTCGTACTGGAAAAGCTGATGAAGCACGAATATATAAAAAAATACCCCGAGGATACCGAATTGCTTGAAGATGCGATTATTGAAAACAAGCAGGCAATTGAAATGGCGAATATTTACAGCAGCATTCTGACCGGGACCATGGACGCTTTTGCTTCGGTGATTTCTAACAACCTGAATATCGTCATGAAGTTTCTGACGTCTGTGACTATTGTTATGGCTATTCCTACGATTGTGGCGAGCTTCTTCGGTATGAACGTGAATCTTCCGCTGACAGGCCCATTTTCGTTCTGGATTATCCTTGTCATTTCACTGGCGCTATGCGTAATTACCGGGTTTGTCCTTTACAAGAGGAAACTGTTCTGAAATGGGCATATGATTCCAACAGCTCCTTCTTAAGTTGAATTGAAGGAGCTTTTTATGCCCGCGTGTCACCCAATACCCCCGATAAAATACACCGTTGCGCTTACATCGTTACCTTTCGCATAAATTCCCCATGCCGTCGTAAAAGCTTTCGTCGGGCTTCCTTAAGATTCCCTGGCTGTCGTAATATTCCTCATCGGCCCGTCTCAATATTCCCAGATAATCGAAATAATCCTCGCCCGGTTCACGCAATATTCCCTCTTTGTCAAGGTAGCTCTCCCCGGGATTCCGCAAATTCCCCTGCCCGTCATAAAACTTTTCCTTAAGGGAATACAAAAAACCAACTCTCTTTCATATTGATACACGTATATTATATCACAGAAACCGGATATTTTTTTCCCAATTTTTTTAACGCTTCCCTTGGTTCATCCCTGCGTACGAAATTGAACCGGCTTATCCGCGCTGCCGGTACTCCGACATGATTATTTCCGCTACTTCTCCGGGCGAGATATTTGTTGTATCAATTACAAGGTCATAGTTATCAAGGTTTGAACAATCAACGCCGTACTTGTTAATATACCTGAGATTCTCGCTTTTTTTCCTTTCAGCCAACGACGCCTTGGCAGCATCGGCAGATGCGTACTTTTCCACCTCTCCCCTTTGGTCCTTCATCACCCTGCGGGCTGCCTCGTCAATATCCACCGTGAGGTATACCTTGAATGAATCGGGCACAAAATGCCAGGCCATTCTTGAATCAAGCACCATATCTTCGTTGCGTCTGCCCAGCTTTACAAGTTCGGCGTCGATTTCCCCGTCTATTTCCGGATGTGATTCCATGAACTTGTTGAATGCCAGCACGTCCATATTGTGCCTTTGAGCAAGCGAACGCTGTATCTGGCCCGTGGAGAAAACTTTCAAGCCGTAGCGCTCTTTAAGATAGTTGCATACGGTAGACTTTCCGCTGCCTAAATCACCACTAATAGATATTTTTATGAACTTTTCATCATTATTCATCGCTGTTCTCCTTGCGCTGTTTGCCGGTTCCTTTTTTATGAGGCAGAAATTCCGCTAAATCATTCAAACCGGACATCTTAATGTTATATTATATCAAAATATCAAAATGGCAAACAATGTTTTCGCCGGCTTCTCGGTTGAAGCATGCCTGCCTGGTAATTGTGCCGTGGCTCCCGTCAAATGGTATGGCACGCCTGTTTTTTGTTCCCGGATTATTCTTGCAGCAAGTTCCCAACCTGCAGACCCCTTCATATTATGTACTGTTAGCTTATGTAAATTGAAGGGTGGTCATATGAATACATTAAAGATAGGGGATCACGTGACAAGGAAGTCTTACGGAGGCGATATTCAATTTGAAATAACCGATATAATAACCAGGAGCAACGGCAGGCGGATATATATATTGCGTGGAATGCTTTACAGGATTATTGCCGATTCTGACGAGAATGACCTCGAATGGAAAAATCCCCAGGAAGTTCGCAGCGAGATAAAGAACAAAACGATGACGAGAGGAATGCACAACATGTCCCAAGGTTTTTCACTCATCCGCAATTTTCTAAGGGTAAGAGGAAAGCCCGGTACAATACTTCATATTGACTCAAGCGCGGATTTTTTGGAAATGTGCCGGAACTACTATGACGATGCAAGGATAAAATCATACGGCCACGTCATACCGGAGAGCGAACAGCCCGCAAATATACAGCCGCTATTGTCCAGGACCAAGGCCGACATATTGATTGTCACAGGGCACGACGGTTTTAAAAAGAACCAGTCGAAAATAAATACACTTGATAGCTACAGGAATTCGAAGTACTTCATTCAATCGGTGCAGGAAGCGAGAAAATACGAGAAAAGCTATGACAAGCTCTGTATATTTGCCGGGGCGTGCCAATCCTTCTATGAAGGTATAATTGAAGCGGGCGCCAACTTTGCAAGCTCACCCGGGAGGATATTGATACACGCGCTGGACCCTGCCAAGGTCGGCGATAGAATAGCTCTGACGGATTCCAGGGTATACGTGACACAGGAGCAGATTGCGAAGCTGACGCAGTCAGGCCTCAAGGGCATCGGCGGGATAAGGTCAAGAGGGCATTATAATGTTACCAGCCGCCATAATGCCGTGCGGGTATAGTAGAAATATAGGGTCGTAAGAATGGGCGGCTGCATAAGATGTCACATTGCAAGCCGCCCTATCCATACGATTCATCCGCGTCCGCTTAAGGGCGAGTCAAAGCATACTATATCTGCAGGTAGTTATAGATCATTACCGCGCTTTCTCCCCTGGTTATCTTGTCTTTCGGCCTAAAATCCACGCTGCCGCCTTCCACTATTCCAAGTCCGGCTGCAATAACGGCATAGCCTTCCAGTCCCGGGCTGATACTGGATTTATCCTTGAAGCTGATATTGAAGATACCCTTAATATCGGCGACCCTGTCAAACTTGAGAGCCCGTATCATGTATTTTACCGCCTCTTCCCTCGTTACGTTATTATCGGGCGCCCTTTCTCCCTCTTTTATGACTCCTTCCCTCATCATGTATGCATATAGCCTGTTAATATCCTCTTCCGTTCTTTCCACTATAATGGGTTCGTAATAATTCATGGTCTTTGAAAGCAGCACCAGGAAATCAAGCTGCGTAATCAGCTCATTGGGTTTAAACTCCGTTCCTCCCAGGTGTATGCCGTTTTCCGCAAGAGCCGTGATTTGTTTCTCGGCTGCATTCCCCTTAATGTCGGTATAACTTACCCTGACAGGCTCTTTATATTCCGTTCCGTCGTCATTTAACAGTTTGCCGCTGTTTGCCCCGATAATTAGCGGCTTGCCCGATTTTAACACGTACACAAGCATTGCCTTTGCGTTTTCCGGAACTTCCGGCGGATAAATATTTCTAACGGCTTCCTGGTAATCAAATTTATATTGAAGCTCGAGCCCCACGTTTTCAAAAAGTTTTTGGCAAGCTGCCCCGGTACCAATAACCTGGTCCTCGGGAAACCCGATGTCGTACCAATTCAAACTGAAGTTTGCAATCATTCCATTTATATTATCGTAATAAATATTGATGCCGTTGCCCGGAAAAGGTATGCCGTTAACCAACCTGGTATAAACAAGGTTATACTGTCTTTCAGGCGTCGTACCCGTTATATTGTCCTCGCTGGCTATTTTGTCGTATTCCAGTTGGCTGAAATACTTGGGATAATATTTTCTAAGAAACGCATCCACTTCCGCCTTCACCGCCGCCACGCTTTTTTTGGGCGCCGCCGATGCGGGTTCAGGCGCTATCCTGAAGAAACCGGTTATCTCGCCGGTTTTCGCATCGATTGTAACATAGACGTAATCATTCGTCGTCATCTCTTCCGACTGCTTCCTGAAATACAACGACCACACATATTTGTTTTCCTCGGGCCAAACGGTATTCAAGCTGTATGTCTGCAGCTTGTGGTTCTCGGAAATCTCCAGGTATTCGGCTCTCCTGGCGATCTTTTCCGCATCTTCCCTGGAAATCAGCTTTGCTGCTTCCCTTACAGCCTCCAGTTCCTCGGGGCTGAGCTGGACTCCGCCTTCACCTGCTGCCATTAGAATCGCCTGCTTTTGCATCCCGGCTGCCGCATCAGCGGTGGCGTAAAAACCATAATTATCGCCGGAAATCTTCCGCCTTTCACCGGTAAACGCGTCAACCCCATACCTACTGTTTTCATAAACAGGGACATAAGCGAGATAAGCGTTTAGCGCGTTATCTTTTTTAGTATATTTATAAACCAGGCGCATCCCAAGATTCGCGGCATAGGCCTGCTCCGCCTCCTTTATGGATAAAACCGCGTCCGGCGGCGGAAACGACTTTATATCAGACCACTGACGCGAGTAATTACGCAACGCCCCGGTATCGCGGTTTATGTTGAGGTATACCCTGTCATTGTAAAACGGTATCCCGTCAACTACCCTGTAATAATTGAAATAATAGCTGGAATCCATAATATTTCCCTGGTAATAATTATCTTCTTCCCTGAGTTCCTTCAGGAGCCCCGGCGCAATTAATTCTATATACGCCTCAGCCTTGTCCCTGGCTTCCTGCCTGCTCAGTTTCGTCAGCTTTTTCTCCGTTCTGTAATCATCCAGAGAATACTTGCCATACTCGATTATCATTCCATTTTCGTCTATGCTCACATATATTTGGGTTGCGTCCACAGGATCCCTGCTGTTCCAGGACAGCCGGTATACCTGTTTATTGCCCGAAGTGCTGATGCTTGAGCTGAATTTGTATTCATCGGGTATTGCAAATTTTGCTTTGGCAATCCTGATAGCGTTTTCAAGCCCTTTGTCCATGTTTGCCGTTGTTCCCCGAACAGGTACCGCAAGCATAAAAATGAGAATAAAAGAAAATAAAATCGAAAATTTTCTTCTCACCCTGACCAGTCCTTTACATTAAATATTTATATTGCCTTTTCAGGCCAATACAATTGTTATAGACGTGCCTGATAGGAAATGTGTTCCAATTATTTAAATAATTTTTACCTGTCCGTCCAAAACGAGTATACCTCCGCCGATGGGCCTTTCCTCCCCCTTGTACGACGGCCTGTTTACAAGCTTACCTTCCAGCAGCATTTCCGTGGAGGCGCCGCCGTCCAACATGGCCGCGTCCTTCACACCGTAATCCGCAAGGTATTTCGCCAGCTCCTTCCCGGTAAACCCGGCACTGTACCCGGGTTGCCTGCCGTCCACGGTAAAAAGGATTACCGTTCCGTCCCATTTGATCCCTACGGCAGTCCTTGGATCGCGGTTGGTCAACACCCCCACCCACGGATCTTTATCCTTAACGACGGGCATGCCGTCCTTTACCAACCAGCACCCGCACTCATATGCTTGCGCATCACCGCTTATACTAGGCTCATGCACTAGTTCAACAGTATCGCCAACCTTGACAGGCAGTTCTACCCCTGCGTACCGGCGCACGTCAAAAAATGATATCACCATGCCGTTTTCCGGTATCCCTGACTCGCCGGGATAATCCGCAACTTTAGTTATGACGCCGTTTTCAACCGTCGCGGAGATATTTTTTTCCTTTGCACGGTTTGTCATGCCGTAAACAGGCGTATAAACGGCTGTTTGCTTTCCGCCTGCGGGAAAGTTCAGCCTGTCGACAGGCAAAATCAAGGGTTCTGTTCCGGTTTCGGCTCCGGGTTCCGCTGACGCAGAACTCCTTTTTATCTTGATGTATAGCTTGCTTTCGAATTCTTTGAACACGGCCTTTCCATCGCTTATGAAAAATACGGGATAATCGCCTGTTGACGCCGATATAATTTCGCCGTCTGCAACGACCATCCCCGAGGGCAGCCCGTAATCGCGGAAGAAGCCTCCGTTCACTGCGGCGTGCGCGTTTTTCCGCGACGCCATCTCGCTGAGCTTTTCAAAGCCATATATCAAATCGTGGGACAGCACCGGCATTATCTTGACGCCCGGCGCGCCAGGGTCGATCTCCAGGATGTTGATCACCTGCTTCAGCCCATTGATTGTTTCGGTCCGGTGAATATAGCTG
>JBLNDI010000033.1:0-5251 GCA_050261495.1 Bacillota bacterium
CTGTCAAATCTAAAAGGAGGGACATAGATGGCCAACAAGAAGGCAAAAGCTTGCGACGTTGATAAGAAATGCAAACCCAGCGCCTCCAACGACCAATTGGGGGAAAACGCCGGAGAGGGGCGCTTTGAGAAAGCGAATCCCAAAGGCGGCAAATGCCAATGACAATATCTTGATGCTTCTTACCACGGTATGGAAATATCTCGGCGGTATGGTTTTGCAAAACAACTGGCATGAGTTGCATGCGCAATGAGGGTGGACGGCCGGAACCAATGGAATGGTTCAAGCCGTCCGCCTTTTTATGGTACAAGCCGTCATATCCACTTGTTTCATTTGCATGCCAACCCATCCTTATATTGACTCTTCAATAACAAAATATTATGTCGTATATGGACGGTTGCGGACATGTATGGTAAAGTTTATTATATTAAAGATAGAAGAATCGAGGTTTATGATGCGATGAAAAACTTACTTGACATGAGCCTGGAGGAATTGCCGGGCTTGTCGTTTGAATGCTCCTGCGGCAAGGATCATTCCGTGGATATCAAGAAACTGGTTGTCCGCAGCAATATTGAGGAAGAACTTGTAACCACGCTGATGCCCTTTCACGGGGAAAAGCTGTTCATCCTGACGGATGCCAATACATACGCCGCTCTTGGGAAAAGGGTAACAGAAAGACTTTTGGAGGCGGGTTTCCGGATTGATTCGTTAATGTTCGACGCCGGGGATAGCATGCTTTTGCCGGATGAGCGCTCGATCGGCAGGCTCATGGTGGAAGCGGGGAAGGATATATCGCTGGTGCTTGCCGTTGGTTCCGGCGTGTTAACCGATATAGCAAGGATAGTAAGCTACAAAACCGGCAAGATGTTTGCGGTTGCGGCAACGGCGCCGTCTATGGACGGGTACGCGTCGGTTGTTTCTTCTCTTTTAATAAACGGGAAGAAGCTTACATATCTTGGACAATATCCGTATGCCATATTTGCCGATACTTCAATTATGAAAAACGCGCCCATGATTATGATACAGGCCGGGTACGGCGATGTACTGGGCAAATTGACCGCGCTGGCGGATTGGCAATTGGCCAGGATTGTTGCCGGGGAGTATTACTGCGAGACTATAGCCAGGCTTGTTAAAAAGGGAGTGGATAAATGTATTGAAAGCTCCGATGGGCTGGCATCCAGGGATGAAAATTCGATACGCCGCCTGATCGAGGCGTTGGTCCTGACGGGGATATCAATGGGATTTGCCGGGGTTTCAAGGCCGGCTTCCGGGACGGAACACCAGCTTGCGCATTATTGGGAGATGAAAGCAATAGAAGCCGGGCGCGAGCACCCTCTTCACGGGAATTCTGTAGGAGCGGCCACCGTCGTCGTTGCGGAGCTTTACAAGCTTGCCGCGCCGATGCTGCCTGAAGGCATCGAGTTCCCCAAAGCGGAGTTTGTAACAAAACTGCTGGAAAAAGCCGGTGCATGTACAAATCCGGCCGGCCTGGGAATCAACCGCGACCTGTTTGTTGACGGTATGCTGAACTCAATGTACATACGTGATAAATACACGCTTTTGCGTTTCTGCCATGACAGAGGAAAACTGGAACAATTCACCGAGATGCTTGCACGGAGGTTTTATGGCTGAGAGTCATGAAATGCTTAGGTCGAAAAAGCAATTCGTACTGGATATGGACGGCACTTTTTACCTAGGAAACAGGTTGCTTGAAGGCTCGCTGCATTTTATAGAAAAAGTGAAGGCCACGGGCAGGCGGTACTTGTTTTTTACAAACAATTCTTCCAAGACGGGTGAATATTACCGTCAAAAGCTTGCCGGGATGGGATGCCGCGTGGAAGAAGACGAAATACTCACATCCGGGGATGTGACCATAAAGTTCCTTAAGGAAAACTATCCGGGCGCGCGCGTATACCTGGTGGGTACGGAAATGCTCGAGGAAAGCTTCATCAGGGAAGGTATAAACTTGGCTGCCGGCAAGCCGGATGTTGTCGTTTTCAGTTTTGATACTACGCTCACTTATGAAAAAATATCCCGGGCATGTACGCATATACGCAACGGCGCGGTCTTCCTGGCGACACACCCTGATTTGAACTGTCCCACCGAGGACGGCTTCATCCCGGATTGCGGCTCGATGTGCGCCATGGTTGAAGCGTCGACGGGCGTGAAACCGAAGTACCTCGGGAAACCGTTCAAGGAAACCGTTGACATGATCAGCCTGATTACAGGGAGAAAACGTGAAGAAATTGCCTTTGTCGGGGACAGGCTCTACACCGACATTGCGATTGCCGTAAACAGCGGTATAACGGGCATACTGGTTCTTACAGGTGAAACGTCGCTGAAAGATGTTGAGGCTTCACAGGTAAAACCGGATTTCATTTTTGATTCGCTTGGAGCCCTGGCTGACTTGCTTTGATAATCCAAAATTATATCGAAAGAAGGATAGATTTGAACCTGATTAAAGCGATTGCAAGAACCATAACCAAGAGACCCTCCGTACCCGTGATGATAGGAGCGGTTATGCTGGCGGCAGCCGTTTTCAACGCGATGATTCCGGTCATGGCAATGATTGTGGGCATTATAAACATGACGGGCGGCGGGTTTTACGACAGCGTTATGTCAATAATTCAATTGATGATAGATCCGGGCAACCTTGCAGCAATATTGGCTGCTGCGGCAGCAACGGCCGTCCTTGCATCCGTGGTTTCAGGACTGCTGCTGCCCGGGTTTTTGCTGACAGTCGACGATGGCCTGGGGACGGGGAAGACAGAAAAAGGATTGTTTGCCAGGGGTATTAGGTGCTGCTTTTTCAGGTTTTTCCTGATGACTTTCGGGCTGTCCTTTTTCACCCTTTTGCTTTTCGCTTTCCTGCTGGTTGCGGCCATTCCCGCAATCATCGTTACAAAGGCCGTTGTCTCAAACAAGCCTGACCTGGCGTTAGTGGCGGTATTCATTGATTTTGTCACACTGGCGGCTTTTATTATGTGCTCGTCATTTTATAAAATATACGTATACATGTGGTATATCGCAGCAGCCAAGGGAGAAAGGAGGCCTTTTGCCGCCGGAAAGGCCGTTGCGGCCAGGATATTCGGAAGAGCCGCGCTGCAGCTTCTGGGCTTTGACATGGTATTCGCCGCCGTTATTTACCTTGTTTACCTTAATGAAAGTCAGGTATTGCGCTACATTTTGGGCTGGGTTTTCACAACCGCCTTTTTTACGGCTCTTGCGGTTTACCTTGTACGGTTGTACAATACCGGTTCCAACCCGGAAAGACATTGACCGGAAACCTCTGTTTTAAAACTGTTGATTATACGGCGAAATTGTGCTTGCCTATGGTGGTAACTATTCTCCTGGACCATATCCATGAACTGGTCGCCGTGCTTGGATTGTAGTAGTAAATGCATCCATAGGTCGGGTCCCATCCGTTCAACGCGTCCCTGGCAGCATTAATTGAACTGGCGTCCGGGGGCAGGTTGATCTGCCCGTCGTAAACCGCATCGAAAGCGCCGGGTTGATAGATCACTCCCGCGATAGTATTCGGGAACCTGGGATCCCTTGTCCTGTTGATTACGACGGCGCCCACCGCAACTTTTCCCACGTAGGGTTCTCCCCTGGCTTCTCCGTGAATCAGCCTGGCCAAGAGGTACAAATCTCCATCGTAATTTCCCCTGCCGCCTTGCTGGATACCGGTTGGAAGGCCAAGGGCCGCCAATGTTTCAGGACCGGCTATTCCGTCCACCGTGAGGCCGTTCTTTATCTGGAATTCTCTTACCGCGCTATAGGTCAGGTAACCGTAGATGCCGTCAATCGCACCCTTGTAATAACCCCAGGCCGACAGCCTGCTCTGTATATTGATGACTTCCTGCCCTGTGGACCCGTAGCTGGAAAGGGCAGCAACGCTGTAGTTAAATATATCAGTGATTTGGGCATGAAAAAGAAGGACAAATATGGTAAGCATGGTTGCAGCAATTACTGCCGCAGCTTTTCTGTGCATTATTACTCCTCTTTTCTTTCGTTTTACTAACCCTAGTTATTTTTTGTATTTGGCTTGATTTTATTCAGCGGACGGCTTTGGATTTTTTCAGAAAAGCAATATATAGATGAGAATGATAAGAAGGAGGTCATCCTCGATCGCTTCGTCGAGCATCAGGACGATCAGCCCGATAAGGATTAATTCCTCTATTTTCACATGCTTTTGTATATAACGTATTATTGCCGTTATTGGCGAAATGCGCTTTTTCCTTTCCGGGAAATAATCCGAAAAGGCCTCCTTTTCATTTGGAAGCGGGATGCCGAGAAAATTGCTTTCTTTATGTATTTGAATTCCGGGGGAATTTGGCTGGTATGAAGGGCTCGAGTCATAAAACCGGGGTATGTACTTCTTTGTGTTGTTTATAGGCCTTTTATAATGCATCCGGGTCACCTCGCCTATTTTTCCTGTTCGCCCAGCATTCTGCTCAAGCTTGCCACCTTCAGAAGCTGAATGCAATTGCTGATTTTCGCCTGCCGCCTTTTATTCATAAATGGCTTGATAGCTTGCAGCAAGTTTATACGAGGATCATTTGCCGCATTGAAACGGTCAAGGTAATTCCTTGCGGTATCAAGAACATCCGGGCTTATGGCCGCAGGTTCCGCTACTTTCGTTTCCTTGCCGCCGGTGTCCTGGGAACCGCTTTGGCTTGCTTTTTCTTCGCTCTTGCCCAAAGAAGAGGCAATAAGGGCGATAAGTTCTTTCACGTTGTCCGGCAGGTCATCCTGTCCCAAAGCCTTGGCTATCTGCTCCACTTTTTTGTTGAGATCCTCGCTCATTTCGATATCCTCCCGACCCCTGGCATTAATAATATATTCAATTTTTACTTAATAATGTCTTTTATTTTGTCTATGATTTCAGGTCCCTTTTCACCGAGCATTTTTTGGACGGCGTCCATATCAATGCTGTTTAATTTCTGCCTAAGTTCGCTTTTATTCAAATTGAGGTCCTTCAGTTTGTCTTCATCGAATTCGTTCAGCTTTGCCAGGATTTCATCTTTGTCCAATTTCTCGAGCTTCTTCATTAATTCATCCTTATTGTTATTTTTCAACATATCTATCGCGGCGTTTATTTTTGCCTGCAATACCTTGTCGTCCACTTTTCCGAGAAGCTCGGAAAGCTTTTTGCTTATACCGTTTGACATAAAAATATACCCCCAATAAACCATTTATTAATCAAGCGCCAGGAATAACACTTTCTGCTACAACCCGGCCGGTTCGTCCG
>JBLNDI010000034.1:0-3362 GCA_050261495.1 Bacillota bacterium
ACAGTTTTGATAAAGCGTCTGTTATGTGACTATAATTTTATACTTCTTTACACGTCTAAAATCTCCTGTAATATCAACGGTTACAGGAGATTTTTACCCTGTTGAACTGTTAAACTCGGGATTCTATAGGTATAAATCATTTCACGGATTTGTTGCATGGTTCCAATATGTTATAATAAACACTGTGTTATAATAAGCGCTGCAATATACAATACTATAGCAAAAGAGGAACATGCATGGAAAGATACAAATATGAAACTCACCTTCATACAAAAGAATCCAGCTGGTGCGCCAGGGTTCCGGCTGTGGAAGCCGTCCGCATGTACCATCATTACGGGTATACCGGGATTATTGTGACCGACCATTATTTTCGCGGTTTCTTTGAAACGATGCCGTTCGGCAACTGGGAAAGAAAAATCGACTGTTTCCTGTCAGGTTACAGAAAAGCGCTGAATGAAGGCGGTAAAATCGGGCTCGATGTCTGCCTGGGCATGGAAATACGTTTTGACGAAAACGATAACGATTACCTGGTATATGGCATTGACGAAGCATTCCTGAAGGAAAACAGGAAGCTGTACCGGCTGACGCTGGAAGAATTTAAAGGATTTGTCGCCGGCAAAGGTATTGCAGTCGTACAGGCGCACCCGTTCAGACCGGGCATGATTCCTGCCCAGCCCTCGCTTCTCGACGCGGTGGAAGCCTTTAACGGAAACCCCAGGCAAGAGTCGCAAAATCACCTGGCATTTGAATATGCGGTCCAAAACGGTTTGAAAATGCTCTCAGGCACTGATTTTCACCGGGTTGAAGACGCCTTCAGGGGAGGCGTTGCAACGGAAGAAAAGATAAACCTTGGCGAGTTTGGCCTCCTGATCCTGCAGAACTATCCCATGGAGTTAATACAAGCCGATATGGCATAAACATCCTGTATAAGTTTAAAATTACCTGTTCCGGCTTTGATATTTCTGATAAAATGTTAATGTAACTGAATGACGGAGGCACATTGATGAATATCGAAGCCTGGATAATTTCCGCCAACATGGGGCTCGGCCACCAGAGAGCCACTTACCCCCTGAGAAAAATAGCTTTTGGAGGAATTCACCTGTTTGGTGAGGATGAAATATGCCATAAGAAAGAACGGAGGCAGTGGAAAATATTCCAGAACTCTTATGAGTTCTTATCCAGGACAAGGCAGGTGCCGCTGGTTGGTCCATACCTGTTCAGCCTGCTCGAAAAAATACAAAACATTTCGCCGTACTATCCCTACAGGGACCAGTCAAAACCTTCACTTCAGGTAAAATCACTTTATACGCTCATAAACCGGGGAATGGGAAGGGGTATGAGCGAAAAACTAGGCACAAAAAAGCTGCCCGTCATAACCTCGTTCTATGCGGCTGCCATAGCAGCGGAACTGCTCACGGACCTGCCCGTATATTGCATCATATGTGATGCGGACATAAACAGGGTATGGGTGGCTGAAAAGCCGAAGGAAAGCAGGATAATCTATTTCGCGCCATGCGGCAACGCGCTGCGCCGCCTCAAGGAGTACGGCGTGCCCGACGAGCGGATATTCCTGACGGGGTTCCCTCTTCCCCAGGAGAATATCGGGGAAGACATGAGCATACTAAAGAGCGACCTGGCTAAAAGGCTGATACGCCTTGATCCTACAAAGCGTTTCAGAATCATCCACGGAGTTGAGCTAAAGCATTATCTTGGCGATTATTGGGTACCCGACGCGGAAGCGGGCCCCATTACGTTGACTTACGCCGTGGGAGGCGCAGGAGCACAGGCCGAAATGGCGGAAGGAATCCTGAAGAGCTTATCCGGCCTGATAAGAAAGGGCAAGTTCCGGTTGAACCTGGTCGCAGCGCATAGGACAGATGTCAAGCAGTACTTCGACAAACTCGTCAAGAAAAACGGGTTTGTCCCGGGCAACGGCGTCAATATCGTATTCAACCCTGATATAAACGCGTATTTCAATGAATTTAACAAATTGCTCCGTGAAACGGACATCCTGTGGACAAAACCTTCCGAGCTTTCTTTTTACTGCGGGCTTGGGATACCGATTATAATCTCTCCCCCGATCGGTCCGCATGAAGTCTACAACCAGCGCTGGCTGAGAGACCTGGGCGCGGGGCTGCACCAGTCCGGTCCGCAGTTTTGCAGCGAATGGATAATGGATTACCTGATAGACGGCAAGCTGTCGCTCGCCGCATGGGACGGTTTTCTCTATGCCAGGAAGCTTGGCGTTGAAAAAATACTGGAAGTAATGAAAACGGGAAAGATGGAAAGGCATTACTCCCCGCTCAAGCGTTAACCAGGCCGTTAAGTCCGGCCTTTGGAGTCGGGCCGGTTTTCGGCCCAGGCTTGTTTCGGCTTGTCCGCTCAGCCGCCGTACATTTTTGACACGACAAATGATTCAAAAGCTTTAGGCGCCAGCCTTTTTAAGAACACAAGCAGCTTGTACCGCATCCCGACAGCAACGCACACAGGAGGGTTTTTTCGCTCGATGATTTTCCAGACCGCCCTTGCAACTACAACAGGGTCAGGGCCGTTAAGCTCGTCTTTTTCCATTATGGCGACTGATTTTTTGCAATATTCGGCGTAAGCCGAATTGTCCCCGCTTTCCCTTGCAAATATCCTGTTTTTCGTAAAGCCTGTCCTGGTATCGCCAGGCTCTACAACGGCGACTTTTATTCCGAAAGGCCTGAGTTCATTCCGGAGCGAACCGCTCATTGCCTCCACCGCCGCCTTGCAGGCCACGTACATTGCCTGGTAAGGTATGGGAAACAACGCCCCGACTGATGATATGTTTACAATAAGGCCTCTTTTTTGCTTTCTCATTATGGGAAGGACCTGCCTTATTACCCTGTGCATGCCGAAGAAATTCGTATCAAATTGCAAAAGCGCCTCTTCGGGCGACGTATCCTCCACGGCGCCCGCTATGCCTATCCCCGCATTATTGATAACTATGCCAAGCTCCCCTTCCCTTGCGATAATTTCATCCACTGCATTTTTTACGGATTCTTCGCTGCAGACATCCATGCGGACAAAATTAACGACAGGTTTGCCGCTCCCGCCGCTGCTCTCCATTCCGGCAGCATCCTGCGGCTTTCTTGAAGTCCCGTAAACCTTGTAACCCTTTTGCGCCAGGTATTCCGCTATTGCTTTTCCTATGCCCGACGATGCGCCCGTCACAAGCACTACATTGCCATATTTCCCCATTTCAGCCCTCCTGAAAAATTATTGCCCCTTTCCCCGTGATTTCCCGATTAACCGGTATTGGAAATATTTTATCACAAGTATTCCGCGGCGCAACATTAACTTGCTGAATCACATGCATATATACTTATCTTGCATAGTAT
>JBLNDI010000035.1:0-16588 GCA_050261495.1 Bacillota bacterium
CAGGGGTTACAACGTGTTTACATTCGACATGAGAAACTCGGGGGAATCCGGGGGCAAAACAAGCGCTTTCGGATATGGTGAGAAAGAAGACATAAAGGCGGCTATTAATTACCTGAATTCACAGGGTATAAAGCACTTCACGCTTATGGGATTCTCCACCGGGGCATCCGCCAGTATTCTTGCCGCTGCCGAAAGCACGTTCGTCGACGCGGTTATTGCAGATAGTCCGTATGCCGATCTGAAATCCTATTTTCTCAACAACCTGGACCGGTGGACCGGTTTGCCGGCATTCCCGTTTAACAGGACCATCACTGTCGGCTTGGAATTCGCCGGCGTTATTGACATGTCAGGCGCCAGTCCCGTAAATGCGGTTGCGGCGGACAAGCCTCCCCATTTGCTGCTTATCCATGCAAAAGGAGATAACCTGATACCGGTAACCGGCAGCATAGAGTTATTCCAGAAATATTCGGCATTAAATCCTTCCGGCGTGGAATTCTGGCAGTTGGAAGACGACGGACATGCCGAAGGCTTTGTGAAAAATAAAGGCAAATACCTGGAAAAAGTATTCGCCTTTCTTGACAAAGTATACCCGGAGGAATAATCACCTTTTCTTATCAACAAAAAAAGAGGATACACCCGGCGGGGGCGTATTGTACGCATTGTTAATCTTTTTGCCCTGGTTGATTTTCTTTATCTGTGAACCAAGCTGTTCCAGCAATTCCCTGCACTTGACATTATTAGCCTTTTCTGCCTCGCTGATCCTTGATACAAGCGAAAGTATTTCTCCCGTAACTTCCTTCAGCTTCTCCGCCTGCGGAAAAGCAGGAGCGTCCGGGTCATCCAGCCGTTTTATCCCGTACGCTTTTTTCAGCCTGTCCAGGTAAATCTCAAAC
This sequence comes from Bacillota bacterium, assembly GCA_050261495.1. Taxonomy (GTDB): domain Bacteria; phylum Bacillota; class Clostridia; order Acetivibrionales; family DTU013; genus JBMNKL01. Next base: position 894 of record JBLNDI010000035.1, read on the forward strand.
TCTTCGTCAAGCTTGTCAATTTCGTCTATCCTTCGCTGTTTTTCTTCAACCAGTTCCTGGAGCCTGTCAAGCGTATCGGCATTTATCGCGGATGCCTGGGCTTCCGTAAGAGTCATCATTTCGCCCAGCAGCATCTTTTTTCTTTCCAATATTTCAATCATTTTGCCCTGATAATTATTGCCCGGCATATTCATATTAACACCTATTTTGCGACTTCAACCGCCTTTTTCTCCTGGCTCGCCAATTTCATGGCCTGAGCCCACGTGTCCCGAAGGTCCTTCGCAAAGTGCAGCACCTCGTCCAATATGGCGATGTCTTTCTTCATGTTTGCCGTTATAAGCCTGTCATACATATAATCATACAGCAACGCGAGGTTGTGCGATATTTCATACTTCATGTCAAGTGAGGCAATGAATTCCGCGATGATATCCTCAGCCCTTATAATGCTGTCATGAGCTTTTTGAATATCTTTTTCCTCGATTGCCTTCCTTGCAAGCATTATGAACTTAACCAGGCCGTTGTAAAGCATCAGTACCAACTCCTCCGGCCTTGCGGTCAGGATCGAGTTTAGCTTGTACGAGTTGTACGCATCTTGAGCTACCATATTTCCTCCTTATTTTTCTTTGGCAGGCTAACGCATGAACTGCTGCGAGAGCCATGCGCTTTGCATATTCATATTGTTAATCAATGTTTCCAACCGGGAAAACTGCAAATAATACCGGTTCTCCTTCATGATAAGCTCTTCGTTCATCCTGTCAATTTTTTCGTCATACTTGCTTATCTGGCTGTAAAGGGCATTGTTGTAATACGACCTGTCGCCGGCTATTCCGGCTTTTTCGAGCAAAGCGCCCCGGCGGTCGGCGATGGTCGTCGTCCTGATATTGTCCTGTATTACATCATAAATGCGGTAAATCAAACCGGACTCTCTAAATCTTTCTGCCCTGTAAGAAGGGTCGCTTGCCGCCAAATTATAGGAAATATCGGATTGCCTGGTGAACAGGCTGAAAACCTGCTCAGGATTCTCGCTCAAGGCATTCCTGAGTTTTTCCTCGTCTATGTACAGCTTTCCCTTATCAACCCATGAACTGGACTTGATACCGATGGATGAAAGCGCCATGCCGGTTCCTTCCACGATCTCCAGGACGGCATTCCTCAAGCCCGACAAAATGGATCTCAGGAGGTTGTCCCCCGCCAGGAGGCCGGATTTTGCTTTCTCTTCCCATTTCTTTATATCTTCCTCTTTCATTGCTTCCTTCTGAGCATCCGTCAGCGGCGGATAGTCATACTCCCTTTTTTCCGAAAGCTTGGTAGTGATTTTGTCCAGGATCTCGTTATATTTGTCTATAAATCCCTTGATCAGTTCCACTGCTTTTTCCGGGTCTGTAGTTACCGAAACGCTCACAGCGCCTTCGTAGTCTTTTTTCAGGTTGAATGTAATTCCGTTGACGGTGAAGGTGTTGGTGGAACGGGTTATCACCTGGTCGCCGGTTTCCCCGTCGTTATAAATTATGCTCGCATCACGGCCTTCAACATTGTCGGCGGTAATGGAAAGCGATTCGAGCAATCCTCCGCTTTCGTCGTATGCCGTGATCCGGGCCGCCTTCCCGGTTTGTTTTGTTTCCAGTATAAACCTGTCGTTCAGGCTGTCATAACTCATCCTTACATTAGCTTCGGCGTTTGAATTTACCGCATCCATGATTTCCCTGAGAGAAGTCTCGGCGGAATTGAAAACAAAAGTCTGCCCGTTTATCACAAAGCTGATGTCGCCGTCGGTCCCCGTCAATGCCAATGGTGTTTTGAAGCTATTCCTTATATCATAGATTTTGGCATCAAGATTGATTTTATTGGAGGTATTTGCCCCTTCGAACCCGATAGCCGCAAGGCCTGTATTTCCAGGCACTGCTTCAAGCAAAAGGATATTTGTGCTTTCCGTGCTAAATGTAAGCCTGTCCGAATTTGCTCCAACCGCTATTTTCCCGCTGCCGAACACGGCGTCAAGCTTGCTCTGCAAGTCGTTCGCAAGGTCGGATATATCGGCAGGGTTGTCTTTTATCGTGATTTCCTTTTTTACACCATTGAAAGTAACGGCAATCTTGTTGTTATTCTCTTCGCTGCTTATTTCGCTTATTCCCCCGGCTGTCAGGGCATTGCCGGTAATCTCGCCGGTCACGGCCGTTCCGCCGACTCTTGCAGCTGTAGCTGTTATGATGTTTTTAATTGTATATTCTCCCACTCTTGCACCGGAACCTGCAACAGCCGTGAAATAAGGGTTTGCATCAAGCCCGTCGTATTTTACCGTAAACGCGTTGTATATGGCCCTGTTTCTCATATCCGTAGCGGGCTTCAATGAATTGAAATACTCGTTTTGAAAGCTTTGGAGCGCACTGGTGATTTCCCTGTATTGCTCCTGTTTCCACAAAAGCAGCTGCCTTTCCTGGGCTACTTTATCAACTCGCGCCCTTTCCACCTGCATAAGCGAAAAAACCAGCCCGTCGACATCCAGCCCTGAAAGACCGCTCAACCTGGTAACACTGTTATATATCGGGTTAATGTAACTCATAAACAAACCTACCGCCTTTCATCGACAATAAGCCCCGCCAATTCCATGATGCTGGCCATAATATCCAGGATTTTCTCGGGGGGAATCTCTCTTACCACTTCGTTCGTGGCTTCGTTGATTACCCTGATAATAATGCTGTTTGTTTTTTCATGAACGCTATATTCAAATCTCCTGTTACTTTCTTCAAACATCCTGTTTAGTTTTTCAACAGCTTCGGATATGAATTTTCCCGTAACAGGATATTCTTTTTCATCCGTATTTCCATTCGGGAGATTATTATCTCCTTTTTGAACTGAAACGTGAACGGTTTCATTTGCTTCAGCCTTAACGCCGGTGACGGCGGCAGGATTTAAAAATGCGGCGTCCATGCCTTGTATCCTCATATATATCCCTCCATGAAATTACGGGTGCGTATACCTCTTTTGTTTATATATCGGAATATTGACAAGCATTATTAATACGATTTTGTCCGGCCTCAAGCGATAATTTGCAATATTACCCCCGGAAGCTTGCCAACAGAAAAATTTTTGACGTTTTAAATATTACATGATATTCTAATGTTGCCGATATTAGGTCTGACAAAGGAGCCACCGGTATGAAAAACATTATAAACTTTGCTCTGGTAGGGTGCGGAAGGATATCGAAAAATCACATTGACGCGCTCAGAAATCTGAAAAATGACGCAAAACTTGTTGCGGTTTGCGATATAATCGAGTCAAGGGCAAGAAAAACAGGAGAGGAAAACTCCATAGATTATTACACCAGTTACGAGGAAATGCTACAAAGGGATGACATCGACGCCGTTTCGATATGCACGCCAAGCGGCTTGCACCCGGCGCACGGCATCGCCGCCGCCAGAAGAAAACTTCATGTCATTACCGAGAAACCCATGGCGACAAGCCTGAAAAAAGCGGACGAGCTTATATCGGCCTGCGATGAAAACGGAGTGCAGCTTTTCGTTGTAAAGCAGAACCGTTTGAACTCAACGCTTCAGCTTGTCAAGCGCGCAATCGATAAAGGCCGTTTCGGAAGAATTTACATGGCAATCGTGAATGTCCTGTGGAGCAGGCCCCAATCTTATTATGACGAGGCAAAGTGGCGCGGGACTTGGGAATTTGACGGCGGAGCCTTCATGAACCAGGCCAGCCATTATATTGACATGATCGAGTGGTTGATTGGCCCCGTCGAAAGCGTTTCCGCATATACCGGGACGCTGGAACGGAAAATCGAGACGGAGGATTCCGGCGTGGCTTGCCTCAGGTTCAGAAACGGGGCTTTCGGTTCCATCAACGTAACAATGCTTACCTATCCGAAAAACCTGGAGGGCTCGCTCACGATTATAGGCCAATATGGCACCGTAAAAATCGGCGGCGTGGCAGTCAATAAAATAGAGCACTGGGAATTTCGCGATTATGACGACGACGACAAGCTTGTCGAATCATGCTCTTATAATCCTCCGAATGTGTACGGGTTCGGCCATACGGGCTATTACAAAAATGTTGTTGATACGCTCAAGGGAAAAGCGGAGCCGGATACGGACGGGAGAGAAGGCCGCAAGTCGCTCGAATTGATACTCGGCATCTATAAGTCAGCCAGGGAGGGAAGGAGCATCCAACTCCCGCTGGAATACTAACGGCAATAATTGTACCGTCGTCTTCCGAGTGATTATGCCAAATCAGGGAATGTTGCAACGCTGGAACGGAAAGGCAGTGAATAAGGCAGTGGCGGAGAATAAAAACAAAAGATATTTCGTTCATGAATCCAGTTACGTTGATGAGCCATGTGAAATCGGAGATGGAACTAATATATGGCATTTTTCCCATATTATGAGCGGCTGCAAAATCGGCCGCAACTGCAATATCGGACAGAACGTTGTAATATCTCCCGGCGTGGTTTTGGGAAATAATGTAAAGATTCAAAATAACGTTTCGGTTTATACCGGCGTGATTTGTGAAGACGACGTATTTTTAGGGCCCTCGGCGGTTTTTACTAATGTAGTCAATCCCAGGAGCCATATTTCCAGGAAAAATGAGTACAGGAAGACACTTGTAATGAAAGGGGCCACTATCGGGGCAAACGCGACGATAGTCTGCGGGCATAACATAGGCAGATATGCGCTTGTCGGGGCAGGCGCAGTAGTTACGAAAGATATCCCGGACTTTGCGCTCGTTGTCGGCAACCCGGCCAGAATTGCCGGCTGGGTATGCAAATGCGGCGTCAAGCTGAAATTCCCGGGCGTCGACGAAAGTGACAACGTGAACGTTGGCGGCAAAGGTGTCAGTGACACCGGCAATACCGGTGACAAAGGCGGCAGCGTCGGCAACGGGAGCGGTTACACCGGCTGCATTGAAACGTCATGCCCTGCATGCGGCGATTCTTATATCTTTTTTAGAGAAACCGGCATTGTTAAAGAAAAAGACGAATAATCAACGGGGGACGGCGCAACAGCTCCGGCAGAACCAGGTGTGAAACGGCTTGCCGGGAAATGCCGATTGGGAGTAAAACCAAAGATCGGGGAGGACTCAATACAATGCAGGCAAAAATACCAATGCTTGACCTCAAAGCGCAGTATTCCACGATAAGGCACGAAATCAGGCAGGCTGTCGACGAGGTGCTCGAATCGCAGCAATTCATCTTGGGTCCGAAAGTGTCAAAACTCGAGGAGGAAATAGCCAAATACTGCGGCTGCAGGTACGCGCTGGGTGTTTCATCCGGGACCGACGCCATTCTTTTGGCCTTGATGGCCTTGGGCGTCGGGCATGGCGATATCGTGATAACCACTCCGTACACATTTTTCGCGACGGCAGGCTGCATCGCCAGGCTTGGAGCCAGGCCGCTGTTCGCGGACATCGATCCCGATACTTTCAATATTGATCCGGAAAGCCTTGACTGCCTGCTTTCCGCCTTACCTGAAAATGAATTGCCGCGCGTGAAGGCGGTAATGCCTGTCCACCTCTTTGGACAGATGGCTGACATGGAAAGAATTGTCCCGATATGCCGGAAATACGGGCTCAAAATTGTTGAAGACGCGGCGCAGGCCATAGGCTCGGAATGTATTATCGGCGGTGAAAAACGCCGGGCGGGCAGTATAGGCGACATCGGGTGTTTTTCCTTTTTCCCTTCCAAGAACCTGGGAGGCATAGGCGACGGCGGCATGGTCACCACGAACGACCTGGCTCTCTACGATAAAATAAAACTTCTCAGGTCTCACGGTTCACAACCGAAATATTATCACAAAATTGTCGGCGGGAATTTCAGGCTCGATGAAATACAAGCCGCGGCTCTCCTGGTCAAATTGAAATACCTTGATGCATGGACCGAAAAGAGGCAGAAAAATGCCGGAATATACGGCAGCCTGCTGTGCGGTCTTTCAGTGCATGGTCTTCGCACCCCGAAGGCGATGCCGGGGTACAGGCATATATATAACCAATATTGCATCCGTGTTCATGACCGGGACAGGTTGAAGTCATACCTGGAGGAAAACGGCGTGAGTACGGAAATTTACTATCCCGTCCCGATGCACATGCAGGAGTGTTTCGTATACCTTGGCTACCCGGCCGGGTATTTCCCCGAAGCCGAAGCGGCCGCCGCCGAATCGCTCGCCCTGCCGGTATACCCGGAAATGACAAGGGAAGGGCTGGAATACGTGGCAGGATTAATAATTAAATACCATTCGTGTTAAATAGATTTATACCTTAAGCTTAAGAGATTCCCAGGCTTCTCCAAAATTGCTTTTATTACATAAGATGTACTCGTTATACTGGTTTTCGAGGGATATGCCATATATATTAAAAAACCTAATGAGCATCATATTGTCTTCACATAGTTTTCTAACCATTTCGTATGATATGCAGTTGTCGATAATTTGCAGCAATTCCGGTCTATATGTTTTTACAAATTCCTGGTATCCGGGATCAGGTATTGATAGATAAACCAATCCCTGTTCTTTCAAATGCTTTTTGATTACTCTGAAAAGATCGTCATACCTGTCACTTGGTACGTGCTCCATAACATCACATAATACTATTACGTCAAATTTATCATCTAATTCCAGACAGGTAATATCATGTACAATAAATTCCACTCCTATAACAGTGCTTTTGGCATATTCTATTAATTTGGGCGAAAGGTCAACGCCAATAACTTTGCTAACCCCTAATGAATTGATATATTCTGTTGTAATCCCTATACCGCATCCCAAATCCAGTACTTTATCACCCGGCTTAATTATACTGCCTAAACTCTTCTTAAGGTATTCATGCCTGGGATTCGGCCTTTTCCTGTCATTTTTAAGATATTCCAGGAAGTTATTATAATAGCTTGTGACCGGATCATCGGTATGGCTTATGCTTATACTATTGCATTCATCACTGTCCGTAACAGCAATATTTAATTCCTTTTTACTTTCTTGTACCGAAATAGCATGTATTGCATTTACAATATCCCTTACCTGTTTTTCCAGTGAAAAATTGTTGGCAATAAAACTGTGATATTCATTTGAATCATATGTTCTGTCCATTATCATGTCAGCGGCTTCACTTATGGTATTCCAAACGTATTTCCCAGGGTATATTTCTTTCGCCCCGACAAAATTATGTATAATAGGTTTTATACCCTTCGACATGGCTTCCATCAGCGCAACAGGATTTCCTTCGAGCAGGCTGGTGCAAAGAATATAATTCTTATCCTCCAGCCATTTATCGATATTTTCCTGCCAGCCGTCGAGAAATATATTTTTCTCCAGGCCCAATTCATTTATCATTTGTTTGAAATACAGCTCATAACGGTAATCCTGGAACTTGCCGGCAATGTATAATTTGTACCTGCGATCCCTGTCGTATAATGCCTTGAACGTATGCAAGAGCAGCATCGGGCCCTTCTTGTAATTAATAAAGCCAACATAGGCCACATTATATCCCGGCTCCCTGTTTTTAAACAAATATTTGCGCAATTCGATACCATTGGGAATCACGATGGTTTGTTCCGGCTTCAATCCCGGGTGTTTTTCCATAACAAAATCCCGGATGTGCTCTGCAACAAAAATGACTTTATCGACATTACGCCATGCAACTTTATGTATATAATTCGTAAACGCTTCATAGCTGTGGAGCCTGCAGATAATTTTTTTCTCCTTCGCCAGCGGCAGCCCGCTCCCGTAAACAACCAACTCGTCGCACCATTCAAACCAGCACACATCCGCCCATTCCATCCCGGCATCAATCTGTTTGAAATCACTGACTATAATTTTCCTGACCCGATACTCATCGGAAAGTCCTTCTATTATATCACCAAGAAAGCTGTCCAACCCTTCCTTGACAAAAAATACGATGCGTGCTTTATCTTTTATTTCAAGGCTGTGGTCAACATTTTGCAGGCGTTTGACAGCCTCATCCACGCTCTGCTTCTGTGCCACGCCGCTTGCCACTGTCCCCGCGGTGGCATACAGCTCCAGCGCTTCTTCGTACAATCCTTTCCGCTCGCGGATATAGGCCAGGTTAAAGAGAAGATCAAACTGCACCGAATCTTTCTTCATACCGTCAAAAATAATTGCTTCAGCTTTATCCAGCAAACCCTCAATAATATGGATGACGGCAAGCATTGAGCATATATCAGGGTCTCCGGGCATTTTTGAATCATATTTCCGCAGGGCAGCCTTCGCTTCATCAAGATGTCCCGCTTCAATAAGCTTTTCTATTCTTTCTTTTACCGATTTTATTCTTTCCTGCATCTCAATGCCGGTATTAGCAATACTCATGACTACATTTCCTCCTCACCGGTTATTTCAGGGTCCTGGAATAGCTCGTCCTTGTACTTGTTCATGTAGCAGCCCATATATGGGTAAGCTTTTGCGGCTTCCCTAAAATACCTTATGCCCGACCTGAAATCCTCTCTTTCCACTGCCTCCGCAGCATAACCCAAGGCTATAAAGAACCTGTCCTCGTGGTCCTCCAAAGTGTCATAATACAATCTCAGCCTCTCCCTATTGTAAAGAAGAGATATATATTCGATGCCTCTTTGAATATAAAGCTTAAAAATCGAATAGCAGGACTCCGGCGGGTCAAGTTTCATGTCCCTCCAGATTTGCGCCTTTGCGTACAAATAGGCATACGCTATGCTGATATAAACCCTCAAACCATGGGAATCGCCGCTGCGGACCTGTTCTTCGGCCAGGTATTTTTCAAAAAAGTCCTCAAGCTGAGGGCGTATATCCATGAGGTGTTTTGCATACTGTTTTATTTTCGTTTTGTTCAGCTTTTTAAGCGTTGAGATTACCAGTCGCGTATTGACATCGATGCATGACATCATTTCCGCGTAATAATCCGGCAGATCGCCGAAGTCAACCTGCCTCAGCGCATTTTCCATCAGCGTAGGTTTCCCGCAGTCTTCTGCCCTTCTTATCCTGTTCAGCATCAAATAAGGGTCGTTCCCGTCCATGCAGAAGGCTTCCTCGATTTTTTGCCTGTAATCCGCGTTCAGGCTTTTTTTCTCCATCTCTACAATATCTGCAATTGACCTGCTTATTTGCTTATTTTCCAGGTGTTTCCGGTAAATGCGCGCAAGCTCGCCGAATTCCTTCAATTTAAGCAGTGCTTTCACAAGAAGCGCAACTCTTGCTTTATCATCATTAATTTTTATGATATACTTTTTGGCCTGTATATATTTCCCCTGCGCCATAAATTCATTCGCTATGAAAACAAGCGCCGAGTCTTTGTGCGACGCGCCGGTGTAGCACATCTCCATGGACCTGTCCCTTGAAATGTCAAGCTTGTCGTATCTCTCCACCAAATCAAGGTACTTGCCGTAGGCTTCCGCTGCTTCCGGCTTCCTGTCCAACTTTGCCAGAGCGCGCGCCATAATAAAATAAAGGTCGGCGTACTCAGGCCGGACTTCCAGCCCTTCCCTGCAAACCTTTATTGCTTCATCAAACTCTCCGTTTTCGCAACATATGATGGAATATGGGCCGTATATGTAGCAATACAGCCTCATTGCCCGCGTATCCCCCGATATCAGACCATATGCCCTTCTGATTTCCTCCAGCGCTTCTTTTGTATCCTTATGTACACTCAGGCTCCGGGCGAGCTGGAACCTGTAATACGGATTTGCCGGGTTTTTTTCAAGCTCGCTGCGGAGTATGGATGCCGTCCTTTTGAACTTCTTTTCCCTGAGCCCGCTGTCCTGGAAAAGGTAACCATAGTGATCCACGTAAATATCTGTTCCGAGAACCGGCTTTTTAAACAAAGCCTGGTTGTGGACAGCTCCTTCATACCTGAATTCGCCGTCATTTCTAAAAACCCGCTCTTGGGATATGACCGTGAAGCTTTCGAAGGTATTGTAACTCCTTATTTTCAATAAATACGTATTATATGTCCGGAGCCTGGGGTCGTTCATGTATTCATAAAGTAGGAGCGGATCATTCAGCTTCTCGTCGGCGTCCAGTATAAGCAAATACATGCCCTTTGCATATGATATTGTTATATTCCTCATGCTTGAAAAATCGTTGTTCCAAAGGTGATAGTATACCTTGTCCGTATATCTGCGCGCGATTTCAGGAGTACGGTCGCTTGAGCCCGTATCTACGACAATAAGTTCAACATCATCCTTTTCCAGCAGTGGCTTCAGGCTGTCCAGGCAGCGCCCGAGGTTTTTTTCTTCGTCTTTTACCATCATGCATATGCTTAAGAGATATTCTTGTTTCATGTATTTCATCCTTTGTTTCTTACTGATTCATATATCGACAAATCACAAGCATTATTTAACATAAGCCCGGGGTGAAACGCATGGATAGCAAAGTACCGGGCATATATTAAATTACCGGGCATTAAGCATGGTTTTCACGGGTTTGTAAGCAGCTTGGCCAGCAGCGAATCCCTGCCAAGCACAACGGTTTTATCCGTCCCGTCAAGTGACGCTTTGAGCGCTTCGAGCGCAAGCATATACTCGTAAAACGACCTCTTTTCCTCGGTATCATATGCTTCCGCCAACAACCTCATATATTCCTGCTCTCCCTCTGCCACTATCTTCGCAGCCTCCGCCTCGGCATTCGAGACTATAATGTTTACCTGCTTGTCTACATTGTTCCGTATTATGGACGCCTCATATTCACCGTCCGCAGCGTATTTCTCCGCAATTTGGTTGCGCTCGGAAATCATGCGCGCATATACTGCCTGTTCATTTGCTTCCGGAAGATCAAATCTCTTTATTTTGATATCCACCACGTCGATGCCGTAATTTGCGGCCAGGGTGTCAACGTTTGTCGCTATGTTTTCATATATTTTGTTCCGTTCGTATACATTTCCCACATTGATTATTACCTGCTGTGCAAGCGTTCCCATGGTATTCTTTAAAGCATTGTATGTCAGCGTATCAAGCCGTTCTTCGGCTACGCTTATGCTGCCCAGCGACTGGAAAAACAACAGGGGGTCGGTTATACGCCACAATACATAGCTGTCAACCGTCATGTTTTGCTTATCGGCGGTCAGGACCTCCGAAGGCGATATATCATAATACATTATAGCTTTCGGAAATTTTCTGATGGTTTCCACAAACGGGGTTTTAAAATAAAGTCCCGGCGAATCTTTCGTACTCACAATCTTGGAAAATCGCACAATGCAGGCGTATTCATTTTCCCGGACAACATATATGCCGGACGCCAAAGTTATAATAGCAATCAAAACTACGATACCGCACGTTATTTTAACCGCTTTCTTTTTCATCTTACTCCCCTCCTTTTTCCGTGCCGTTCCAGCCGGCAGCGGAACCGTCGAAAAAGCTTTCCAGAGGCAGCAGCATTTCCGGTCCGTTTTCGCTTGTATTTATATAAACCTTTACGCCCGGCAGTATTTTCCTTATTGTCTCATAATACATGCGGGAACGGGTAATTTCGGGATTATTGGCATATTCGTTATACATTGCCTCGAACATGGCAATTTGCTCCAAGGCCTCATTTATTCTGCTCTGCTTCAGGTATTCGGCATTCTGCAGGAGTTTATCCGCTTGTGCTTTCGCTTCCGGGAGCTTTGCGTTTTCATAAGCCCTTGCCTCGTTAACGACAGTCTCGGCTCCCTGCTTTGCAGTCTCAACTTGCTTGAACGCGGCGGTAACTTCTTCGGTCGGCGGCTCGCTGTCTTGTATTTTTACATCCGTCAGCATAAGCCCAATATCGTATTCCTTCAATACTTCGATGATGAGTTCCTTTACCTGCTGTTGGATTAATTCTTTCCCGTCCGTCAGCACCGCATCTACATTAGTGGAACCGACTACGGTCCTGATCTGGCTTTGCGCCAGGTTTTTCAAAATCACCTCGGGTTCGTATGACGAAAATAGGTATTTTACCGGATCAGACACTTTGTATTCAATAAAAAATTCAACATTTACAATATTATAATCCCCGGTTATCATCTTGCTCTCATCACTTACAAGAACGTACCCCGCCTGGGCGGTCGGATCGGTCCGGTAACCCAGCTCGATTTTCTGGTAAACATTGACGTCAACCTTGTATACCTGCTGGATTCCAAAAGGCGCCTTGAAATGGATGCCGGCGTCCGTGATATTTGTGACCTTTCCAAAGGTTGTTACAACGCCTTTCTGCTTATCATCGACCGTATACCAGCAAGTGCTCGCAAATATTACGGCTATTAATACAATAATTGTTGTGACAATAATTTTATTTATTTTCTTCCGGTTTAGCTTAATATTTTTTATAAGATTCATATTCATGCCATATTGATTACCTTCAGGTCTCAGGTCAATCACCACCCTTGAATTGATATTTATTTAATTTAATACTAACGGGTAAGCGTTATTAAAAATATAATATCATATGACAGCCTAAATCCAAATATGTTTGGCTGCAGCCATAAACCAATATGCACAAAAAAGCCGTGCCCTTTCCAGATTGTCCACCGGATCGGCCGGCTTCGATTCTTGAGAACTATTATTTTTTAATCCAGTTGCTGCTTCCAATATTCCAGTAAATCGGCGAGCTCGTATTGCATAATATCTAAAAACAGCATTACGTCATTTTCTTCAAGCGCCCTTCCCATAATGTCGAGTTTTTCGTGAAATTCCAGCATGTCTATGTTTTCGTTGTATTCTTTTATTATATTAATTCCTTCTGCCAGCGCCTGGAGATCATCAAATAAATTAATCAGCCTGTTTTTATCCAAGCTGTTGGCATTCTTGCAATGACTGCTTATTTCATTGATTCTTGTGATTATGTTTACAATAAGCTCCTTTATTGTACTTTTCAATTCTAAGATTTTTTCATCCATTTGTATATTCTCCTTGATAATATCTCGGTCTGCGCGCCCATATCCCGGCCGGAAGATATATCTGCCGTTTCATTACAGTGTCATGCTTTGCATATTGTTAAAAGAGACCCTGGCATGCCAGGGTCTCTTTTAAAATTTGTGCCTTTGCTACCTCAACAGTGACAATACGCTCTGCGGCGCCATATTCGCCTGTGCCAGCATTGCCGTGCCCGCTTGCACGAGGATGTTGTACTTCGTGAATGCCGACATCTCTTCTGCCATATCGGTATCCCTGATACGGGATTCGGCTGCCTGCAGGTTCTCCGCCGTGGTCTTCAGGTTCCTGACCGTCGACTCGAGCCTGTTCTGCTTAGCTCCGTATGTAGCCCTCGCCCTGTTGACGTTATTAATGGCGGTCTCAATGGCTGTTACGTCGGAATTGCTGCTAAGCCCTGTTATACCGGTTGAGTCTGTGGCTGCAATAGTAAGCGCTGTGGTTCCGTCGTCCGAAATAATGATGGTGGCCGATGTCGTAAGTACTGCGGAACCGTTGAACTTGGTGTTTGCGAATATGTTGTCGATTTCATCGCCCAAAGAGTCCATTTCCAATGACAGGTTGGATCTGTCTTCGTTATTGTATGTTCCGTTCGCCTTCTGGACCGCCAGCTCCTTCAACCTGACCAGCATGTTGCTTACTTCGTCAAGGGCGCCTTCTGCCGTCTGTATGAGCGAGATACCGTCCTGGGCGTTCCTCGCCGCCTGGTTCAGACCCCTGATCTGCGCTCTCATTTTCTCCGAAATTGAGAGGCCGGCCGCGTCGTCGGCAGCCCTGTTGATCCTTTTGCCTGACGACAGTTTTTCCATCGACTTTGTCATTGACGTGTTGGTAACAAATAACTGGTTGCGAGTGTTGATTGCAGAAATGTTGTTGTTGATAATCATAAAATCATCCTCCTTGAATTTCTTCCCGGGAATCCATTCCCGTTTTTTTGCCGGATAGGCCGGCTCCTTTATCTTTGAAAACACGCTTATCCGCCGGCGCGCTCGACAGATAAAACGGGTTTTCTTGATATTTATATCGGTTTTCCAAGAATATACTTTAGCATTTATTAAGAAATTTTCTGAATATTTTTTTAACTTTCCGATTTTTTTAGTATTTCATTCAGGTTTATCCCCATATTGATCGAAGCTGCTTTCTTGTTTTCCTCCGCTATCTGTAAAAATATCTCCTTGCGGTGGACGGAGATATTTTTAGGCGCTCTGATACCGACCCTGACCTGGTCCCCCTGCACGTCAAGAATTGTTATTTCAATATTTTCATTTATAACAATGGACTGATCCTTCTTCCTTGTCAGCACGAGCATTTTCCGCTTCCTCCCGTCCCTGGAGCTCATCTAATATATAGTGTCTCACACCGTACCTTTCCGTGTCAAGGATCAGCTGTTTCCCCTTCCTGTTCTCCGTATTGATTATAAGCGGCGCTTGCAGGTTCATCGTCATTTTGGTGATATCCTCCGGCACAACGACTATGCTGTAAACGGCAACGGTGTCCGGACTGGCGATTCCCAGTTCGTTCAGGGTTTCGTCGTCTATATTTATTTCATAATCCCTTTTAATTGCGAACGGATCAACAATAACAAAGGCGGGTTTTGGTTCATCCACGCCCTGAAGCCATTTGAACGGGGAGGCCTTGTCTTCATTTTCAATCATGACAAACCTCCTGACCTCATCAAAACCCGGAAGTCCGCTATTGAAATATATTATCCCGCTTTCATCGACTTCCAGTTCCCCAAAATACCTTGTTTCAAGAATCATTGCGTCATCTCCCATCCCGCAAGTTATATATATGCGCTAAAGCCATCGCTAAAACCCCTGTGCACATACTTCATGCTTATTGAAGCATATTGGGCCACGCTAATTTTCACCTTTGCCGGAGTATACCTGATGCTGACCCCGCCCGGCGTATAGACTCCCATTACCCTGCCTTGCGCACCGCCGCTGCTTGAAATCCTGACGCCTCCTGTAACTGTTGCCTTCGGCCTGGCTTTCGGTATGAAATCAAGCACGAATTCATGCTCCGGGTAAGCATCCCGCAAAGCAATGTCGGGCATCGGGTCAACCGGGTTTTCCAGTGCCGCTATGCTGTCGCCGTCTTCGGCAACCTTGCCGATGTAAGCCAACGCTTGCTGCATTCCCTGCTGTGCCGCTTTACGCGTCAGGTCGATCGGGTCCATCAGTCCCATGGTGTCGAAACACTCGTCCGAATCAATTATCACCCTGGGCATCTCCGTATGGATGTCGATTTTTACATCCTCACGGCTGAATTCCAACCGTGCCCTGCGCGATTCTATCGTCAATTGCGGCCTTGTAGTTTCCACATGCAGTTTTGTCGGTACGCTTCTTATTTCCAGACCCATTTAATCACCATCCGAGGCAGTTTGCCGCATTCCGCCGGAATGCCTGCCCTGGCGTCCGCCGCCGGCTACCGCAGAAAATCTATCAGCGACGGCATTATAATCCTTGCGCCGCCGGCAAGAGATGCCCTGTATACATTCTCCTCGTTTTTCAGGTTCATGATGACGTCGGTCATGTCAATATTTTCATTTTCACTCATGAGCCCGGTAAAATTGGTATAATCGTTCAGCGTCCTGTAGATTGTAAGCTCAATCCTGTTTATCCGCGCTCCTATATCCGACCTGACCCTGAGCACATTGTCTATGTTTGCTTCAAAATCCTGTATTTTGGATCTTATGGCGTCATAATCCGCCGATTCCAGCGCCGCAATCAATTCATCCATATCCTGTATTAACTTGCCGGTAGTCCCTGCTGCGGCTATGCTCGCGCCGTCGTTGAAAAGGTCGCCGCCGGCGACATTGATATTTATG